>DAIRDJ010000009.1:0-56672 GCA_036796215.1 Geminicoccaceae bacterium
GCATGGGCTGGCTGCCTGAAGATGGAGCGGCCTGAGGGTTATGGATAGGTAGTTCCTGCAATTCGGCATTGGTCGACCGCCAATTTGTGACGAAAAGCCGGTAGCACCGCCGGCTCGAGTTTTGGGTGGCAGGCGACTACGCTGCGATGTCATCGCACGGTTACATCCGCCACACGCTATGGCATAGTGCGGGCATCCGGCGCGTGGTGCCGCGCCGGTAGGGAGGCAGACAACAGAACCGGGGGGACAGCATGTTCGGATCGATCACCGCTGCCGACGCAGCTGCTTTCGCGCGCGATGGCTTCGTCATCAAGCGCGGCTACTTCGCGCCCGACGAGGTCGAGTTGATGCGCACGATGATCGAGACCGACCCGGCCATTCGGCGCAACGTGCTCAAGATCGCCGATAGCGAGGGCGGATCGACGGCCTTGGCCCTTTGGAATCATCCTGGCAACGATGTCTTCGGGGCGGTGGCCCGCTCGCAGCGGGTCGCCGGTGGCGCTGCTGCGCTGCTGGGTGGCGAGGTCTACCACTACCACTCCAAGCTCACCATGAAGATGCCGGGGCATGGCGGGCGCTGGGAATGGCACCAGGACTACGGCTACTGGTACCAGAACGGCTGCCTCTTTCCCGACATGCTCTCGGTCGGCATCGCGGTCGACCCGCAGACCCGGGCCAATGGCTGCATGCAGATGCTGAAAGGTAGCCAGCTGATGGGCCGGATCGAGCACGGCCGGGTGGCCGGGCAGACCGGGGCGGATGTCGAGCGGGTCGAGCACGCCATCGAGCGGCTCGAGCTCGTCCATTGCGAGATGGCGCCCGGTGACGCGGTCTTCTTTCACGCCAACACGCTGCATGCCTCGGCCGCCAACACCTCGGACCAGCCGCGCCGGCTCTTGATCTGCTGCTACAACAAGGCGACCAACAACCCGTTCAAGGCGCACCACCACCCGCAATACACGAAGCTCGAGAAGCTGCCCGACACGGCCGTACGCGAGGCCGGCATGCGCCGGGCCGACGAGGCCGCCCGCGCCTTCCTGCACGAGGCGGAGGACGCGACGACCGAGGCCAGGAAGGCGGGCTGAGCGACGCACGACGATCGAGGTGCCGGTTTCTTCATCATTTTGGCAATGGAATCGTAAGGAATTCGGGCGAATATCATTGGTCGAAGGGATGCAGCGTCGCCCGTCGCCGTTTTCCTGACGAACCAGAAGGGATCGAAGACCATGCGTAAGTCTCATTTGGCTGCTGTTGCCGGCGTCGCCCTGCTGGCCGGTGCGTGCACGGCACCCGGCACGAGCGAGGTCGGCCCGAAGCAGGCCACGGGTGCCGCCGTCGGCGCCGTGGGCGGTGCAGTTCTCGGCGGTCTCGCCGGCAATGCGCTCGGCGGTGGCGGCAAGAACGCGATTGCCATCGGCACCGGCGCTGCACTGGGTGGCATCGGCGGTCTCCTGCTGGGCTCGGCCGCCGGCGAGAGTCTGGACCGCGCCGATCGGCTCTATGCGGAGCAGAGCTGGAGCCGGGCGATGAGTGCACCGGTGGGCGAGCCGATCACCTGGGAAAACCCGAATACCGGCAACAGCGGCTACACCGTGGCGACCCGCCAGGGCAGCCTCGCCGGCTCGGGCCAAGCCTGCCGCGAGTACACGACCGAGATCATCGTCGGCGGCCGGCCGGAGACGATGGTCGGCATCGCCTGCCGCAACAGCGACGGGACGTGGTCCGAGCGCAGCTGAGCCGCCGGTCGGACCTCGGCCGCGCTCTCGGCGGCTGACCGGCCCTAGCAGCCGATCGCCTCGGGCAGCGAGGTCGCGAGACCGGGCAACAGGAAGACGACCGCCACGGCCAGCAGCTGCAGGCCGATGAACGGCAGCACGCCGCGATAGATGTCGCCCGTGCCGACCCCGGGTGGCGCCACGCCCTCGAGGAAGAAGAGCGCCCAGCCGAAGGGTGGGGTCAAGAACGAGGTCTGCAGATTCAAGGCGACGAGGACGCCGAGCCAGACCAGATCGACGTTGTTCTGGATGAAGAAGGGCAGGAACAGCGGCAGGGCGATGAAGGTGATCTCGATCCATTCGAGAAAGAGCCCGAGCACGAAGTTCAGGGCGAGCAGGAAGATCAGGCTGCCGGTGACCCCGCCTGGCACCCACTCGAACATCCGATGCACCAGCTGCTCGCCACCGAGCCCGCGAAACGAGAGGGCGAAGGCCTGGGCACAGATCAGGATGAAGAAGACCATCGTCGAGATGAGAAGCGTCGCCCTGGCGACGGCGAAGAGCAGCTGCAGGCTGAGCTTTCGTGCCGCGATGACGATGAGGAGAGCGCCGATGGCCCCCATCGAGGCCGCCTCGGTCGGGGCCGCCACACCGCCGATGATCGAGCCCAGCACCGCGATGACGAGGCCGAGCGGCGGCAGGACCACGGTCACGACGCGACGCGAGAGCTCCCCCCGGCTCATCGCCACCGGCTCCCCCGCATCGATGGGCGGGGCGAGCTCGGGCCGCCAGGCCGCCACCAGGATCATGGCGAGCACGTAGATCGCGGCAAGGACGAGGCCCGGCAGCATGGCGGCCGCAAAGAGCGTGCCAACCGAAAGCCCGAGCACCTCCGAGAGCAGGATGAGCACGAGGCTGGGTGGGATGATCTGGCCGAGCGTGCCCGACGCGCAGATCGTGCCGGTGGCCAACCCCTTGGCCTAGCCGCGGCGCAAGCGTGCCGGCAGGGTCAGGAGGCCGAGGGTGACGATGGTGGCCCCGACGATGCCGGTCGAGGCACCCAGGAGAACGCCGACGAGCGCGATGCCGACGGCCATCCCACCGGCAAGGCGGCCGAAGAGGTGGCCGACCACATCGAGCAACTCCTCGGCGAGCCGCGACTTCTCCAGCATCACCCCCATGAAGACGAAAAGCGGGACGGCCATCAGCGAATAGTTGGTGACGACGCCAAAAACCCGTGACGGCAGCAGGCTGAAGAGCATCGGCCCGAAGCCCAGATAGCCGAACAGCAAGGCCGAGGTCGCGATGCCGATGCCGACCGGGATACCGGCGAGCAGGAGGGCGAAGAAGGAGGCGACCATGGCGAGCGCCAGGATCTCGTTCGGCGAGAGCATGCAGGGTCAGCCGGGCCGCGGGTGGGCATCCGCAGCCCCTCGAAGTCGGCGAGGTTCCCCACCGGTTCGCGGAACCAGCCGGTCATCTGCACGCCCGTATTGTTGAGCGGGAAGGCCACGATGTTGAAGGGCTCGTAGACCTTCTGCCAGAGCTCCAGCCCACCGCCGTGATAGAGCCAGGCCATGTGCCCCATGAAGCTCATGCCGAAGGGCACGGTGGTGAACTATTGGGCAGCGAAGGTGCAACCCGACCAGAGCTACGAGTTGGCGGCGTTCATCTCGACGACGCCGGAGGTCACCGCATCGAAGCCTTCCAAGGCGGGCACGAGCTCGGCCGCGGCGAAAGCCTGGATAGTGAGCCGGCCACCCGACATGGCAGCCACATTGGCGATGAATGCCTCGGGGCTGCCGGGGCCCACGGTGTAGAAGGGGGGCGTTCGGCCCGTAGGCGTTGGTCATCCGCCAGGAAAAGCTCTCCTGGGCGCGGATCACGCTGGGGGCCGCCACGAGTGCAGCCGTCGCCGCGGCACCGCCCATCAAGCTCGAATCGAGAAACCTGCGTCGCTGCATGGAACCTGCCCATCCCGGTTGCTGTAAGGATCGATCGGGCAAGGTTGAACAAGAAGCGTGCCGGCTCAGTGGGAAGCTTGCCCCGTTGCTTCGACTGACGACATCCTTCATTGTCGAGCAGAAACGATACGGGCGGAGTCGATGCAGCCACACGTTCGGATCGGCGAAGCGGAACGCGAACGGATCCTGACTTTACTCCAGGAGAACGCCGACGAGCTTCGTCTGGTTGGCATCCGCCGATTGCGCCTCACGGGCTCGATCGCTCGCGGCGCAGCGACCAGAGAGAGCGATGTGGACATGATCGCCGAAATCGATCGCTCGGCTGGTCGACGTTTCTCGCTCCTCGATCTCGCCGGCCTCGAATTGTGGCTCTCGCGGCGGCTCGGTCGCGATGTGCAGATCACGGCATTGCACGAGGGCCTGAACCCGAGGGTACGTGCTGCCATGGAAGCGGACGCCATCGACGTGCTCGACGATGGCTAAAGCGGTCCGCCCCTGGCTCGAGGACATGCTGGACGGCATCGCCTGGATCGAGCGAATGACCGCCGGCAAGTCGTTTGCCGAGTTCGCGACCGACCGGCCGCTGCGCGATGCGGTGGAGCGCAATATTGAGCGAATCTCGGCAGCTTCACGGCATCTGCCCGATGCTCTGAAAGACGCCCACGTCGAGATCCCGTGGGCGCAGATCGCGCGGGTCGGCAACATCCTCCGCCATGCCTATCGGCGTGTGGATCCGGTGATGATCTGGGAGATCGTCGAACTCGACCTGCCGAGTCTGCGGGTCGTGCTCGAAGCGATGCTCACGAAGCTTCCGGACGACTGAGCAGTCGCCGCTACCGCCCTCGGCTCGCGTACCGCACCGCCTCCTCCGCCGCCCGGATCAAGGCTCGCGCCTTGTTGCAGCTCTCCTGGTACTCGGCCTCGGGGTCGCTGTCCGCCACCACGCCGCCGCCGGCCTGGACGTACATCGTGCCGTCCTTGACCAGCGCCGTCCGGAGCGCGATGCAGGTGTCCATGTCGCCATCGGCCGAGATGTAGCCGACCGCCCCCGCATAAAACCCGCGCTTCTCGCTCTCGAGCTCCTCGATGATCTGCATGGCGCGGACCTTGGGCGCACCCGAGACCGTGCCGGCGGGAAAGCCCGCGAGCAGCGCGTCGATGACGTCGCAGTCGCCCCTGAGGTCGCCCTCGACGTTGGAGACGATGTGCATGACGTGGCTGTAGCGCTCGACGATCATCTGCTCGGTCACCTCGACCGTGCCGATCTTCGCCACCCGGCCGACATCGTTGCGGCCGAGATCGAGCAGCATCAGGTGCTCGGCGAGCTCCTTGGGATCGGCCATGAGGTCTGCTGCCAGGGCCTCGTCCTCGGCCGGCGTCGCTCCTCTCGGCCGGGTGCCGGCGATCGGCCGGACGGTGACCCTGCCGTCCCTGACCCGGACCAGGATCTCCGGGCTCGAGCCCACCAGCGCCATGTCGCCGAGATCGAGGAAGAAGAGGAAGGGCGAGGGGTTGAGGCGCCTGAGCGACCGGTAGAGGGCCATGGGCGGCAGCGAGAAGGGGACGGCGAAGCGCTGCGAGGGGACGACCTGGAAGATGTCGCCCGCCATGATGTACTCCTTCGCCCGTTCGACCATCGCATGATAGGCCTCGGGGGTGGTGTTGGAGACCGGGGTCGGTGGTGCGGCGGCGCGCGCCGGCCGGGCCGGGTTGATGCCGCGGCCCATGTCGGCCACGGCATCGGCCAGCCGCTCGAGGGCCTGGTCGTAGGCGTGATCGGCACCGACCCCGGACCCCGGGTAGACCGGGGTGACGATCGTCAGCACGTCCTTGATGCTGTCGAAAACGGCGACCAGCGTCGGCCGCAAAAAGACGGCGTCCGGGATGCCGAGCGGATCCGGATTGGTCGCCGGCACCGTCGGCTCGACCAGCCGGATCGTGTCGTAGCTCAGATAGCCGAAAAGCCCGGCTGCCATCGGCGGCAGCTCGGCCGGCAGCTCGATCCGGCTTTCGGCCAGAAGGTCGCGCAGACTCTCCAGCGTCGGCTTCGCCTCGGCCGTGAAGCTCCCGAGGTCGAACCGTGCGTGCCGATTGATCTCGGCGGCCTCGCCCCGGGCCCGCCAGACCAGATCGGGCTTGGTCACGATGATCGAATAGCGGCCGCGCACCGCCCCACCGGTCACGCTTTCGAGGAGAAAGCTGTAGGGCCGCCCCTCGGCGAGCTTCAGCGTCGCCGAGACGGGGGTCTCGAGGTCGGCCACCAGCGTCGTCCAGACCACCTGCGCCCGGCCGGCATCATAGGCATCACGAAAGGTGGTACGGTCCGGCAGGACCGCTTCGGTGAAGGTCACGGGCGTCGTCCTCGAAAGCAGGCGGCAATACGTGGCTTCTTAGTCGCCGCCCGGCGCTCGGGCCAGCACCTGATCCCGGAACCAGGCGAGATCGATATTGCCGCCACAGAGGATCGCCGCCGCCCGCTTGCCGCGATGCCGGTCGCGTTGCTGCAACAGGCCGGCGAGCGGTGCGGCACCGGCACCCTCGGCGAGATTGTGCGTATCGGTCCAGTAGGCGCGGATCGCATCGATGATCTCCGCCTCGGAAAGGCGGATCACCCTGGCCGCCCCTTTCAGGATGATCTCGAGGGCGGCGGGCTCCGGCACGCGGGTCGCCATGCCGTCGGCGATCGTGGCGGCGGGCTCGGTCGTGACCACATGGCCTGCCTCGAACGACAGCGCATAGGCCGGCAAGGCCTCGCTCACGACACCGACGATCTCCGTCTTCAGACCCAGAAGATCGCGGGTCCGGATCAGCCCGGCAATGCCCGAGCCGAGGCCGATCGGCACGTAGACCACGTCGAGATCGGACAATGCTGCAAAGAGCTCGAGGGCGTAGGTCGCAACCCCGCGCACCAGCATCGGGTCGAAGGACGGCAGCATCCAGTGCCCGTCCTTCTCGGCGAGGCGCCTGGCCTCCTCGCGCGCCGCGTCGAAATCCGGGCCATGGACGACGAGCTCCGCCCCGAACGCCCGCATCGCCGCGTTCTTCTCGACGCTATTGCCCTCGGGCACGGCGATCACCGCGCGCAGGCCATGGCGCGAAGCAGCGTAAGCGACGCTCTGGCCGTGATTGCCCCGGGTCGCCGAGATGACGCTTGTCACCTCCGGATGGGCGCGGCTCAGCCAGTCCATGTAGACGAGCCCGCCCCGGACCTTGAACGCCCCCGTCGGCGTGTGGTTCTCGTGCTTGACCCAGACCTCGCAGCCGGCGCGCTCGGCGAGCAGCGGCCAGGCATATTGTGGCGTCGGCGGCATGACGGCGTGAACGAGGCGGGCGGCGGTCTCGAGGTCGGCGAGGCTGAACACGTGCGGGCTCCGGGCTAGGGCGCATGGCAGGGCGCGCTGGAAGTTCCCGCCATACTCGTGCCGCGACGGGCTGGCCAGTCGATGGCAGGCCTGTCGCCTCTCACTGTTGGAAGATGGTGATCGCTGCAGGCACTAGCACCCAATCGTGACGACGGTGCGGATTAGGTCGGTTAGGCCGCGGTGCGGCGGGCTGCCGGGCAAAAGGCGGCATTCGCCACGGCGGTGCTTTCGGCGCCGAGCCGGCGAGCGGGGCCGAGACGATGGATCTCGCATCGTGAGTGGCGAGCGGCGAACCCTGCGCCGAGCGTCCAGAAGCAGCTCCGCGTTGCGGCGGATACGCTTCACCCAAGTCGAGGGCCGCCCAACGGGGCTACACCGGTCGTCGCCTTGTTCTCGAATCCATTCGGCTCTGCCACCTCGCCGTCGGGCTCGGGACGTCGCTAGCGCCAAAAGGGCTTCTCGATCTCCGCCTGGACCTCGCGCTGGGTCACCCCGATATCGTCGCACAGCCGGAGCTCGAGCAGGCCCAGCTGGCGCCTTTGCCGGACCCGCGCGTGGCAGTGGAGCAGCCAGCGCGCCACCAGACGCAGTTTCACTTCGGCCGGCACACGTTGCCCGCGCTGGCCAGACCGGTCGCCCAGGATGTTCGTCTCGCTCATCGTCGTTCCTCCGGCGCCGTGTTTCCCAGGCCAACGCCAAACGGTGACGGTCTCTGAGCGGCGCATCGGGGGTATAGTCGTGGGGACGGGCCGCATCTGTGACCGTGAGCACATAGCGCGCGGCTACCGATACGACGGGCGGAACCGGTGTCGGATGCGACGCTATTGCCAAGAGTGCTTCCCCGCCGCGCGGCGGGCGGAGTCCCAGGTGATGCCGATATCGTGCAGCAACCGGTCGTCGAGCTCGAGAATCTGGCGGCGCTGGCGTTGCCGCCGCCAGTATGGCCGGCCAGACGACAGCGTGTGTCGGGCCGATGCCACGATCGGGTGCCAGCCGATGGCGAGCCAAGTCGGTCGGCTGGCATGATCGAACGACATCACCACTCTCCTTGGCGGACGGTGCGTGGTGATGGCGCCGAGCGTCTAGCTCGCCGATCCGTTCTCCGCCCGGTAATTCGCCGGGGGGCAGACGGTGGCGCTCAGCCGTCAGCCGTCTGCGCGCGCGTCGCCGCTGAGGATGTCCTCGATGCTCAGATCATAGCGGGTGACGCCGCCAAAGGCGCTGCCGGTACGCCCGCTCTCGAGGTGATCCAGGGCCTTGATATAACCGGCGTCGTCGAGCGGCATGTAGCCGGTGAACACGACCCAGAGGCCAACACTGTCCAGGTAGAACTCGACGAAGCGTCGGAGGGTCGGTTTCTCTTCGAGGCGTGCCGCATTGACGTAGATGAAGAGCGGGCGGGTCAGCGGCTGGTAGCGCCCAGCCTGGACCTCGCGGATGTTGGCGAAGACCGGGCCCTTGCCCGAATCGACGGCCACGTCCTTGAGGATCTCAAAGTTCGGGGCAAAGCCGCCGATGCCGAAAAAGCCCAGGGCGTCGGGCTCGGCGGCGATGGCCTGGACCAGGAAGTCGATGTCCTCGCTTGCCGTATAGTCCAGCCGACTGGCCTGGACCTCGCCCACCACGGCGCCGGTGAAGTAGTCGTATGTGCCACTGTCCTGGCCGCGTCCGAAGAGCACCAGCGGCCGGTCGGGAAAGTCCTGCCGCACCTGGCTCCAGCTGGTGATCTCACCTTCTGCGGCCGGCTCCCAGATGAGCTTCAACTCCTCGATGGTGAGATGCCTGGCCCAATCGTTGTCCGGGTGAACGACGATGGTCAGTGCATCGATCGCCACCGGCAGCTCGATGAAGGCGATGTCGTTCTCGGCGCAAAGGGCGAGCTCGGCGGTGTCGATTGGTCGCGAGGCATTGCTGATGTCGGTCTCGCCCAGGCAAAACTGGGCAAAGCCGCCGCCGGTGCCGGAGAATGCGACGTCGATCCTGGCGTCGGGGTGGCTGCGCATGAAGCGGCGCGCCGCCTCCTGGCTGATCGGGTGGACGGTGCTCGAGCCGTCGACCCGGATCGTCTCCGCGGCCGCCCACGAGGTCTGGCCGAAGAGCATGACCGCGGCAATCACAGCCGCACTGCAACGTGCCGTCACTTGCGCAGCTCCTCGAGCGCCTGGCGAAGGAAATCCCTCACCTCCACCCATTTCGGCCGCGCCTCGGCGAAGCGCAGGTCGAGCTGCTCGATCGCGCTGTGCTGCCGCCGTTCCCGGCAACGCTGCAGCTCGGCGCGCAACGACTGCAACGTCTCCTCGGTTTCGGCGACCATCGTCTCGAGCTCGCCGATAGCGTCCGCACTGCATTCACTCGGCGTTTTGACGCTTGTCATGGCTTGGATACTCCAGGTTCAAAAGAACATCACCGTGACGGCGATCAGGAGTGCCGGCAGGGCCAGGAACACGCCCAGGACCCAGGCTGCGGCGAAGAGCTTGTTTTCGGCGGCGAGGCCAGCGAGCCATTCGGCGCCGAAGATCGGCAGACCGCGCAGAAACGGCAGCCCGAAGATGACGAGCACGGCGAAGATGTTGAAGAGCATATGGACGATCGCGATCTCGAGCGCATGGATGGCAAGGGCACCCGTGACTGCGGTGGCGGCCAGGAGCGCCGTGACGGTCGTGCCGATATTGGTGCCGAGCGTGAAGGGATAGATTTCCCGCAACGAGAATGTGCCGGAACCTGCGAGTGGGACCATCAGGCTGGTCGTCGTGGACGACGACTGAACGAAGATCGTGACCACGGCCCCGGACGCGATGCCGGCGACGGGCCCGCGGCCGATGGCATTGTGCATCACGGCCTTGGCCTTGCCGACCATCAGCGTCTTCAACAGAACGCCGATATAGCGAATGGCGAGAAAGATGAGCGCGATGCCGACCACGATCTGCGCGATCCCGGCGGCCACTGTCGGCAGCATGCCCGCCATGTCGCCGATGCCGCCGACCACGGGCGCGGTCGCGACCTTGATGAAATTCATCCCCGACATCGATAGATTGGCGTCGCCGTAGAAGAGCCCGGCCAGCGCCAGCGACGTCTTCTCCAAAAGGCCGAACATGATTTCCAGCGGCAGGAAGATGGCTACCGCCAGAAGGTTGAAGAAGTCGTGCACGGTCGCTGCCGAGAAGGCGCGGCGAAACTCGTCCTTGTCGCGCACGTGGCCGAGGCTGACCAGCGTGTTGGTGAGCGTGGTGCCGATATTGGAGCCCATGATCATCGGTACTGCGATCGCCACCGGCAGCCCGCCGGCGACGAAGGCCACGATGATCGAGGTGACGGTCGACGAGGATTGGATCAGCGCCGTGGCGATGATCCCGACCATGAGTCCGACGAATGGGTTGGCGGAGAACTCGAACAGCTGCTTGGCCTGGTCGCCCGTCGCCAGCTTGAAGCCGTTGCCGATGATCGAGACGGCGGCGATCAGGAGGTAAACCAGCACCAGAAGCAGGAACCAGTTCAAGAGCTGGTTCTTGCCCTCGGTCGAGAGTTCGCCCAGCGGGGCCCGCGGGGCCGTTCCGACTCCGGCTGTCTGCGCCATGACCGATCCTCCTCGCACCGTGATTGGCGCGAGGCCTATCGTTGTTTGGCGACAACGTGACGACGAGAGCGTGACTGTCCCTTGGTCCGGTCAGTCCGCCGATTCGGCGACGACCTCGATCTCGAGGATCACGTCGTAGCCGACGGCGGCGTCACTCGCCCAGTCGCCGCGGCCGATCTCGAAGGTGCGGCGGTCGAGCTCCAGCGTGCCGCTGGCCGATGCCTGCTCGCCGTCGACCACGATGGTCAACGGCAGCTCGATCGTCTCGGTGATGTCGCGGATCGTCAGCTCGCCCATCACCATGTAGTCGTCGCCACCCTGATGCGCGAAGTCGGTGCTCGCGAACTGGGCTGTCGGGTAGGTGGCACTGTCGAACCAGTCGGCACCGACGATGCCCGCATCGCGCTCCGCATTGCCGGTATCGACGCTGTCGATGGCGAACTCGGCGCTGACGCTGGCCGCAGCGAGGTCGGCGGGATCGAAGGTGATATCGGTCGTGAACGACGCGAACCGGCCGGTGATCGGCGAGCCCATCTGCCGGAAGGTAAACGCGAGGCTGCTCTGGTCCGCCAGCATCTGCCAGTCCCGGGCGAGAGCTTGCCCAGGCAGGGTCGAAAAGGCGGTCGCGACAACGGTCGAGGCGAAAGCGAAGGCGCGCATGACGTATTCAATCCTTCAAGGGACGCAGCATGCGTCGGAGGACATCGTCGCGATCGACGAAATGGTGCTTGAGTGCCCCGACGACGTGCAGGGCCAGCAGGAACAGCAGGAGCTTGCCGGCGATGTCGTGCACGACGCGCAACACCTTGCCGGCGGCCTCGTTCGCCGGGATCAGGTCCGGCACGGTGAAGTAGCCGAAATAGTTGGCCGGGCTCGCGGTGGCGCCCGAGTAGAGCCAGCCGGTGAGCGGGATCAGCACGAGCAGCACGTAGATGCCGTGATGCACCGCCTTGGCCAGCAGCGTCTCGTGCCGCTTCATGCCCTCGGGCAGTGGCGGCGGCGGGGTCAGCCGCCGCCACACGAGCCGCACGATCACCAGGGCCAGAACGGTGAGGCCGAGCGCCTTGTGCAAGGCGTAGTCCTGGAACTTCCCTGGGCTCAAGGGCAGCTCGACCATGGTCAGACCGAGATAGAAGAGCCAGGCGATGAGCACGGCCGTGGCCCAGTGGATGAGCCAGTGGACGACGCCGTAGCCCTCGTCGGTGTTGGTCAGACGCATGGTCGATCTCCTCTGCGCCAGCGGCCTCAGTCGACCAGTGGCAATGGCCGCAGCAGCTCGGTCTCGATGATCAGCTCGACCTCGTCGCCGACCATCGGCACCAGCATGTCGACGCCGAAGTCGCTGCGCAGCAGGGTGGTCGTGGCGGAGAAGCCCGCGACCTCCATGTCGGCATAGTCCGGCACGAACGCCGCCAGCTGGTGCTCTCCCAGATAGTTCAAGGTGACGTCGAGGACGACCGGGCGGCTGTGCTCCTTGATCGTGAGCTCACCCGTGACCTTGGCCGTCGTGTCGCCGGTGACCTCGACCCCGGTGCTGGTGAAGGTGATCAGGGGATAGGTCTCGACCGCGAAGAAATCGGCACTCTTCAAATGCGTATCGAAGGCGGCGACACCGGTGTCGATGCTCGCGGCCACGATGGTGAGGTCGATGCTGCTGTTGGCGGGATCGTCACGGTCGAGGATCACCTCGCCGTCGAACTCGCGGAACTCGCCGAAAGCCCGGCTGTTGCCGAGGTGGCTGTAGGAAAAGAGGATCTCGGTGTGCGCCTTGTCGAAGCCGAAGCTGTCGGCAGCGGCCACCGGTTGGGCCAGAAGGCCGATGCCGAGTGCGATGGCAGCGGCAGCGGGCAGGAGCGGGCGACGCGTAGCGGCAGGCATGGTGGTTTCCCCGAAATGATTGGCATCGATCGAGGAAATGGCGCACGGCGGCCGGGCCTTGCAGGGGCCCGCCCTGAACGATTTGTTTCCGCATCGGCGACAGTCATGGGCGACCATGGCACGCCGGCGCACAGCTGATCGTTGCGCGCGGCCGATCGCGGGCGACCCGTGCGACCGGCACGCGCATGGACACTGCTCGACCGCACCGCTAAGAGGGCTCGCGCGTCGGTCCGCGCATGCTGCTGCGCGCGGTCACGTCAGTTCCACGGGCCCGATCGTCCGATCGGGCCGCTTTTTCGAGGGCCACGGCCCCGATCGTCCGATCGGGCCGCTTTTGCGAGGGGATGAGGGGGATATGTCGGGTTTCGAGTGGTTCTTGCTGATCGTCGTGATCGGCTGCGGTGGGGCGGGGGTCGCCTACGGTATCAACACCCGCGCGGCGATCCTGAAGCTGCCGACCGGCACCGAGCGGATGCAGGAGATCGCGGCCGCCATCCAGGAAGGGGCCACCGCCTACCTCAATCGCCAGTACTCCACAATCGCCATTGTGGGTGTGATCATCTTCATCCTGCTCACCCTTTTTCTCGGCTTCGCCGTCGGCATCGGCTACCTGATCGGTGCGGTGCTCTCGGGCCTCGCGGGCTATATCGGCATGAACGTCTCGGTCCAGGCCAATGTCCGGACCGCCCAGGCGGCCTCCGGCGAGAACGGTCTCGCCGCCGGGCTCGATGTCGCCTTCAAGGCGGGTGCGGTCACCGGCATGCTGGTCGTGGCCCTGGGCCTCCTTTCGGTCGCCGTCTATTACGGCGTTCTCCTCGCCATCGGCATCGATCTGCGCACCATCCTCGAGGCCCTGGTCGGCCTCAGCTTCGGTGCCTCCCTGATCTCCATCTTCGCCCGGCTCGGCGGCGGCATCTTCACCAAAGGGGCGGATGTCGGCGCCGATCTGGTCGGCAAGGTCGAGGCCGGCATTCCCGAGGATGATCCCAGGAACCCGGCGGTGATCGCCGACAATGTCGGCGACAATGTCGGCGACTGCGCGGGCATGGCGGCCGACCTTTTCGAGACCTATGCGGTCACCGTCGTCGCCACCATGCTGCTGGCCGCCATCTTCTTCACGGCCGAGGTCTCGCCCACCTTGATGCTCTACCCGCTGGTCATCGGTGGGGTCTGCCTCCTGGGCTCGCTCGCCGGCACGTATCTGGTCAAGCTCGGGCCGAAGAAGAACATCATGGGCGCCCTCTACAAGGGCTTCTGGGGCGCTGCCGCGATCTCGGTCGTGCTCCTCCTGCCCGTCACCTGGCTGGTGCTCGGCTTCAGCAGCGAGGGCTACATCGCCACCGTCGGTGGCACGGTCGTCGCCGAGTTCGGCGGCCTGCAGGCCTACTACTGCACCCTGATCGGGCTTGCCGTCACCGGTGCCTTGATGTGGATCACCGAGTACTACACCGGCACCAGCTTCCGGCCGGTGAAAAGCATCGCCAAGTCATCGACCACCGGTCACGGCACCAACGTCATCCAGGGCCTCGCCGTCTCGATGGAAGCGACCGCCTTGCCGGTCCTCGTCATCTGCGCCGGCATCCTGCTCGCCTACTTGAGCGCCGGGCTCTTCGGCATCGGCCTTGCCGCCACCACCATGCTGGCCATGACCGGCCTTGTCGTCTCGCTCGATGCCTACGGTCCGGTCACCGACAATGCCGGCGGCATCGCCGAGATGGCCGACCTGCCGGCCAATGTCCGCGAGACCACCGATGCCCTGGATGCCGTCGGCAACACCACCAAGGCGGTGACCAAGGGCTACGCGATCGGTTCTGCCGGTCTCGCTGCCCTGGTGCTGTTCGCCGCCTACGTCCAGGACCTCACCCACTACTTCCCGGACCTCACCGTCACCTTCGTCCTTTCCGACCCCTACGTGGTGGTCGGGCTCTTCATCGGTGGCCTCCTCCCCTACCTCTTCGGCGCGATGGGCATGCAGGCCGTCGGCCGGGCGGCAGGGGCCATCGTCGAGGAGGTGCGTCGCCAGTTCCGCGAGAATGCCGGGATCATGGCCGGCACCTCGAAGCCCGACTACAGCAAGGCGGTCGACCTTTTGACCAAGGCCGCGATCAAGGAGATGATCATCCCGTCGCTGTTGCCGGTTCTCTCGCCGATCGTCGTCTACTTCGTGGTCTTCGCGATCGGCGGCCAGGCCGCGGCCTTCACCGCGCTCGGCTCGATGCTGCTCGGCACCATCGTCACCGGCATCTTCGTCGCCATCTCGATGACCTCGGGCGGCGGTGCCTGGGACAATGCCAAGAAGCTGATCGAGGAAGGCCATTACGGCGGCAAGGGCTCGGAGGCGCACAAGGCGGCCGTGACCGGCGATACCGTCGGTGACCCCTACAAGGACACCGCGGGCCCCGCCATCAACCCGATGATCAAGATCATCAACATCGTGGCCCTCTTGATCATCGCCGTCCTCGGCGGCCACTGAGCCGCTCCGACCAGAAGTGGGGAGGCAACGCCTCCCCGCGCCCCACCATTGCTTTGGGTCGGCGGCAGCGTGCCCGCCAGTGTCCGGATCCGGGCTAGCCGGTCTCGCCCAGCGGCAGCGCCAACTGGCGGCTGCTGCCGGCGGGGCCGCCGACCCCGAGCCCGAGCAGGCGGACCGGGGCCCTGATCGGCGCCCGGCGCAGCAGACGCCGGCCGGCCTCGGCCAGCACCTCGGGCCGATCGACCGGTGCCGCCAGCGTCGTCTGGCGGGTGGTCAAGCGGAAATCGCGGTACTTGATCTTCAAGGTCACGGTGGGGGCGAGGAACGCCGCCTGGGTGAGCCGCTGCGCCAGTTCCTCGGCCAGCGCGTTCACCGCCTGATCGAGTGCCGCCATGTCCTCGAGATCGCTCGCGAACGTCGTCTCGACGCTGAGCGACTTGCGCTCGCGACAGGGCTCCACCGGCCGCTCGTCGATGCCCTGCGCCAGCTGCCAGAAATGCCGGCCCTGGCGGCCCAGCCGCTGCACGGCCTCGGCCTCCGTCAGGGCTTGCAGATCCGCACCGCTGGTGATCCCGGCCGCCGTCAGCCGCCGCGCCGTCGCCGGGCCCACCCCGTGAAACCGGGCGATCGGCAGCGCCGCCAGGATGCGCAGCGCATCCCTGGGGCGGATGACGCAGAGCCCGTCGGGCTTCTCCATATCCGAGGCGAGCTTGGCGAGGAACTTGCTGGCGGCAACGCCGGCCGAGGCGGTAAGGCCGGTCTCGGCCCGGATCGCGTCCTTGATCGCTTGCGCAATGGCCATGGCGGGCGCCGGCCCGGTCTTGGGTGCCGTGACATCGAGATAGGCCTCGTCCAGCGACAAGGGCTCGACCAGATCGGTGTAGCGGCCGAAAATCGCCCGGATCTGGCGGCTCACCGCCTTGTAGGCGGCGAACCGCGGGCGGAGGAAGACGAGGTCGGGGCAGAGCCGGGCAGCGTGCGCACCGGGCATCGCCGAGCGCACACCGAAGGCCCTGGCGGCATAGCTCGCGGTCATCACCACGCCGCGCGCCGAGCCGCCACCGACGGCAATCGGCTTGCCGCTCAGGCTCGGATCGTCGCGCTCCTCGACTGCGGCATAGAACGCGTCCATGTCGACATGGATAATCTTGCGCACTCAGTGATGCCTCTTGATCCTTTCGGTCATGCTCTCAGCCGGTTGGCACCGTCCGCTGTTGCAGGATGCCAACAAAACACCCGCATGTCGCCGAGTTGCGTTGGTCAATCGCAGCCGTCGCTTGCCATGCGCGTGGCCCGGACTCTAGGCTCGACAGGCCAGCAGGACATTTGCTGCCGACCGGGGCCGTTGGTGGTACATGAGGTTGCTGGCTGGCGGAGAGAACTGGAGACGGGCATTGACCAGATGGAGTCTCGGCCGTGCGGCTGCGCGCGGCTCGCTTGTTGCGGCCGTGCTGCTGTCTGCCGGTCTCGGCAGCGGGGCCCTCGAGGCCGATACGCTGCCCGAGGCGTTGACCTCGGCCTACCTCAACAATCCTCGCCTCGCCGCCGGTCGGGCCCAGTTGCGCGCCGTCGACGAATCGGTGCCCCAGGCGCTGGCGGCCGGCCGTCCCCGAGTGTTCCTCGACGGCACGGTCGACGCATTCACCGCCGACACCGACGTCAGCGAGCGCGACGAGCGGGTGACCCCGGGCGTCAATCTCTCGCTGCGCCAGCCGCTCTATGCCGGTGGCGGCATCCAGGCCGGCATCCGCCAGGCCGAGAACGATGTCCGCGCCGAGCGCGCCTTTCTGCTCGCCACCGAGCAACAGGTGCTGTTCGACGTCGTCGACGCCTATACCGCGACCTGGCGGGACCGCGCCGTGCTCGAGCTGGCACTGACCACCGAGCAGCGCATCCAACGCCAGCTCCAGGCGACCCGGGATCGCTTCGAGGTGGGGGAGGTGGCGCGCACCGATGTGGCCCAGGCCGAGGCCCGGCTCGCCCGTGCTCAGGCCGATATCGAGACGGCCCGGGCCGATCTCGCGGCCTCGACCGCCTTCTACCGCGACGTCATCGGTATGGATCCCGGGGTTCTCACCGACCCCGAGGCGTTTCCCGACCTGCCGTCGAGCGAGGCCGAGGCACAAGCGCTCGCCGCCGCCAACCCGAGCATCACCTCGGCCACGTTCCGCCTCCAGTCGGCGCGCGAAGGGGTCGACGTCGCGTTCGCCGATCTCTTGCCCAGCCTCGATCTCATCGGCGATGTCCGCCGCCAGGCGAACGAGAGCCGGGCGATCGACCGGCGCGACGAGGCACGGGTCGGCCTGCAGCTCTCGGTGCCGCTGTTCCAGGGCGGAGCCGACCGCTCGCGGGTGCGGCAGAACAGCCAACTGGTCGATGCCCGCCGCAACGAGCTCGAGGACACGCTGCGCGGCGTGCAGCGCTCGGTGACCACGTCGTGGGAGCGGATCATCGCCGCCCAGGCGGCGTTGGCCGCCTTGGAGGAGGAGGTGCGCGCCAACCGGATCGCCCTCGATGGCGTGGAGGAAGAGGCGCTGGTCGGCCAGCGCACGGTGCTCGACGTGCTCGATGCCGAGCAGGAGCTGTTCGATTCGCAGACCGACGTGGTGCGCGCCCGGCGCGAATGGATCGTCGCGACCTATTCGCTGAAATCGGCGGTGGGCGAGCTCACCGTGGCTGGCCTCGATCTGCCGGTGCAGCCCTTCGATGCCACCGCCAACTATCTGGTGCAGCGGAATCGGCTGTTAGGCCTCGATTGAGGCGAGCCTCCGCCACGGTCGAATCGCACTGGCCTTAACCGGCTGTTAACACTGCCAGCGCTAAAATCCCGGCCATGACGAACGGCAACGGCGCCGCTCGTTAACGCCTGATGCGCCGCGTGGCGCCAACAACAGGGACTTTTGCATGCTCTCGTCCTGGAAACTCCGCCGGTTCCTCGCCGCAGCTGTTGTCGCCTGCGCAGCTGCTCCCGCCGTCGCCGGCACGGATACCGACATCCTGACGGTCAGGGTCACCGTCCAGGAAGCCTGCTCGATCTCCGGCACCACCATCGATTTCGGCACCTACAGCTCCGGCCAGCAGGCAGCGCTCGATGCCGAAGGGGCGCTCAACTACACCGGCTGTGCCGCCGGCACCCTGACCATCGCCCTCGACGGCGGCGCCAGCGGCAACATCGCCGGTCGCCAGATGACCAACGGCGATGCCAGCCTCGGCTACCAGCTCTACCGGAACACCGCGCGCAACCAGGTCTGGGGCAGCGGCAGCGACGCCCTGCAGCAGGTGCTGCTCGTGCCCGGTGCCGGCACCGTCCCGGTCTATGGCCGGATCGCCGCTGGCCAGAACGTGGCCGCTGGCACCTATGCCGACACGGTGAACGTGACGCTGACCTTCTGATCGAGCCACGCCGGGCGCGCAACGGCGATCCCGCATCGGTCGGCCGGTGGTCCATTGTTGCGCGTGGGGCAGCCACGCACGACAGGGAGCACCGGCCGCACTGCCGCAACCACTGCGGCCAAAACCGTTCATCCCGAATGGTGGGATGCGCTTCCATTTTGTCGGACGATCGGCTAGCCCAGCGGTTCTGCCTCTCTCATCGTCGCGCCATCGGGAACCGTTCTATGGCTGCCGCCCGTCGACCGTCGCGCCGCGCTGCCGCCACCCCAGCTGCCGCCCGGGACCCGAGCCGGGTACAGTCCCTGACCAGGGCCTTGAGCCTGCTCGACGCGCTGGCCGAGACCGCCGACGGGATGACCCTCTCGGACGCCGCACAGATCGTCGGCCTCGCACCCTCGACCGCGCACCGCCTGCTCACCACCCTCGAAAGCCAGCGCTACGTCCGCTTCGTGCCGGGCGAGGGGCTCTGGCAGGTCGGTGTCCAGGCCTTCGTCGTGGGCCAGGCGTTTCGTCGCTCGCGCGACGTCGTGACCATGGCGCGGCCGCAGATGCGCCACCTCATGGAGGAGAGCGGCGAGACCGTGAATCTCTACATCGAGGAGGGCGGCGAGGCCGTCTGCATGGCCCAGGTCGAATGCCGGCAGATGATGCGGGCGATCGCGCGGCCGGGTGGCCGGGTCAAGCTGCACTGCTCCGGCGCCGGCAAGGCGATGCTGGCGTTTTTGCCGGCGAGCGAGGTCGCCCGCATCCTGCAGAGCCACGGCCTGCCGCGGGCGACCGAGAAGACACTGGATACACCCAGGAAGCTGAAAGCCGATCTCGAGCGGGTGCGGCTGCTGGGCTTTGCCGTCGACGACGAGGAGCACGCGGTCGGCCTGCGCTGTGTCGCGGCGCCGGTCCTCGACGAGGACGGCCGGCCGATGGCGGCGCTCTCGATCTCCGGCCCGCTGGCGCGGATCGACGAGACCGCGATCGGCGTCATGGGCGGTCTCGTCCGCCGCGCCGCCCGGGCGGTCACCGAGCAGATCGGTGGTCGTCTAAAGACCTGATTCTCAAGGCTTTGTTCGTGTTCCTGCCGTATTGTGGAATGTCATCCTGAAATTGTTGAGCGGAGCGGCGCAGGCTCTATCTAGATTTGCGATTGACGTGTTAGGTTGAGAGAGCCGTGTGGGGAGGTGCTGGCCATGGCCAAGATGACCGCGATCGAAGCTGCCGTTCTGGTCCTCGAGAAGGAGGGGGTCTCGACCGCCTTCGGCGTGCCCGGGGCCGCGATCAACCCGCTCTACGCCGCCCTCGAGAAGCGCCGGACGATCCGCCACATCCTCGGCCGCCACGTCGAGGGCGCCTCGCACATGGCCGAGGGCTATACCCGGGCCAGGGCCGGCAATATCGGGGTGTGCATCGGCACCTCGGGGCCGGCCGGCACCGACATGATCACCGGGCTCTATTCGGCGATCGCCGATTCCATTCCGATCCTCTGCATCACCGGCCAGGCGCCCCGCGCGCGGCTCCACAAGGAGGATTTCCAGGCGGTCGACATCGCCACCATCGCCGCCCCGGTCAGCAAGTGGGCGACCACCGTGCTCGAGCCCGGCCAGGTGCCGAGGGTCTTTCAGAAGGCCTTTCACCTGATGCGCTCGGGCCGGCCGGGGCCGGTCCTGATCGATCTGCCGGTCGACGTGCAGACCTCGGTGATCGAGTTCGACATCGAGACCTATGCGCCGCTGCCGGCCTGGAAGCCCACGGCTACGCGCGCCCAGATCGAGCGGGCCATGGCCATGCTGAACGAGGCCGAGCGGCCGCTGATCGTCGCCGGTGGCGGCATCATCAACGCCGATGCGTCGGAGCAACTGGTCGCGTTCGCCGAGATCACCGGCGTGCCGGTCATCCCCACGCTGATGGGCTGGGGCTGCATTCCGGACGATCACGACTTGATGGCCGGCATGGTGGGTCTGCAGACCAGCCACCGCTACGGCAACGCCACCTTCATGGCGTCCGACTTCGTGCTCGGCATCGGCAATCGCTGGGCCAACCGGCACACCGGCTCGATCGACGCCTACACCAAGGGGCGCACGTTCGTGCACGTCGACATCGAGGCGACCCAGATCGGCCGGGTCTTCAACCCCGATTTCGGCATCACCTCGGACGCCAAGGCCGCCCTCGACCTCTTCATCGAGGTGGCCAAGGAATGGCGCGATGCTGGCAAGTTGAAGGACCGTTCGGCCTGGGCCGGCCGCTGCCTGCACCTCAAGAAGAGCATGCTCAGGAAGAGCCACTTCGATCAGGTGCCCTTGAAGCCGCAGCGCATCTATCAGGAGATGAACGAGGCCTTCGATCGCGACACCTGCTACGTCACCACCATCGGCCTCTCGCAGATCGCCGGCGCCCAGTTCCTCCACGTCTACAAGCCCCGGAACTGGATCAATTGCGGCCAGGCAGGGCCTTTGGGCTGGACCCTGCCGGCGGCACTCGGCGTGCGCGCCGCCGATCCCGACCGCAAGATCGTGGCCCTTTCGGGTGACTACGACTTTCAGTTCCTGATCGAGGAATTGGCCGTGGGCGCGCAGCACAAGCTGCCCTACCTGCACGTCGTCATCAACAACTCCTATCTCGGCCTGATCCGCCAGGCGCAGCGCGGGTTTCAGATCGATTTCGAGGTCAGCCTCGCCTTCGACAACATCAACGCCGATCCGAACACCACGGCCCCGGGCTATGGTGTCGACCACTGCGCCGTGGCCGAGGGGCTGGGCTGCAAGGCCATCCGGGTCTCCAGCCCCAACGAGTTCAAGGAGGCGTTCGAGCGGGCGCACGCGCTGATGAACGAGCATCAGGTGCCCGTCGTGCTCGAGTTCATCACCGAGCGCGTGACCAACATCGCGATGGGCACCGAGATCCACAACGTCAACGAGTTCGAGGAGATCCTCTGCCTCGATCCGAATCTCGACCTTTCCGACGTCGAGGGCACCGGGCTCGTCGAGCACGGCGGCAAGAAGGAACCGCAACCCGCCTGAACGTCGGGTCGGGCAGCAAGCATGGCGCTCTTGCCGCCGACCGCTGCCCGTGCCAATTGACGGTGAAGCACAACGGGAGGCTGCCGATGGGTGCGATTACTATTCCAGAGCCGAACCGGGCCGTGCTCGACAAGCGTGCGCGGATCATCGCCGGTCTCGCTGCCATCTTGCCGGGCGAAAACCTGATCACGGACGTCCACGAACTGGTGCCCTACGAGACCGATGGCTTCACCGCCTATGCGCGCGTGCCGATGGCGGTGGTCCTGCCCACCACCACCGACGAGGTGAGCCGCATTCTCGCCTTCTGCAACGCCGAAGGGGTGGCCGTGGTGCCGCGCGGCGCCGGGACGTCGCTCTGCGGCGGGGCGATCCCGAACGAGGACTGCGTCGTGCTCGGCATCGCCAAGATGAGCCGGATCCTCGACGTCGACTACGCCAACCGCACGGCACGGGTGCAGGCCGGCATCACCAATATCGCGATCAGCCAGCACGTGAACGAAGCGGGCTTCTTCTACGCCCCCGATCCCTCGTCGCAGCTCGCCTGCACCATCGCCGGCAATATCGCGATGAACGCCGGCGGTGCGCACTGCCTGAAATACGGGGTGACCAGCAACAACCTCCTGGGCGTCGTGCTGGTGCTGGCCGACGGCACGGTGGTCGAGATCGGCGGCGCCCATCTCGATGCGCCCGGCTATGATCTCTTGGGCCTGGTCTGCGGCTCGGAGGGGCAACTCGGCGTGGTGACCGAGGCCACGGTGCGCATCCTGCCACTGGCCGAAGGGGCGAGGCCCGTGCTCTTCGGCTTCGGCTCGTCGGCCGCGGCCGGGTCTTGCGTCGCCGAGATCATCGCCGCCGGGATCATGCCGGTCGCCATGGAGTTCATGGACAAGCCGGCGATCGAGATCACCGAATCCTTCGCCCATGCCGGCTATCCGCTCGATGCCGAGGCGATGCTGATCATCGAGGTCGAGGGCTCGGACGAGGAGATGGATGCGGCCTTGGCCCGGATCGTCGAGATCGCCCGGCGCCACGCTGTCCAGACGGTCAAGGAGAGCAAGTCCGCCACCGAGACGGCACAGATCTGGAAAGGCCGCAAGTCCGCCTTCGGCGCGACCGGCAAGATCGCGGACTACATCTGCATGGACGGCACCATTCCGACCGGTCGGCTCTCCGAGGTGCTGCCGCGGATCAGCGAGATCTGCCGTGGCTACGGGCTCAGGGTCGCCAACGTCTTTCATGCCGGCGACGGCAATCTCCATCCCTTGATCCTCTACAACGTCAACGACCCAGACGATGCGATGAAGGCCGAAATGGCCGGCAGCGACATCCTCAGGCTCTGCGTCGAAGTGGGCGGCTGCCTGACCGGCGAACACGGGGTCGGCATCGAAAAGCGCGATCTGATGCGCCACCAGTTCACCGACGCAGACATGGACCAGCAGCTGCGGGTGCGCGCGGTCTTCGACCCGGAGGGCATTCTCAACCCCGGCAAGGTATTTCCGCTCGACGCCCGGATCGCGGACGCGCCGGTCGCAGCACCGATCGCCGCATGAGCCCGCTCCTGCCCGAGAGCGAGGTTGAGGCGGCGGCCATGGTCGCCGCTGCGTCGGGTCCGCTGCGGCTCGAAGGGGCCGGGACTCGCGCCGGCTTCGGTCGGGCGATCCAGACTGCCGCCACGCTCTCCAGCCAGAAGCTGCAAGGTGTGACGCTCTACGAGCCGGCCGAGATGGTGATCGGCGCCAAGGCGGGCACACCCTTGGCCGAGATCGAGGCGACGCTGGCGGGCAAGAACCAGGCCCTCGGCTTCGAACCCATGGATCACCGGCCGCTCTACGGCACCGCGGGCGCGCCGACGATCGGGGCGATCGCCGCCGGCAATGTTTCGGGCCCGCGGCGGGTCTTCGCCGGGGCTGCGCGCGACAGTCTGATCGGCATCCGCTTCGTCAACGGCCGCGGCCAGATCATCAAGAACGGCGGGCGGGTGATGAAGAACGTTACCGGCCTCGATCTGGTCAAGCTGCACGCCGGGGCCATGGGCACGCTCGGCTTTCTCACCGAGGTAATCTTCAAGGTCATTCCGCGGCCACCCGACGCGGCGACGCTGGTGTTCTTCGGCCTCGACGATGCCCGCGCCAACGCGCTGATGTGTGCCGCCATGGGCACGCCGTTCGAGATCACCGGTGCCGCCCACCTGCCGGCCGGGCTCGGCGATGCACGGGCCAGGACACTGCTGCGTCTTGAGGGCTTCCCCGAGCAGCTCGACTACCGCAGCGGTCGGCTGCGCGCGTTCTTTGCCGAGTACGGTGCGCCCGAGCGGCTCGACGGCAAGGAGGCGGCCGACCTCTGGCGGCAGGTGCGTGATGTCGAGCCGCTGGTCGAGCCGCGTGAGCATGCCGTTTGGCGGCTGAGCGTGCCGCCGCGGGCGGGTGCCGGGCTCGCCGCTCGACTCCTGGCCGAACGCGACGGCCGGGTGCTCTACGACTGGTCGGGTGGACTCGTCTGGCTGGCATTGCCCGAGGGCGATGATGCCGGTGCCGCCGCCATCCGTGCTGCCGTGCACGACACTGGCGGGCATGCGACCCTGGTCCGGGGTTCGCTGGAACTCCGCTCGCGCATCCCGGTCTTTGCCCCCGAGCCCATGGCGATCGCCAGGCTCACGGCCGGAATCAAGGCGAGCCACGATCCGAAAGGTCTCTTCAACCCCGGCCTCCTCCACGCCGGTGTCTGAGCGGGGCTTCGCGATGCGCTGCGCGACCGGCACAGCCGGGTCCAAAGCCCTTCGAAAGGCAACGCTTCGCCGCCACCCGGCCATCCGCACACCCCATGAAGACAGCATCCGCTGCGCGCGAAAGTGGATCGCGGCGAGCGCCATCACCCTTCGAGACTCTCCATGAAAACGACCTTCAGCCAAGCCCAGCTCGCCGATCCGGACGTTCGCGAGTCCGAGAAGATCCTCCGGACCTGCGTGCATTGCGGCTTCTGCACCGCGACCTGTCCGACCTATGTCCTGCTCGGCGACGAGCTCGACAGCCCCCGCGGCCGCATCTACCTCATCAAATCCATGCTCGAGGAGAACCGGCCGGCCGACGAGAAAACGGTCAAGCATCTCGACCGCTGCCTCTCCTGCCTTGCCTGCATGACGACCTGCCCCTCGGACGTCCACTACATGCACCTCGTCGATCATGCGCGAAAGCACATCGAGGAGACCTATCAGCGGCCGCTGCTCGAGCGTTTGCTCCGCCGGGTTCTCGCCATGGTGCTGCCGTATCCGGCGCTGTTCCGGGTGGCGCTGATGAACGCCGCGATCGCCCGGCCCCTGGCGCCGCTGTTCCGCGGTCCCTGGCGGGCGATGCTGGAGCTCGCCCCCAAGGGCGGACCCAAGCCGCGGTCACCGGTCGACCGGCCGCAGACCCACAAGGCGCAGGGGCCCCGCCGCGGTCGGGTAGCACTGCTCGCCGGCTGCGCCCAGCAGGTCCTGGCTCCGGAAATCAACGAGGCGACGATCCGCCTTCTGACCCGCCACGGTGTGGAGGTCGTGATCGCCAAGGGGGCAGGCTGCTGCGGCGCGCTGACCCATCACATGGGCAAGGAGCACGAGGCGTTCAAAAGCGTGAAGGCCAATATCGACGCCTGGCTCAAGGCGCATGCCGAGGACCCGCTCGATGCGATCATCATGAACGCATCGGGCTGCGGCACCACGGTCAAGGACTACGGCTTCATGCTGCGCGAGGACAAGGCCTATGCCGAGAAGGCGCGAACCGTGGCCGCCCTCACCAAGGACATCACCGAATACCTGCAAACGCTGAACCTGCCGGCCACCACCGCCCCTGCCGAGCTCGCCGTCACCTATCACTCCGCCTGCTCGATGCAGCACGGCCAGCAGCTGAAGGCCCCGCCCAAGGCGCTGCTGACGGGCGCGGGCTTTCGGGTCAAGGAGCCGAACGAAGGCCATCTCTGCTGCGGCTCGGCCGGCATCTACAACATCGTCCAGCCGGAGATCTCGAGGCAGCTCAAGGCGCGCAAGGTGAAGAACCTCGAGCGCACCCGCCCGGACGTGATCGCCACAGGGAATATCGGCTGCATCACCCAGCTCCGGACCGGCACCGACATCCCGGTCTGCCACACCGTGGAGCTGCTCGACTGGGCGACGGGCGGACCGAAGCCGGCAGCGCTGGGCTGAGGCGTCAGGCGCCGGCCTCGAGCCGCTCGCGGAGTGCTGTGAGCTTTTGGCGGAGCTCGGGCAGGTCGCGCTTGGCCGTCGAGAACACGATATCGAGTTCGGTGAGAAAATAGCCGTGGATCAGGGCATTCCGCGTCGCCGCGATCTTGCGCCACGGGATGTCGGGCGAGAGCTTGCGAATATCCGCAGGTATCTTCGTTGCGGCCTCGCCGAGTACCTGGAAATCGCGAATGATGGCCTTGAGACGGATCGTTTCGGCAAGGAACGTCTCGAAGCTGATGTCGCCGAGCGCCTCGGTGATGTCGTCGATGGCCACCACCATGTCGTCGACGAACAGCCTGACGTCGCGTTTGCTCACGCCGGCAAGAGATCGCGCATGACGCGGTCGATCAGTTGAGGCCGGAGACCGCGCGGGGTTACCAGATCGACCCGAACGCGGAGCACATTCTCGAGCTTTTCCTGAATGTCGAAAAACTCGAAGAAGCCGACCGGGGCATGGAACTCGATCAGGAGATCGACGTCGCTTGCGGGCGTCTGCTCGCCGCGCGCCCAGGAGCCGAAGACCCCGATCGAGCGGATCGGATGCTCGGCGCGCAAGCCGGGCAGGGCTGCGGCCAGCCGGGCGCGGAGCTCGTCGGTGGTCCGGGGGCGGGTGGCTTCGCTCACAGCTGCGGTCTCCTGCTACCGGGCAAAAAGTAGCACAGGCGGTGTCCGCAGGCCATCATCCCGGCTTTGTCGCTGCCTCGCCCAGCAGATCGGCGCACGCCGTCTCCGTCCGGTCCTGCAGCAGCCGCATGAAGGCCTGGCGGTCCAACCCTGGCGGGATCGGCTCGAGGAAGCGGACGGTGATAACCCCCGGCTGCTTGACGAAGCTGCGCCGTGGCCAGAAGCGGCCGGAATCCAAGGCCACCGGCACCACCGGCACGTTCAGCGCCTTGTAGAGGGCAGCGACACCGGGCTTGTAGTCGGGTGCCGCAGCCAAAGGGCGGCGGTTGCCCTCGGGAAAGATCAGGATCGAAAGCCCACTCGCCACCGCGGCCTCGGCGCCCCTGATCAGCGAGCGCATGGCCTTGGCCGCACCGCCCCGGTCGATCGCGATGTTCTGCGCGATCTTCAGATACCAGCCGAAGAGCGGAATGCGGATCAGCTCCTCCTTGAGCCCGATCGCGATGTCCGGGCGGATGGCATGGAACAGCAGGGTCTCGAACGAGGACTGGTGCTTGCTCGCGATGATGCAGGGCTCAGCGGGCAGATGTTCCAGGCCTTCGAGGCGAAAGCGCAAGCCCACGATCCAGGCGAGTGCCAGATGCATGCCGCGCATCCAAAAGGCGGCATAGCGGCGGATCGCCGGCGGCGAGATGAACGGGGCCACCGGCACGAGTGCCAGCACCAGCAGTGCCGACCAGAGCCAGAGCACGACGTTGAACACGAGCGAACGTACCAGCAGCAAAGCCTGGAACTCCCGAGGCTTGATCCCGTTGCCTGATCGCGCGTTCAGCGCCGCCGCGCCAGCCCCAGATGGGCAGCGAGGCGGGCCGCAAGGGCGGCGAAGAGGGCCGTCGCCACCGGCACGATCGCAAGCAGGACCCAATGAACGGGTGCCAGGCCCGGCTCGGCGAGCGGCTCGCGGCCGAGAAGCGGCGGGCCATGGAGGACCAGCGTGACGGTCGAAAGCCCGAGGGCAAAGCCCAAATAACCGCCGCGCAGGCTGCGGCCGAGCGCATGATGCTCGAACTGCTGGGCAATGTAGCGGTCCTTCGCCCCCATCAGCCGCAGGAGATCGACGGCGTCGCGGTGCAGGCGCAAATCGAGCCGCGTGATCCAGGCGGCGATGCCGACGGCACCGAGGACCAGGACCAGACCGATGCCGCCGGCAATGCCGCGGAAGAGTGTGGCGAGGCGCTCCTGGCTGCGCTGCAGGAGCCCGGCATCGCCGATGGTGGTGCCCGGCACGATCGCCGCGAGATCGCGGTCGAGGGCGGCGAGATCGACGGCCACCCCGGGATTGTAGGCGATGTCGATCAAGCGTGGCAGCGGCAACCCGACACCCAGCCGCCCGGCAGCGGTGTCGAGTGCGGTGGCATCGCGGCCGAGCCAGGGCTGCACGAGGCTGTCGATCTCGGCATCATCGATCAGGCTCGCATAGGCCACGCCCGGACGGGCGCGCAGGAGGTCGAGGACCTCGACCACCTCGGCCCTGGCGGCCGCCGGCTGCGGGTTCGGTGGCAGGGCCACGGTGACGATTCGCGGCTGGCGCTCGAACGCGTCGAGCTGGCCATCGGCGACGGCGGCAACAGCAAAGGCGAGGAGTGCCAGATAGACGAGACCGGCCGTCAGCCAGACCAGCATCCGGCTGGTCGGTGTCGCAGCGAGCGGCAGGTCGAGTTCGGCGCCGGCCACGGGCTCAGTCGCCGATCACGCCGCAAGCGGGCGGAGCCGCGGTCTTGGTCGCATCGGACCCGACACCTTCTCTATCCGGTGATGGCTCGACCACCGGGGGCTGCGGCGGGGGCGGCGGAGGCAGGGGCTCTGGGCGCGCGGCGCACAGCCGACCCGCGCGCATCTCGAGCACCGGAAAAGCATAGCGGTCCATCAGGGCCTCGCTGTGGGTGGCGAAGACGACGGCCGCCCCGAGCTTGTGCAATTGGATGAAGAGGTTCATCAGCCGTTCGGCGTTCCTGGCGTCGATATTGCTGGTCGGCTCGTCGGCGAGCAAGAGGCGCGGCTTGCCAACGACGGCTCGGGCGATGCAGATCATCTGCCGCTGGCCCATCGAGAGGTCGGCGGGCAGGGCCTCGAGCTTGTCGCCGAGCCCGAGCCAGCCCAGCATGTCGGCGACGAAACGCGCCGTCTCGGCCTCGTCGGCGCCATTGATCCGCAGCGGCAATGCCACATTGTCGAAGGCAGAGAGATGCTCGAGCAGACGAAAATCCTGAAAGACCACCCCGATGCGTCGGCGGAGTGGGGCGAGAGCGGCGCGATCCAGCGTGGCGGTCTCCTGGCCGAAAAGCCAGATGGTGCCCATGCTCGGCGGCAGCGACAGGCTGAGCAGACGCAACAGTGAGGTCTTGCCCGCTCCGGTCGGCCCGCTGAGGAAATGAAAACTGCCGGCCTGCAGCCTGAGATCGACCTCGTGCAGCGCCGGTGCCGCGTCACCATAGCGCAGGCCGACCGCCTCGAGCTGCACGATGCTGGCGGGTGCCTTCGTCAAACTATGCTCGATTCGCAACCGTTGCGGTAGCCAAGTGCGTCTGCGTCAGGAATTGGGTCGAAACAGGCTCAACTGATTTGTTATATGAACTTGCGCTAAGCATGCCAAGCAGCCACTGAATGATCATCTCCTGCCCCTCCTGCGCGACCCGCTACGAGATCCCGGCCAAGAACCTCGGCCCGGCGGGACGCATGGTCCGTTGCACCAATTGCAACCATCGCTGGTTCGTGGCGAGCCCCCGATCGGCGGCAGCCGAGCGCCCGGCCGAAAGCGCGGCGGCGATGCTGGAGGGCGCCGGCAGCGCCGCCCATGCCGAGATCGACAGCGCCGCTGAAAACACGGCGGCGGACCCTCGGCTCGATCGCGCCCCGACACTCCCGGCCGACGATGCCGACCGGCGGATCCGGCGGGCACCGGCTGCCACCCGCTCGACCGCGGCCACCATCGGCTGGCTCGCCGTTTTGCTCGTGCTCTTGAGCCTGACGGGCCTCGTGCTCGGCCGCAACGAGCTCGTGACGATCGCCCCGCAAATGGCACCTCTTTATCAGCGCGTCGGCCTGCCGGTCACCCAGCCGATCGGGCTCGAGCTTGCCGGCATCGTCTCGGAGCGCCTTGCCGGCGCGAACGGCGATACCCTCAGGATCACCGGGGCCGTGCGCAATGTCGCCGGTGCCGAACGAGCCGTGCCACCGCTGCGCGTCGCCCTTATCGACAATGCGCGCGAGGAGGTGCTGGTGCGCGAAGTCGAGGTGCCGCAAGCCGTGCTCGCGGCCGGGGCCTCGACCCGCTTCTCGGTCGATCTCGAGGACCCGCCACGCGGCGCCCGCAATTTCAGCGTCACCTTCGCCGTCCCGGAGTGACGGCGATGGACCCCTTGCCCGGCGGGCCGATGCAGCTCGCCTTGGCCGCTGCCCGGCAGGCGGGCGACGTGGGCGAGGTGCCGGTGGGCGCTGTGGTGGTGGATGCCGCCGGCGAGGTGCTGGCCGTCGCCCACAACGAGGTCGAGACGCAAAGCGACCCCACGGCGCATGCCGAGATCCTGGCCCTGCGCGCGGCCGGCCGGCGGCGGGGCACACCCCGGCTCACCGATTGCGATCTCTACGTCACCCTCGAGCCCTGCCCGATGTGCGCCCAGGCGATCGCCTTCGCCCGCATCCGCCGGCTCTATTTCGGCGCATCCGACCCCAAGGGCGGCGGGGTCGAGCACGGGGCGCGAATCTTCGCGGCAGCCTCCTGCCACCACCGCCCCGAGGTCTATGGCGGCATCCAGGAGGGCGAGGCCGCGGCCCTCCTGCGCGACTTCTTCAGAGCCCGCCGCTAGATGCGCCGCAGCTTCCTGGTACCCGAGACCCTGCTGACCGACCGGCTGGTCCTCAGGCTGCCGGCGGCCGAGGACGTCGAGGCCTACACAGCGATGCTCGCCGACCCCGACGTCAACCGCTTCGTCGGCGGCGCCGAACTCGCCCTGCCGGAGAACGGCTTTCGCGCGCTGGGCTGGCTGATCGGCCATTGGCACCTGCGCGGCTACGGTCCCTGGATCGTCACCGAGCGCCAGACGGGCGCCCTGGTCGGCCGGGTCGGCGGCTTCTACCCGCCCGGCTGGCCGGCACCCGAGATCGCCTGGACGCTCGCCCGGCCGTTCTGGGGCAAGGGCATGGCCATCGAGGCGGCCCTGGCGGCACGCGTCGCCGTCCGGGCGCATCTGCGCCCCGAGCGCCTGGTGAGCGTGGTCGCGGTCGCGAACGAGCGGTCGGCGAGGCTCGCCCAAAGGCTCGGCTGCACGCCCGGCGAGCCCACGGTGCAGAAGGACACACCCTGCATCGTCTTCGAGCATCCACCGAGCGACGGGTGAGCGGGAGCCGCCTGGGGCTCGAGCTTCAGAGATCCCGCACCGCCGCTGTGAGATTTTCGAGAAAGCGGTCCAGCCGTGCCTTGATCGAGGCGAATTCTGCCGTCCGTTGCAGCCGCACCTCGTCCATGTAGAGCCGCCGGTTCAGCTCGAGCTGCAGACTGTGCTGCCCGGCTTCGGGCCGGCCGTAGCGGCGGACGATCTCGGCACCCTTGTAGGGATCGTTGACCGCCACCGCGAAGCCCTCGGCCTCGAGCAATCGTCTGGCGGCCTCGAGAAAAGCCGGGCTCGCCGTGGTGCCGTCGCGGTCCGAGAGCACGATGTCCGGCCGGGGCTTGCCCACACCCTCCTCGTGCATGGCGTTGGAGACCGCCTGCATCGAGTGGCAGTCGAGGTGAAAGACCCGGCCGAAGCGGGCTTTGGTCTCGTCGAGCAAAGCGGCGAGGGCGGCGTGGTAGGGCTCGAAGCAGGTCGCGAGGCGTGCCTGAACGGCTGCCGCCGGCAGTGGGGCCGCATAGAGCCGGGCCCCGTCCGGTGGCACGGCCTGCCAGACCACACCCTTGCCGAGCCGCGCCTTGGCCGAGGGGCGGAGCGGCATCCCGAGGTCACCGTCGACGCTGGCGGGGTCGAGATCGTCCGGCGCCCGGTTGACGTCGCAATAGATGCGGGCAAAGCGGGCGGCCAGGAGCACGGCACCCACCGCCGGCGCATGGTCGAACAGCACGTCGACGTCCATGTCCTCGGCCCGGCGATACTGCTCGGGGCCGACGATCGGCGCGAAGTCGGCGGGATAGGCGCTGCCCGAATGCGGGCTGTCGAGGACGAGCGGCGTGGTCGTGGCCTTCGGGCGGTGGACGACGACGGGTTCGGCGAGGGTCATGGCTGCCGCCCCTCGTCGTGCAGATGGCAGGCCGCCCACTGGCCGGGTGCCACCTCCTGCAGGCGCGGTTGCTCGGCACTGCAGCGGGCAAAGGCGAAGGGGCAGCGGGGGTGGAAATGGCAGCCCGGGGGCGGGTCGAGGGGCGAGGGGATTTCGCCCTTGATGACGTGGAACTGCCGCCGTCGCGCGTCGATCCGCGGCACCTCGGCCAAGAGTGCCTGGGTGTAGGGGTGGCCCGCCCCGGCGAACAGGGCCTCGGTCGTGGCGGTCTCCACCACCCGGCCGAGATACATGACGATCACCCGGTCGGCCAGATGCTCGATCACGCCGAGATCGTGGCTGACGAAAAGATAGGTGAGGCCGAGCTCGGCGCGAAGGTCCATGAAGAGGTTCAAGACCTGGGCCTGGATCGAGACGTCCAATGCCGCCACCGACTCGTCGCAGACGAGGAAACTCGGCCGCACCGCGAGGGCCCGGGCGATCCCGATCCGCTGCCGCTGGCCGCCCGAGAACTGGTGCGGATAGCGCGACTTGAAGGCGGGATCGAGGCCGACCCGGCGCAGCATCTCGTCGACATAAGGGCCGATCTCGCGCCGCGATACGAGCCCGTGCACCAACGGCGCCTCGCCGATGATCTGGGCCACCCGCATCCGCGGATTGAGCGAGGACATCGGGTCCTGGAAGATCATCTGCACCTGGAGCTGGGCATCCCTGGCGTCCTTGCCCTCGAGGCTCGCGAGGTCGCGGCCCTGATAGCGGAGCGTGCCGGCCGACGGCTCGAGGATCCCTGCCACGATCCGCCCGAGCGTGGACTTGCCGCAGCCGGATTCGCCGACCAGGCCCACCACCTCGCCCGGCTGGATGGCGAGATCGACGCCGTCCACGGCATGCACCACTTCCTCGGTGTGGTGGCCGCCCACGAGATTGACGAGCTTCTCGGCCAGATCGAGCTTGCGCACGAACCGCTTGCTGACCCCGTCGAGCTCGATGATCGGCTCTGTCACGAGACCGCCGCCAGAGGTTCCGCGGGATGCGGGTGCCAGCAGCGCACCGCCCGACCGACGGCCACCGGCTTGAGCCCCGGCATCACGTCACACCCGGCATCCGCGCGCGGGCAGCGGGTCTTGAAGGCACAGCCCGCGGGAAGGCTGAGCAGCGACGGCGTCATGCCCGGGATCTGGCGGAGCTTCTGGCCGCGCCGGGTCTGGCTCGGCACCGAGCCGATCAGCCCGTGCGTATAGGGATGGGCCGGTCGGGCCAGGACCTCGTCGACGGGCCCGCTCTCGACGATCCGCCCGGCATACATGACGAGCAGGCGATCGGCGAGGCCGGCGACCACCGCGAGGTCGTGGGTGATCCAGACGAAGGCCGTGCCGGTGGCAGCCGCCAGCTTCTGCACCTCGGCCAGGATCTGCGCCTGGATGGTGACGTCGAGGGCGGTCGTCGGCTCGTCGGCGATGATCACGTCGGGCTCGTTCAACAACGCGATCGCGATGGCGACGCGCTGGCGCATGCCGCCCGAGAACTGGTGCGGATAGGACTTGAGCCGCTCGTCGGGCGACGGGATGCCGACCATGGCAAGGGCAGCCCGCGCCTTCTCCCGGGCGGCCGCTCGGGAGATATCCACATGCGCCGTGATCGCCTCGATCATCTGCGTATCGACCCGGAGCACCGGGTTCAGCGTCATCATCGGGTCCTGGAAGATCATCGCGATCTTCCGCCCGCGCTGGCGGCGCATCGCCTCCTCGGAGAGCCCGACGAGCTCGGTGTCGCCGAGCCGGATCGAGCCCTCGACGATGCGCCCGGGCGGGTCGACCAGCCCCAAAAGCGAGAAGCCCGTGACGGTTTTCCCTGAGCCCGATTCGCCGACGAGGCCCAGGATCTCGCCCCGCTCGAGCGTGAAATCGACGCCGTCCACGGCCTTGATGACCCCGGCCCGGGTGAAGAAGTGGGTCTTGAGCCCCCGGACCTCGAGGACCGCCGTCACCGCGCCAGCCTCGGATTGAGAACATCGCGCAGCCGGTCGCCGACGAGATTGATCGCCACGATGGTGAGCAACAGGGCAATGCCCGGGAAAAATGCGATCCAGTAGCGGCCGGAGAGCATGTAGTTGAAGCCGTTGGAGATCAGGAGGCCCAGGGACGGCTCGGTCGGCGGCAGCCCGACGCCCAGGAACGACAGCGTGGCCTCGAGCGCGATCGCACTCGCGGTCTGCACCGTGCCGACGACGATCAAAGGTGCGAGGCAGTTGGGCAGGATGTGGCGGAAGATGATCCGCGCCCGGCCGAGCCCGAGCGAGATCGCGGCCTCGACATATTCCTTCCGGCGCTCCACCAGGGCCGAGGAGCGCACGGTGCGGGCGTAATAGGCCCACTGCGCCACGATGAGTGCGATGACGATCTTGTCCAGCCCCTTGCCGAGCACGGCCAACAGGATGAGGGCGATCAGGACGGCCGGGATCGAGAGCTGCAGATCGACGATCCGCATCAACAGGTTCTCGGTCCGCCCGCCGACATAGGCCGCGAACAGCCCCACCACCATGCCGACCACCAGCGCGAACAGGGCGGAGAGCACGCCGACGCTGAGCGAGATCCGAAGGCCGTAGAGGATGGCGGAGAAGAGGTCGCGGCCGGCCCCGTCGGTGCCGAGCCAGAAGGTGTAGCCGTCCATCGACATGGCACCCGGTGGCAGGCGCGAGTCCATGACCGAGACCTGGGCGAGGTCGTAGGGGTTCTGCGGCGCGATCCAGGGGGCGAAGACGGCGGCAGCGATGATTACGACCAGGAGGATGAACGCCACGACCGCAAGCGGGCTTTCGACATAGGCCTCGATGAAGCGGCCGAACGGGGTTTCGGCCTGTGGGGCGATCGGCACCGCTGCATCGGCCACGGATTCAGCGGGCAGCCGCTCGGCGCCCGGAAGGTCGGCCGTGCTCACCGCGACACCTCGCCGAGCCGAACCCTGGGGTCGAGCAGCGAGTAGCAGATGTCGACGATGAGGTTGATGACGACGAAGAGCAGCACGATCAGCACGAGATACGCCACGATCACCGGCCGATCGAGCCGCTGGATCGCCTCGATCAAAAGCTTGCCCATGCCGGGCCAGGCAAAGACCGTCTCGGTGACGACCGCGAAAGCGACGAGCGTGCCGAACTCGAGGCCGACCACGGTGACGATCGGGATCATGATGTTCTTCAAAAGATGGACGAAGACGATCCGCCGGTGCGAGAGGCCCTTGGCGCGGGCGAACTTGATGTAGTCCTGGTGGATCGCCTCCATGGTCCCGGCCCGGGTCAGGCGGATGACGAGCGCCAAGTTGGTGAGGGCCAGGTTGAAGGCGGGCAGGATCAGGTGCTGCAGGCCGTCGAGCGTGAACAGGCTCGAGGTGATGCCTAAAACGGTTGCCGTGTCGCCGCGGCCGGTCGACGGCAGCCAGCCGAGCATCACCGCGAAGACCATGATCAGCATGATGCCGACCCAGAAACTGGGTAGCGAGAATCCCACGATCGAGCCCGCCATGATCGTCCTGGAGCCTGTCCGCTCCGGGTTGAGCCCGGCATAGAGGCCCAAGGGAATGCCGAGGACGATCGCCATGACGAGGGCGGCCAAGGCCAGTTCCAAAGTCGCCGGCATGCGCGAGAGGATGAGCCCGAGGGCCGGCTCGCCGAAGACGAAGGAGCGGCCGAGGTCACCCTGGGCCGCCGACCACAGGAAACGCGCGAACTGCTCCCAGATCGGCCGGTCGAGGCCCAGGGATGCGGTGACAGCCGCGATATCGGCCTGGTTCATGTCGGGCGACACGAACATCCAGACCGGATCGCCCACGAGATAGACGCCGAAGAAGACGATGCACGCCATCGCCAGGACGACGAGCGCCGCCTGCATCAGCCGCCGGAGGATGAAGACCGCCAAGGGCGTTCCTCCGTCAGGTGCCGGGCACGGGGCGGCGCGCCATGGCGGGCGCCCCCCGGCCTAGGTTCCGCGCGCCGTCACTCGCCGCTGGTCACGGTCATCGCCAGCGTCCACTCGTCGGTCCTGGGCACGTAGGCGAGCCCGGCCCGGGTCGCCCAGGTATTGACCTGGTAGTGGATCGGGATGATGCCGAGATCGCCGATCGCCACCTCGGTCGCCTCGGCGAGCAACTGGTCGCGCCGCGTGTCGTCGACCGTGCCCAAGGCCTCCATCAAGAGCGCGTCCATCTCGGGACTGGAGTAGCGGCCACGATTGGAGGCACCCATGCCGGCATCGGGGTCGAAGGTGGCAAGGAGCGAGCGCAGCGGCGAGGAGGCCTCGCCGGAGCCGGCGCCCCAGCCGACCAGGATGAACGAGAACTCGGGCTCGCCCTCGGCGCCGGTCGAGGCCCGGCTGAAGAAGACCGAATTGGTCATCGTGTCGATCGAGGTCTCGATGCCGATCCGGGTCAGCATCTGCGCAATGGCTTCGAGGATGCGGGCATCGTTGGTGTAGCGGTCGTTCGGCCCGTGCGCGACCAGGCGAAAGCCGTCCGGATAGCCGGCCTCGGCCAGGAGCTCCTTCGCCCCCTCGGGGTCGTAGGCCTCGGCCTCGAGATTGGGCGAGACGCCGAAGAAGCCCTCGGGCAGGAGCTGCCCCGCCGGGATCGACTGGCCTTCCATCACCCGGTCACGAATGGCCTCGCGGTCGATCGCCTTGGAGATCGCGAGCCGCACCCGCTGGTCGCGCAGCGGGTTGTCGATCGCCGAGCCGTCCTTGGCCGTGAGGTGCGGCGACTGCTCGCGCCAATGGTCGACGTGCATGTAGATCACACGGTTCGAGATGCCGGTGTGCAGCGCCACGTCGTCGCGCGTCTCGAGCGTCGTGAGATCGGCCGTCGGCACGATGTTGATCATGTCGACGTCGCCGGCGAGCAGGGCCGCGACCCTGGACGGATCGGAGGTGATCGGCCGGAACACCACCTCCTCGAACTCGGGCAGGTCACCCCAGTAGGCGTCGTTGCGCTCGAGCACGATACGATCGCCCGGCGTATACTGCACGAACTTGTAGGGTCCCGTACCGAACGTCGCGGCTCCCGAGTTGTAGTCCTCGGTCGTCGCATCGCAGTGGGCCGCCGAAATGATCGGGATGGTCGACACGTCGGTCGCCATCAGGGGATAGGGGGTCTCGGTCTTGATGTGGATCGTATAGTCGTCGACCTTCTCGACCGTCTTGCCCTTGATGTAGGTGCCGTAGCCCGAGGGCGAGTTGGGCACGTTGGGTGCCCGCTCGAAGGTGCAGACGATGTCGTCCGCCGAGAACGGCGTGCCGTCGTGGAAGGTCACACCCTCCCGGAGCTTGAACTCCCAGGTCAAATCATCGACCGGCGCCCATTCCGTCGCCAGGGCTGGCTCCAGCCGCTGCGCCTCGTCCTGGTTGATCAGGTTGTCGAAGATGTGCTGGGCGATCTGGTTGTTGGGCGTCAGGTTGTGGAAATGCGGGTCCATCGAGGTCGCCTCGGCAGCGAGCCCGATGGTCAGCGTCTCGGCCGCGGCCGTGGCGGCGAGACCCAGCGTGGCGATCGCGGTCATGGCGACCAGTGCCGGCCGCTGACAATGGTGCATCCGATGACGGCTCATGGTGACGAACTCCCTCGGTTTTCTTGGGCGCACGGAGGCGCGAGCCTGACAGGCAGCTTAGTCGGCCAATTCATCGTGTCCATAGCGATGGCACATCACCAGTCGGGGGGCGCCCAGTGCGCCTCCGGGTCGAGCGGAAACACCGGCCGCTTCAGGCCTCGCCAGTCGAACCGCTCCAGTACCGGCGAGGTCAGCCCCGCGGTGTCCACCTCGCGCACCTGTCCGGGCCCGAAGAACGGTGCGAAACCGGCACGAAAATGGCCGCGCGACTTGACCACCACGGTCCGGGCGGCGGCGATATCGAGTCCGAGCATCTCGAAGAAGACGGGATCCGCCGTCTGCGCCCGGCTGGAGATCACGACCGCCGTCACGCCACCGATCCGAAGGGCCGCTGTTGACCCGAGCAGGAGGCGCCTGCCGGCATAGAGCCCGAGCCGCCCCGTCACCTCTCCATGGCCGAGTGCCATGACCTCCGCCGTGGCGGCGAACGGCCGGTCGAAGCCATTGCCGCCCGCACTGTTGAACGTCAGGTCGAGCACGGCACCCACGCCCGCCGCATGCGCCGCACGGGCGATCTCGGGGGCGAAGAAGCTGCCGTAGAGCACGCCCTCGGCCCCGGCCTCGACCAGCGCCTGCAGGAGCTCGGTCGTCCGGGCGGAACCGCCGCCGCCCGGATTGTCGCCGGCATCCGAGAAGATCAGCGGGGCGCGGTCCGTGACAAGCGCCAGGGCTACGGCCTCGGCCAGCGGGGTCAGCTGCCGGGTGAAGCCCTGCCGGTTCTCCCAGGCGAGCGACGCGAGCTCGACCGCAAGGCTGCGCGCTTCGGCCAGATGCGCCGGCTGCCGGGCCGCGACCAGGACGGCCACCCCGTTGTGCGGCGTGTCGCTGAAGACGAAGCTGCCGAAGATCGAGACGTTGAGGAGCCTGCCGCCGGCTTCGGCGAGGCGCCGCTGCCCCCGATCGATCAGCGTGCCGTAGGGGGCTTCGGCCGTCAGCAGGGTCACCGTGGGCGGGCAAAGCGGCAGGCGCAGGAAGGCCGTGACCGGTGCCGCCTCGCCCGCGAGCATGAGCCTGAGGGCGAAGGCCGCCTCCTCGCCGCGGGCGCCCTGGTCGACATGCGGGTTGGTGCGGTAGCCGACGACGAGATCGGCGGCCGCGACCATGGCGGCACTGACATTGGCGTGCAGATCGAGGGTCGCGACCACCGGCGCCGGCCGGGGCACGAGCTGCCGTATCAGCGCCAGCAGCGTGCCGTCCGGATCGTCGTCGCCCAGGGCGACCATCGCCCCGTGCAGCACGACATAGGCCGCATCGACCGGCCCCGCGGCCACCAGCCCGGCCTCGATCTCGGCAACGCGGTCGGCAAGGAGCCCGGCCGCCATCGGCCCTGCCGGGTAGAGGGCGGTGATCGCGATCGGCACCGGCTGCCAGGCGCCCGTTGCATCCATCGTCCGGATGAAGGCCCGGGCCTCGGCCGGCAGGCGCTGGCCATCACCCCGGGCATCGGCCAGGATGGCATCACCCTGGAGCCGGCAGCCGCTCTCGAGATCCCGTTCGGTCGCCGGTGGTGCGAACCGGTTCGATTCGAGCATCACGCCGAGCAAGGCCACAAGCGGTGCCGCCGTTTCCGCCACGTCCCTTCACCCCTTCGAGGCCGACCGCATGACCACGATCCAGATCCCCAACGACTACCCGGTCGAGCTCACCCCACCCGACATCTCCCCCTACCGCAAGGGCAATGCCGGCGTCGACTGGGTGCACCGGCGCGCGAGCGGCCGGCCCGGCGCGGTCGTCGGCATCACCGCCATCGTCCACGGCAACGAGCCCTGCGGGGCCATTGCCCTGGACTGGCTGCTGCGCTCGGACATCCACCCGACCAAGGGCACGCTGCTCCTCGCCTTCGTCAATGTCGAGGCCTATGCGCGGTTCGATCCGGCCGATCCCAACGCGACGCGCTGGGTCGACGAGGACCTCAACCGCGTCTGGTCTCCCGAGGTGCTGGACGGCCCGCGCGACAGCGTCGAGCTGCGCCGGGCCCGGGCACTGCGCCCGGTGATCGACGAGATCGACCTCCTCCTCGACATCCACTCGATGCAGCACCCGACCGACCCCCTGATGCTCGCCGGGCCCCTGCCCAAGGGCCGCGAGCTCGCCCGGGCCGTGGGCGTGCCCGCGGTCGTCGTCAGCGATGCCGGCCACGCGGCCGGCCGGCGGCTGCGCGACTATGGCGGCTTCGCCGATCCCACCTCGGCGAAGAACGCCCTTCTGGTCGAATGCGGCCAGCACTGGGAGGCTGAGGCCGGAGCCCGGGCGATCGAGACCGCGCTGCGCTTTCTCCGCGCCACCGGCATCGTCGCGCCCGAGACGGGTGCCGCGTTTCTGCGGCAACGGCCGCCACCGGCAGCGCAACGGATGATCGAGGTGACCGAGGCCGTGACCATCGCGACCGACCGCTTCGCCTTCGCCGAGCCCTATCGCGGCCTCGAGACGATCGCCAAAGCCGGCACGCAGATCGCGACGGATGGCGACCGGGCGATCCGCACAGCCTATGACGACTGCGTCCTGATCATGCCCTCCAAACGCCTCTGGCCGGGGCAGACCGCGGTCCGCCTTGGCCGGGTGCTGCAAGCTGCCGGTTGAAGGGTCACGGGCCAGCGCGGCTGCGACCGGCATGCGCTCGACCGTCGCGAACGCACGCCGGCCGGCCTGTCAGTTCAAGGCCTGGTCCGTCACCATGTGCGTCCAGGCCCCCTCGGGGGCGGCGGTGATCACCGGATCGGAGCCCGCCGACAGCAGGGTCTCGACGGTCCGCTCGTAGTCGGCCGGATCGAGGGCACCGGTCGAGCCCTCGACCAGCTTCGCCACCTCGCCCATCATCCGGATCTGGTGGTGCTCCTGCTGCGCACCCGTGGCGTCGTTCTCGAGCACGACCATCGCCGCCTCCTCGGGATTGGCGACGGCCCATTCCCAGCCCTTTATGGACGCGCGGACGAAGCGCGCCATCTTGTCGACGAAGGCCGGGTCCTGGAGCTTCTCCTCGTGCACCCAGAGCCCGTCCTCGAGGGTCGAGACACCCATGTCCTCGTACTTGAAGACGGTGAGGTCGGCCTCGGTCAGCCCGGCATCGATCACCTGCCAGTACTCGTTATAGGTCATGGTCGAGATGCAGGCCGCCTGGTTCTGCAGGAGCGGGTCGACATTGAAGCCCTGCTTCAAGACCGTCACCCCGTCCGGGCCGCCCTCGGTCGGAATGCCGAGCTTGGCCATGAAGGTGAGGAACGGGTACTCGTTGCCGAAGAACCAGACGCCCAGGGTCTGGCCCGGGAAGTCTTCCGTCGAGGTGACGCCGGAATCGTTGCGACAGGTCAGCATCATGCCCGAGCGCTTGTAGGGCTGGGCGATGTTGACGAGCGGCAGCCCGGCCTCGCGGGCGGCCAGGGCCGCCGGCATCCACTCGACGATGACATCCGCACCACCGCCGGCCAGCACCTGCGGCGGGGCGATGTCCGGCCCACCCGGATTGATCGTGACGTTCAGGTCCTCTTCTTCATAGAAGCCCTGGTCCTGCGCCACGTAGTAGCCGGCGAACTGGGCCTGGGTCACCCATTTGAGCTGCAGCGTGACGTCGTCGGCCGCCACCGCCGAGCTTGCAGCCAGAAGGGCCGCTGCCGAAGTTCCGAAAAACCAACGCTTCATCTCGTGTCTCCCATTGTTGATCTCTGTTGGGTTGATCTCTGTTGGGTTGATCCCGCTGCCCGCTAGCGCCGCTGGGACGGATGCCAGAACGTGGCCGCCCGCTCGGCCAGGGCCACGAGACCGTAGAACGCCGAGCCGACCAGCGCGGCAACGGTGATCTCTGCCCAGACCATGTCGAGCTGCAGCCGGCCCACCTCGGTCGAGATGCGAAATCCCATGCCGGCCGTGGGTGAGCCGAAGAACTCAGCGACGATGGCACCGATCAGCGCCAATGTCGTGCAGATTTTCAAACCATTGAAGAGAAAAGGAGAAGCCGCCGGCAACCGCAGCTTGAAGAGCGTCTGCCAGTAGCTCGCGGCATAAGTGCGCATCAGGTCCCGCTGCAGGTGGTCCGCCGCCAACAGGCCCTGCACGGCGTTCACCAGCATCGGGAAAAAGCACATCAGGACCACGACGGCGGCCTTCGATTGCCAGTCGAAGCCGAACCACATGACCATGATCGGTGCCATGCCGATGATCGGCAAAGCCGAGACGAAGTTGCCCACCGGCAGCAGGCCGCTGCGCAGGAAGGGCAGCCGGTCGACCGCAATGGCGACGAGGATGGCACTGCCACAGCCGATCGCGTAGCCGGTCAGTGCACCTTTGATGAAGGTCTGGACAAAATCGGTCCAGAGGATGGGCAGGCTGGACGCGAACCTCGCACCTATCGCCGAGGGCGCCGGCAGCAAGACCGGGCTCACCGCGAAGCCGCGGACCAGGAACTCCCAGAGCACCAGCAGCGTCACGCCGAAGAGCAGCGGCTGGAGGAAGGCCAAGAACCGGTTCTGCGGCAGCTTCGCGAGGCGGGTGTTGAACCACCAGGCGACGAACCAGAAGGCCAAGGCACCGACCACCAGCGTGTTCAAGGTCGCGCTCCCATGAGCCGACCGGTCATCCGTTCGGCGACGCCGACGAGAGCCACGAGGCTGGCCGCGAGGATCGAGGCCATGACGAGGGCCGACCAGATCTGCACGGTCTGGCCGTAATAGCTGCCCGACAGCATGCGGGCACCCAGCCCGGCGACGGCCCCGGTCGGCAATTCGCCGATGATCGCCCCCACCAGGCTCGCGGCCACCGCTATCTTCAAGGACGCAAAGAGATAGGGCAGTGCCGCCGGCCAGCGCAATTTCAGGAAGGTTTCGACCTCGCTCGCGTTCCAGGTGCGCATCTGATCGAGCAGGATGCGGTCGGGGCTGCGCAGGCCCTTCACCATGCCGACCACGACCGGAAAGAACGAGAGATACATCGAGATCACGGCCTTGGGCAGCAGGCCGGTGATGCCCAGGGACGCCAGCACGACGATGATCATGGGGGCTATGGCGAGGATCGGGATGGTCTGGCTCGCGATCACCCAGGGCATGACGCTCGCATCCATCGCCCGGTTGTGGACGATGGTGACCGCCAAAAGGATGCCGAGGGCGGCGCCGAGGGCGAACCCCAAGAGGGTCGCCGAGAGCGTGATCCAGGCGTGATGGAAGAGGCTGCGGCGCGAGGTGGGGGCCACCTCGACCGTGGTCTTCCAGAACTCGGCCGTCACCTGATGCGGCGCCGGCAGCCGCGGCCGGTCCTGGCTCCAGGTCGCGGTCACCAGGTCGGCAAAGCCGAGCTCGACCTCCTGCCGGCCCGCCTGGTCGTAGGCCCAGGAGGCATTGAGCACGATCGCCATGAGGTACCAAAGGGCGATGATGAAGCCCACGACCGTGATCACCGGCAAGGTGTTGGTCGCGGCGAGACGCTGGACGATCACCGAGCCCCGGTCCCCACGCCCTAGACCTCGTCGTCCATGCCGGCCCGGAGGCCGTCGCGCACCCGGGCCGCGATCTCGAGAAATTCCCGGCTCTCGCGGATGTGCAGCGGCCGGTCGTCGGGCGGCAGGGTACTCTCGATCACGTCTGTCACCCGCCCCGGTCGCGGCGACATGACGACGATCCGGGTCGAAAGGTAGGCGGCCTCCAGGATCGAATGGGTGACGAAGCCGATGGTCTTTTCGGTCCGCCGCCACAGGTCCAGCAGCTGTTCGTTGAGCTTGTCGCGCACGATCTCGTCGAGTGCGCCGAACGGCTCGTCCATCAGAAGGATGTCGGCATCGAAGGCGAGGGCCCTGGCGATCGAGGCGCGCTGCCGCATGCCGCCCGAGAGCTGCCAGGGGTGCTTCGCCTCGAAGCCCTCGAGCTCGACCAGGGCCATGACCCGGCGGACCCGCTCGCGCTGTTCGGCAGGGCTGAAGCCCATGATCTCCAGCGGCAGGCGGATATTCGCCTCGATCGTCCGCCAGGGAAAGAGGCCAGCGGCCTGGAAGACATAGCCGTAGGCGCGCTTTTGTCGCGCTTCGGCCGGGCTCATGCCGTTGACCCGGATGGTGCCCGAGGTCGGCTGCTCGAGGTCGGCCGCGACCCTGAGAAACGTCGTCTTGCCGCAGCCGGACGGGCCGATGAACGAGACGAAGTCGCCCTTCTCCACCACGAGATCGACGTCGGAGAGCGCATGCACCGGCCCGTCATTGGTCTCGAAGGTCAAGGAAAGGCCCGCTGCCTCGATGACCGGAGCCCGCGCGCCGCCCGTCATGCGGGGTCAGACACCCGCCGGGATGTTGGTGGGATCACGCTCGACGCGCCTGGGTGCCGTCAGCTCCTTCCACTTCGAGAGCGCCTGATGTGGTGCCGAAAAGGCCGGTCGCGGCACGAAGCGCCCGCGGCCCGCCTGCGGCTGGCTGTTCTGCCCGTCCGCCCAGACGATCTCGCCACGGCTCAGCGTGTAGCGCGGCAATGCGGTCACCTTCACCCCCTCGAAGACGTTGTAGTCGATGATCGACTTCTGCGAGGCGGCGGTGATGGTCTTCGAGAGCTTGGGATCCCAGACGACGATGTCGGCATCGGCGCCTTCGACGATCGCCCCCTTCTTCGGGTAGATGTTGAGGATCTTGGCGATATTGGTCGAGGTCACGGCGACGAACTCGTTGGGGGTCAGCCGCCCGGTCTCGACCCCGTTGGTCCAGAGCACGGCGAGCCGGTCCTCGAGTCCCCCTGTGCCGTTCGGGATCATCGGAAAGCCCGAGAGCCCCATCTTCTTCTGCTCGGTGGTGAACGCCGCATGATCGGTCGCCACCACCTGCAGGCTGCCCGACTGCAACCCGGCCCACAAGCTCTGCTGGTGGTCCTTCGAGCGGAAGGGCGGCGACATCACCCGCCGCGCCGCATGCTCCCAGGACTTGTCGAGATACTCGTGCTCGTCGAGCACCAGGTGCTGGATCAGGGGCTCGCCATAGACCCGCATGCCCTTCGCCCGGGCCCGCCGGATCGCCTCGTGCGCCTGCTCGCAGGAGACGTGCACGATATAGAGCGGCACCCCCGCCGCATCGGCGATCATGATCGCCCGGTTGGCGGCCTCGCCCTCGACCTCGGGCGGGCGCGAATAGGCATGGCCCTCGGGCCCGGTCATCCCGAGCTCCATGTACTTCTTCTGCAATTCCGCCACGATGTCGCCGTTCTCGGCATGGACCAGGGGCAGGGCACCGAGCTCGGCACAGCGTTTGAACGACGCGAACATCTCGTCGTCATCCACCATCAAGGCGCCCTTGTAGGCCATGAAATGCTTGAAGGTGTTGACCCCGCGCTTCACCACCTCGGCCATCTCGTCGAATATCTGCTCCGACCAGCCGGTGATCGCCATGTGGTAGCCGAGATCGATGCAGATCTGCGGTGCGGACTTGCGGTCCCAGTCCTCGACCGCCTTCACCAGGCTGCCGTCGGCACCCGGCAGGACGAAATCGACCAGCATGGTGGTGCCGCCCGAGGCAGCAGCAAAGGTGCCGCTCTCGAAGGTCTCGGCCGCCGTTGTCCCCATGAACGGCATCTCGAGATGGGTGTGCGGGTCGATGCCGCCGGGGATGACATAGGCATCGGTCGCATCGACCGTCTCGTCACCCTTCAGGTCCTTGCCGATGGCCGCGATCGTCTCGCCCTCGATCAGGACGTCCGCCTGGTAGCTTCGGTCCGCTGTTACGATCGTCCCGCCCTTGATGACCTTGCTCATTGCCCTCTTCCAGAAAGAAACGTGGGGAAGATGATCTTCCCCACACCCCAACGGTTTTTTGCGCCATTGTCTCTCAAGAGCACCGCCGCAAAGTAACGGAGGGGCGCGGGGAGGCGCTGCCTCCCCGTTTCTTCAACCTACGATCTCCGCCGTCTCCAGCACCGCGTGCAAGAGCACGTTGGCACCCTTCTCGGCCCATTCCGGCGTGATCTCCTCGGCCTCGTTGTGCGACAGCCCGTCGACGCAGGGGCACATGACCATGCAGGCGGGGGCCACCCGGTTCACCCAGCAGGCATCGTGCCCGGCGCCCGAGACGAGGTTCCTGTGCCTGTAGCCGAGCCGCTCGGCGGCCCGCCTGACGGCCGCGACGCAGCCCTCGTCGAAGGTCACGGGATCGAAATGGCCCGTCTGCTCGATCTCGATGCCGAGCTTCAGCGCCTCGGCGATCCTGGCCGCCCCGTCCCTGAGCCGCGCCTCCATGTCCTTCTGCACCTCGATGTCGGGCGAGCGGAAGTCGATGGTGAAGACCGTTCGGCCTGGAATGATGTTGCGGCTGTTGGGGTAGACCTCGATGTGGCCGATCGCCCCCACGGCATTGGGCTGATGGCTCATCGCGATCTCGTGCACGAGCTCGGTGATCCTGGCCATGCCGAGCCCGGCATTGCGGCGCATCGGCATCGGCGTCGAGCCGGTGTGGCTCTCCCGGCCGGTCAGCGTCACCTGCAGCCAGTTGAGCCCCTGGCCGTGCGTCACCACCCCGATATCAATGCCCTCGGCCTCGAGGATCGGCCCCTGCTCGATATGCAGCTCGAAATAGGCCTTCATCCTGCGGGCACCGACCGGCTCGTCGCCGCACCAGCCGATCCGCTTCAATTCGTCACCGAAGCGCAGCCCCCTGCTGTCCTTGCGATCGTAGATCCAGTCCAGCTCGTGCACCCCGGCGAACACGCCCGACGCCATCATCGCCGGCGCGAAGCGGGTACCCTCCTCGTTGGTCCAGTTGACGACGACGATCGGATGCTTCGTCTTGATGTCGAGATCGTTGAGCGTGCGGACGATCTCGAGCCCGCCCAGCACCCCCAGCACACCGTCATACTTGCCGCCGGTCGGCTGCGTATCGAGATGACTGCCGACATAGACGGGCAGCGCATCGGGGTCCGTGCCTCCGCGACGCATGAACATGGTGCCCATCTGGTCGACGCCCATCGAGAGCCCGGCCGCCTCGCACCATCCCTGGAAGAGGGCCCGCCCCTCCGCATCCGCGTCGGTCACGGTCTGGCGGTTGTTGCCGCCGGCGATTCCTGGGCCGATCCTTGCCATCGCCATGATCGAGTCCCAGAGCCGGGCCCCGTCCAGCTGCAGATTGGCGCGTGGTTCAGCCATGCGCTGGCGCTCCTTCCCAACAGGCAGCGAAGCTCGTCAGCGCCTACGCCCTGGACGACCGAATGCCACCGTTATCGACGACCGAGATGTGGCAAAACGCTAACACTGCGCACCGGGCAGTCAAGGCGATTTGCAGCCGGGGCTCGTGGCCCGACCGACGGCCGCCGATGGCGCATCTCTGGTGGAGCCGCCGAGGCTTTGCAGCAGCGACTGGGCGCAAGAGACTGGCGCAGCAGCGCCAAGCGCACCGATTTTCTTCAGATTGGCGGCGTCATAAAGTGCAGCAACCCCTCAGTTTCGGCCGGCCATAACGCCGCCATCGACGTCGTGGATCGCACCTGTGGTCCAGCCTGCACGGTCGGAGAGCAAGAAGGCGACATGCGCTGCGACGTCATCGGCTCGCCCGACGCGGCCAATCGGATGGAATGCGTCGAAGGCCCCGGTCAGAGTTTCTTCGATGTTGGCGGGCTCGATGAACGCGCCGTAGATCGGCGTGACGACGACCGCTGGCGAGACAGCGTTGACCCGAATCTTATGGTCCGCGAGTTCCATCGCGAGGTGCTGGGTAAGAGAATGCAGTCCGGCCTTCGCCATCGAGTAGGCTGAAGACGGCGTCGCCTTGATGGCCTGCTTGGCCCACATGGAACCGATGTTGACGATCGCCCCGCCGCCGTTTCGCGCCATATTACGGGCAACGGCCTGCGTCACAAAGAACGTCGATTTATTGAGATCAAGCTGGCGGTCATAATCGGAGGGTGCATGATCGAGGAATGCTTTCGGAAAGAAGTAGCCGGCGGCATTCACAAGCTTCGCGATGTGGCGCTGCTCTGTCTCTAGGCGACGTATGAGAGTATCGACGTCGGCGCTCTGATAGAGATCGGCGCGAAACGTTTCGACGGCGCCGCCGTCGATCGCTTCAAGTTTCGCCTTGGCGTCCGCGAGTTTCACTTCGTCGCGCCCCACCAGTGCTACTGTCTCGCCATCGCGAACCAAATGCGCCGCGGTCGCTAGCCCGATGCCAGAGGAGCCCCCAACGACGAGGGCGATGGATGTAGGTGACATGACGACTTTATCCTATCTATTGATAGGTAACATAAGGCGCTTGCCAAAGCCCGTGTCAAGCCCTATCTATCGCTTGATAGGATGCCCATGGATGGTTCTGTTCGCGAAAAGATTCTCAACGCCGCTGAGGCGCGCGCCCGCGTGGGCGGCTACCATGGCTTCAGTTTCCGGGACGTTGCCGCGGATGTCGGCATCAAGAGCGCGAGTGTCCACTACCACTTCCCGACCAAGGCCGATCTCGCCGTAGCTTTGGCGGCGCGATACAGGGAGCGGACCAAGGTGTTCCTGGGCGATGCGATCTCGATCGGCAAAGACGCCGCCATCGCGCGCATGACAGACCTGTTTCGCACAGCGCTCGTCCGGGACGACAAGATGTGCCTCTGTGGGCTCTTTGGAGCCGAGAGCGATTCTCTGCCCACCGAGGTTGTCGCCGCCACGAGAGAATTCTTTGCGATGGCGCTGGACTATCTGGGTAGCGTAGACGCTCCCGCTGCACAGATTTTGGCGAGACTTGAAGGTGCACTGATCCTTGCGCGCACGCTGCGGCGGGCGGAGATCTTTGAGGAAGCCGTCTTGTTGCCTGGTGCTTAGCGCGCTTGCGGCTGGTTTCGGCGAGTTCCCGTCGTCCCATTCAGACATGCAGAGTGCCAGATCTAGAGCAACGCGGACAGACGTTATGCGTGCTACAGCAGTCGCGACCAATTTGTGGCCAGGACTGGCCAGGCTCCGGATGATAAACTGGAAATGGCGCGCCGGAGAGGATGAAACTGGGCACGGCTATGTCATTGTAATATCAATATGAACCAGCGCTAAGCTTGTGATCCCCCGGTCGCCCTGACACCAAAATGCCCTCCGACTTTCGCGCATTGCGTCTGTCCGGCCAATGCCTATGTCACGGAGTTGGTGCGATTCCAGTTCCCGCAACCGGGCACACTGTCGATGCCGTTCAGGCCATATACACAAGACTAAACGTACAATTTGGAAGAAATGCGACCACATAGGTCAGTTCGCCGGGGCAGGCTTGCGGGCCGGGATCGTCATCGCAGCCACGCCCGCAATAACGCACACCAACCCGATCAATCCGGTCGAGGACAGGCTTTCGCCGAGGAATACGACGCCGATCGCCACCCCTATCGGCACCCGCAGATAGGCTTGTGCGGTCGTGCCAACCGATCCGAGTGTTTGGACCAGCCGGAAATAGATCACGAACGCGAGCGCGGTGGAGAAAACCGAAAGCGCCATCAAGGCCATGATCGACTCCATTGATGGAGCCAGCGTCCACGGCCGTTCAGCGATGAGACTGGCGGGAATGAGAATGACAGCCCCGCAGATCATCGACCCCGCCGCCGGCATGATGGGATCAAGCCCCTTGAAATTCTTGCCGAAGATCGCAGCGCCGGCATAGCAGATGGTGGCGGCGACGATAGCGAGTTGCGCCCACAGCTCTCGTCCCAAGCCACCAAGAGCCTGAACGCCGACGATCAGGCAAATGCCGACAATACCAGCGCCGACCCCGAACAGCTTGCGACCTGTCACGACTTCATGGCGGGTCACGAGCACGGTCAGCAGGAAGGCGAATATCGGAGACGTGGAATTGAGGATTGTCGCGAGCGCGGCATCGGTGGTCTGCTGCGCCCATGCGATTAGCGTGAAGGGGACCACGCTGTTGAGGCACGCCTGAAACAGAAACCGCCGCCAGGTGGCGAGTTCCTTCGGTAGGTTCAAGCCGCGCCAGCGAATGATGGCGACCAGGATCATTCCGGCAATGAAGGTTCGGGCCGCGATCAGCGTGACGGGGGGAATGGTTTCGACCCCGATCTTGATGAAGCTATAGGAGGCTCCCCACAGGGTGGAGAGCACCAGCAGCAGCGCCAGCTCTTTCGTCACGTTCGGATTGTCGGGAGTCATGCCCTGCCTGCCTTGAAGATCGGGATCGCTTCGTCTTCCTAGCACCGACCTGTCGGAGGATGTTTCGGCCTCGGCCGAAGTGTACGCGGCTGACAGCCACGGAAATGCAGGATAGGCTTTGTCGATGTCCAACGTCGCCTCGGGAAACACCATCGCGGGGGTTGCATCCCTGATCGGGGACGCCGCCCGCGCAAACATTCTGTCGGCGCTGATGGGCGGTCACGCGCTGACCGCCGGCGAGTTGGCGCGCCATGCAGGCGTGACAGCCCAGACGACGAGCGGCCACCTTGCCAAGCTGGTCGATGCGGCGTTGATCTCGTTGGAGAAGCAGGGTCGCCATCGCTACTATCGGCTTGCCTCGCCGGAGGTGGCGCAGGCGATGCAGTCGCTAATGGTGGTCGCGGCGACAGGACCGAAGCGGCATCATCCGATCGGCCCGCGCGACGAGGGGATGCGCACCGCCCGCACCTGTTACGACCACCTAGCCGGCCGACTGGCTCTGGCGCTGGCGGATTCTTTGAGCGAGCGGGGCTATGTTTCCCTTGCGGATGGCGTCGGAATCGTCACCGAGAAGGGGTCACGGTTTTTCGCTGATTTCGGAATCGAGCTTGCGGCAGATGGGCGCTCAAAGCGGCCTCTTTGCCGGACCTGCCTAGATTGGAGCGAGCGCAGACCACATCTTGCCGGTCATCTCGGAGCGGCCATTCTTGCTCGCCTGCTCGAACTCAAATGGGTAGTTCGGTCGCCCGGCACCCGGGCGCTGGAAATCACCAGCTCCGGGCAGCGAGGGCTTGTCGCAACGTTCCAGGTTTCACCGATCTGGCGAGCGCCACAACGGCCCCGATGAAGAATAGGCCTTCTGTGCCCAACTTTGTTCTCGAGTGGTGGGAAGATGGCGCGCCCGACAGGATTCGAACCTGTGACCCCCAGATTAGGAATCTGGTGCTCTATCCTGCTGAGCTACGGGCGCTACCTCGGGGTGTATACCAGCGACGGGCGGGCTCGGACAACAGTCGATGCCCTGCTGGCGACATCGACGTGCCATCGGCCGTCGACATCGGCTATACGTGACCCTCGGAGCCCTGCGGCAAGCGGTTGATGCGGCGATGACGTTGACGATGGTGCGATATTTGGGGCTGCGGCGCCTCGCCGGCGCAGCCCTCGCCCTCGCCCTCGCGACCGCTGCCGGCAGTGCGACAGCACAGTCCTCGATGCTCGGCCTCGAGATCGGCGGGGCCGGCGCCATCGCCCGCGTCACCCCGAAGGTCGAACTCCGGCTCGAGGATGGCCGCACCGCTCTTCTCGACGGCATCGTCGTGCCCGAGCCGGTCGCCGGCGAGATCGAGCGTGTGCTGGCACCTTTGCTCGCCCGGGCCGAGATCATGGCGGTCGGCGGTGCCGTGGCGGATCGCTGGGGCCGGCTCCAGGTCCAGGCGGCGAGCCCGGACGGAAGTTCGCTGCAGCTGGCCCTCCTGGAGGCGGGGCGCGCCCTGGTCCAGCCGCTGCCCGGCGCGGATCCGGCGGTGCTCGACGAACATCTCGCGGCCGAAGCCCGCGCTGAAGCTGCTCGCCGCGGCATCTGGCGCAACCCTGCCGCGATCGTGGTCGGCAGCGAGCCCGCGGATGCCGCAGACCGCCTCGGTCAGTTCACCCTGCTCGAGGGCCGCATCTTGCAGGCGCGTGCGCAACAGCGCTATTTCTATCTCAATTTCGGGCCGGACTGGCGCACCGACACGAGCGCACGGATCGACCGCGACGTTCTGCGCGCGATGCAGCGGGCAGGCTTCGAGCCGGAGAGCCTCGAAGGCAAGCGGGTGCGGTTGCGCGGCACGCTGTTCGCCGAGAACGGCCCGATGATCGAGCTTTGGACACACAAGGGAATCGAGATCCTGCCGTGAGCCGCTTCGAGACGACGCTGATCGCAACGGTGCTTTCGGGTGCCCTCCTCGCCACCTCGGCCTGCACCACGGCACCCGCCGGCGGCGGGCCGATTCTCGCCTTCGGTTCGGTCGAGGACGATGTCCGCCTCGGCCGCGAGGCGCATCCGCAGATCCTTCAGGAATATGGCGGGTCGATCGGCGACGCCGCGGTCGAGCGCTATGTCCAGGGGATCGGCACCGATCTCAAGAACGTCTCGGAGCTCAGCGACCTCGATTTCACCTTCACCGTGCTCGACAGCGAGATCGTCAACGCCTTCGCGCTGCCCGGCGGCTACGTCTACGTCACCCGCGGCCTCATGGCCCTGGCCGAGGACGAGGCCGAGCTCGCCGGTGTCATCGGCCACGAGATCGGCCACGTCACCGCCCGGCACGGTGCCGCACGGCAGACCACGGGCACGCTCTTGACCACCGGGCTCGGCCTCCTGGGGGCCATCGGCGGGGCCTATCTCGGTGGCCAGGCCGGTGCCGATCTCGGCGGCCAGCTCGGCCAGACCGCGGGCTACGGGCTCACCATGACCTATTCCAGGGGCCAGGAGTACGAGGCCGACGCGCTCGGCGTGCGCTATCTCGACCGCGCCGGCTACGATCCCACGGCCATGGCGAGCTTCCTCGAGGCGCTGCAGGCCAGTGCCGAGCTGCAGGCCAAGCTGGCGGGCGGGGCGCCGACACGGAGCGTCGTCGACAGCTTCTTCTCGAGCCATCCGAACGCCCCCGATCGCGTCGCTCGCGCTCGCGAGGATGCGCGCAACACCGGCAGCGGCAGCACCCGCCGCGACGACGACGCCCTGCTCGACCACCTCGACGGCATGGTCTACGGCCAGAGCCCGGCCCAGGGCTTCGTCGACGGCCAGCGCTTGGCCCATCCGGTCCTGCGCTTCGCTTTCGAGTATCCCGCCGGCTACGCGCTGATCAATCAGCCCGACGCCGTGGTCGGTCGCGGCGAGAACCGCTTGATGATCTTCGATCTCGAGCAGGCCGAGCGGGCGTCGAGCCCGCGCCAGTATCTGGAGCAGCAGTGGGCCTCTGATGCGTCCCTGCGCGATGTCTCGACCTTCCGGACCGCGAGCGGCCTCGATGCCGCGCTCGGCTTCGCCCAGGTATCGCTCGGCGGCCGTCCGGCCCAGGCCGGGCTCGTCGCCATCCAGGGCCCGGACCGCACCTTCTACCGCTTCACGGTGATCGCGGGGCAGATCGGTCAGACCGAACGCAACCACCTGCAGAGCACCGCCGACAGCTTTCGCCGCCTCTCGGCCGCCGAGGCCGCCGAGCTCCGGCCGCAGCGCATCCGCCTCGTCACCGTCCGCTCCGGCGACACCATCGACACCTTCGCCCGCCAGATGGCCGTCGACCAGCTGCCGCGCGAGCAGTTCTTGACGCTCAACGGCCTCGACCGCGGTCGCGAGCTGATCCCCGGCGAACGGGTCAAGATCATCGTCCGCGGCTAGCCACCGCGCTGCAGGAGCCTCGCGGTGGCCGTGGTCGCGGGCATGAACGCCTTGCTGGCGCGCTCCGCAAGGGGCAGGGCCAATGGCGGGCCGAGCGGCTGTTGCTGGGCATTGCCCAGGGCGTGCAAGGCTCCGGCTTGCGCTTTGCCCGTGGCTCGTTCGGCTCCTTCGCCTCACGCTCCTCCTTCGCCTCGAACAACCGGTCCTCGATGGCGTGAAAGAGCGACAGGACCACCAGCGCCAGGACCATTGCCATGCGGGCGATGGTGAAGCGCCCGGTGCCGCAGGCGACGCCGATGGCGCCGGCAAGCCACATCCCGGCCCCGGCGGTCAGCCCGTGAACGGTGCCCCGGCCTTGGATGATGGCACCTGCCGCAAGAAAGGCGACGCCGGCGGTGACCGCCTCGACGACGCGGATCGGATCGGCCGTCGCCCGGTCCCCGGCAGTGGCGCGTACCCCGTGATAGAGCTCGAGGCTGAGAATGGTGAAAAGCGCTGCCGCCGCGGCGGTCAGCATGTGCGTACGCAGGCCCGCAGCATGCTGGCGCAGCTCCCGATCGATGTCGATCGTCGCCCCGAACACCGTGGCGAGGATCAGCCGGAGGAAGATCTCGCCCTCCGGAATGCGCGTGCGCAAATCGCTGAAGATCGCTGCGAGATCCATCACCGCCGCCTCCTGCTGCCGCGCGCGAGCCGCCCCACTCTACGCCTCGAGCACCGCTTTGGCGAAACGCCGGTGGTGAATCTCCGTGCACGCCACCGCCTGCCACGAGACCACCCCGGGTCGTCGACGGCGATCGTGCGTCGCCGCAAGGTGGGCGGTATCCACGACCGCTGGGGAGACCAGCGAAGCGCCCCTCGTCGTCGTGATCCAGGCGATGATCGTCGCGGGCCTGCCTGGCCGCTGCGTGGCTCCTGGCGGCCAGCGCTGAGTGGTGCCGCCCTCTTCAGCTGGCTCTTCAGCTGGCTCTTCAGCCGGTCCTCGGCCGCTGTGCCTCGACGTCGGCCTTGGCCGCAGCACGGAGCAGCATGGCATCCACGGCACCGGCGACCATCGTGTAGCCGACCTGGAACAGCTCGGGCGTGGTGCGCATCGCCGAGGGCACGCTGCCGAGCGGCTTGCCGCTCTGCCGAAGGGCCGCCTCGCAGCTCTCCACCAGCTGCCGCACCTCCGGGTGATCGAGCTGGCCGAGCCTTCCGATCGAGCCCGCCATGTCGTTGATCCCGATGAACGGCACATCGATGCCGTCGACAGCGGCGATCGCGGCGGCGTTGGCCGCGGCCTTCGCACTCTCGAGCTGGCCGATGATCAGGACCTCGTCGTTCCAGCGGGCGAGGTAGCCCGGGTCCTTGCCCCAGCAGGTGCAACGCTGCGAGGCCGCGGCATAGCCACGGGTGCCGGCGGGCGGGTAGCGGCAGGCGGCCACCGCCGCCCGGGCGGCCGCGGCATCCTCGAGCATGGGAATCATCACCGCGGTGGCTCCGGCATCGAGCATGCGCTTGAGGTAGACCGGATCGTTCCAGGGGACGCGCACGACGAGAGGGCAGTCGGCAGCGGCGGCCGCGCGCATCACGTCGATGGCGGTCTCCAGGCTGCCCGGCCCATGCTCCTGGTCGAGGATCAGAAAGTCGTAGCCGGCATGGGCCAAAAGCTCGGCGACATCGGCATCGGCGAGTGCCAGCCAGGCGCCATAGACCGGCTCGCCCGCCAGGATGCGGGCCTTGAGCGAGCGGTCGGCCATCGGTTTTCCTCGGTTCGAAAGGGGCTGCGGATCGATGCCCGTGCCGGTGACGGGCTCCGGTGCGAGCCTCGCCAAAGGCGGCGGCGCGAGCGACCCGCCGACCTAGCGCCGTCGGCCGCCTAAACGCAACCAGCGACTGTGGTACGAGGCGAATACCACTGCGAGAAAAGCTGGGCTTGGAGCCCCTTCGCCTATTGACCCGCCCCCCTCCATCCATAAAATCACCGCTGTTGGAGGAGCCGTGCCCGCCCCTCTCGTCCCTGCCCCGCCGCGGTGACATGCCAAGGTCGCGGAGCCCTTTTTCGTGCGAAAACTTACACGATCCACCATTGGCGCCGGTTTTGTCTGGCGGACGCGGCATTATGGCAAAAACTGCCGAAGTTTAACTTTAACTGTCGGGGCGGCGTGTTACCTTGCTATCTGAGTAGCGCTCGCGTATAGGGAGATACCGATAGGTGGTTTGCAACTTCCGGTGTTTCAGGCGCCGTTCCGGCGCGAGGGCGCAGCACGGTTGCGCAGCGTCAGGAAGCGCGGGAGCCGGTCGCTCGGGAAGGTGCGGGTGGGCAGGCTGGTGAAGATGGGCTGTTTCGAGGGCTGGTGTTCGGACTGACGTGGCCCCGTAAAGCCGAGGTGAACGGGCAACGAGGAAGGGATGTCGTGGATGCGAGGTGAGAAAGTCGATTTCGCCGCTCTGATCGAGAACGACCGGCTCGAACGGCAGCGGCAGGAATGGCAAGGCACCTTCCTCGAATATCTCGAGCTCGTGAAAGAGCAGCCGCACCTCGCCGATCTCGCCCATCGACGCATGTACCACATGATGATCGAGCAGGGTGTGGCCGAGCTCGATCTCGAGGCCGACCCCCGGGCCAAGCGCGTCTTCGGCGACGAGCCGGTCAAGGTCTACAACTTCTTCAAGGACGAGTTCTTCGGCATGGAGCGGACGCTCGAGAAGATCGTCCGCTACTTCCACTCCTCGGCCATGGGCGGCGAGGAAGCGCGCCAGGTGCTCTACTTCATGGGGCCCGTGGGCTCCGGCAAGTCGAGCCTGGTCGAGCGCCTCAAGCGCGGCCTCGAGGGGCTCGAGCCCATCTACGTCATCGACGGCTCGCCCACCTACTGCAACCCGCTCTGCCTGATCCCGCGTCACCTGCGGCCCGCCTTCGAGGACATGCTGGGGGTCAAGATCGAGGGCGACATCGACCCCATCACCCGCCACCGCCTGCTCACCGACTACAACGGCGAGTACGAGCGGATGCCGGTCAAGACCATGTCCTTCTCGATCCGCGCCCGGCGCGGCATCGGCGTCGTGCCGCCGGTCGATCCCAACAACCAGGACACCTCCGTCCTCATCGGCTCGGAGGACATCTCCAAGCTCGACCGCTTCTCCGAGGGCGACCCGCGCGTGCTCGAGCTCTCGGGCGCCTTCAACGTCGGCAATCGCGGGATGGTCGAGTTCATCGAGGTCTTCAAGAACGAGACCGAATACCTGCACACGATGATCACCGCGACCCAGGAGAAGATGGTCCCGGCCCCCGGCCGGCACGGCACGATCTATGTCGACAGCTGCATCGTGGCGCACTCGAACGAGGCCGAGTGGCAGAAGTTCAAGGCCGACCACACCAACGAGGCGATCCTCGACCGCATCGTCGTGGTCAAGGTCCCCTACAACCTCCGCCTGACCGAAGAGGTCAAGATCTACAAGAAGTTCCTCGACCGCTCGAAGTTCGAGGCCAAGATCGCCCCGCACACCCTCGAGATCGCCTCGATGTTCGCGATCCTCTCGCGCCTCGAGCCCTCGGCGAAGTGCGATCTGATGACCAAGCTCAAGATCTACAACGGCGAGGAGGTCCTGGAGAAGGGCCGGCCGAAGAAGCTCACCGTGCACGAGCTCAAGGACGACACCAAGCGCGAGGGCCTGTTCGGCGTCTCCACCCGCTTCATCATGAAGGCACTCGATTCGGCCCTGGCGCAGAACAACGACACCATCCACCCGATCAATGTCCGCGAAGCGCTGATCGCCATGGTGAAAGAAGGCGACCTCGCCGATGACGTGAAGAAGCTCTACCTCGAATTCCTCCAGGACACGCTGCACAAGGCGTATCTGGAGATGCTGGAAAAGGACATCACCAAGGCCTTCGTCTTCTCCTTCAGGGGCCAGGCCGAGACCCTGTTTCAGAACTATCTCGACCACGCCGAGGCCTATGTCACCAAGACCAAGGTCAAGGACCCGGCGACCAAGGACGAGATGCACCCCGACGAGGGCTTCTTGAAGTCGATCGAGGAGCAGATCGCGATCATCGGCCCCGCCGCCGACGGCTTCCGCCAGGAGGTCATCGCCTATCTCTGGG
>DAIRDJ010000010.1:0-54251 GCA_036796215.1 Geminicoccaceae bacterium
CCGACATCCACAGCGTCACCGCGGCGCGGATGTTCAAGGTGCCCGAGGCCGAGGTCGGCGGCGAGCTTCGGCGGCGGGCGAAGATGATCAATTACGGCATCATCTACGGCATCGGTGCGTTCGGCCTCGCCCAGCGCCTCGGCATCCCGCAAGGCGAGGCCAAGGCCTTCATCGACGCCTATTTCGAGGAATATCCGGGGGTCAAGGAGTACATGGAGCGGGCCAAGGCCGAGGCGCGCGAGCAGGGCTACGTCAAGACCCTCTTCGGCCGCCGCTGCTACGTGCCCGAGATCCTGAGCAAGCAGCCGGCACGCCGTGCCTATGCCGAGCGCCAGGCGATCAACGCCCCGATCCAGGGCTCGGCCGCCGACATCATGAAGCGCGCCATGCGCCGCGTCGCCAAGGCGCTCGCCCTTGCCGACCTCGATGTGCGCATGCTGCTCCAGGTCCACGACGAGCTGGTCTTCGAGGTGCCGGAGCCGGCGGTCGAGACGGTCAAGGGGCTGGTCAAGACGACGATGGAGGCGGCGGCCTCCCTCGACGTCCCGCTCGTCGTCGATGTCGGCGCCGGGACCAGCTGGGGGGCTGCGCATTGACCACGGCAGCGTGTGCCTGATCCCATGGGCCTGATCCTCGACGCCGCCCTCGCCAACCTCCTCTCACCGCCGATCCTCTTCTTCGTCCTCGGCCTTCTTGCCGGCTGGGCGCGCTCCGACCTCGAGGTGCCGGATGCCATCGCCAAGGCGCTCGCCCTCTATCTGATCCTCGCGATCGGCTTCAAGGGCGGAGCCGCCATGGCCGAGAGCGGCGAGCTGCTGCGCATCGTCCCGGTGCTGCTGGTGGCGGCTGCCCTGAGCTTCGCCATTCCGCTCTGGGTCGACCTGGCGCTCCGCCTGGCGAGCCGGCTCGGGCCGGTCGATCGGGGTGCGGTCGCTGCCCATTACGGCTCGGTCAGCATCGTCACCTTCGTCGCCGCCACCCAGTTCCTGGATCTACGCCAGCTCCCCTTCGAGGGCTACATGGCGGCCGTGGTCGCGGTGATGGAGGTGCCGGCGATCCTGACCGGGCTCTGGCTCGCCGGGCGGGCCGTGGACAGTGGCGGCGGCAAGCCCGCGGTCCGCTTCGACGGCCAAGTCCTGCGCGAGGTGCTCCTGAACGGCTCGGTGGTGCTGCTCACCGGTGCATTCCTCATCGGCTGGGTCACCGGCCCCGCCGGGCTTGCCCGGATCGAGGGGTTCATCACCGTGCCGTTCCAGGGGGTGCTCTGCCTCTTTCTCCTCGACATGGGGCTCGTCGTCGGTCGCAGCACGGCACTCAAGCGGCTGAGCGGCGGGCTGGTCGGCACGGCGCTCGTCGTCACCCTCGTCAACGGCATGATCGGCGTGCTCGCCGGCTGGGCCCTCGGCCTCTCCGAGGGCGGGGTGATGCTGCTCGCCACGCTCGCCGCGAGTGCCTCCTACATCGCCGTGCCGGCCGCCCTTCGCCTGGCGCTGCCCAGGGCCGACACCGCGCTCGGCCTCGCCTTGTCGCTCGGGATCACCTTCCCTTTCAATCTGGTGCTCGGTATCCCACTCTATGCGGCGCTGGCGACAGCAGTCGCCGGCGGCTGAGGGAGGACGGGCAATGGAGCTGCACGCACGCAAGCGGGTTGAGATCACGGTCGAGAAGCGACGGCTGCAGACGGTGGTCGACCTGCTCAACGCCGACGGCGAGATCACCGGCTACACGGTGCTGCGCACCCTCGGCGGCCGGGGCCACACCGGCGATCGGCTGCCGCAACCGTTCAGCGACGTGCTCGACACCGTGGTGGTGGTCACCATCGTCAAGGCGGAGGTGGCCGAACGGCTGGTCGAGACCCTGGCTCCCTTGATCGAGGAGATCGTCGGCATCGTCGCCGTGAGCGACGTTCAGGTCATGCGCGCCGGCCACTTCTGAAGGGCTTCAGATCGCCCGGCAAGGCGTGCCAGAGGGCGGCGAGGCGCAGCAGTTCGGCGAGCCCGCGGGCAAGCGCGAAGGCCCAAAGCGTCTGGAGCTGCCAGGCGATGGCAAGTCCCAGCCCGAACGCCAGAGCCATCCAGAGATTGGCCACGAGCAGGCGGCGGCCCTCACGCGCGGCACTGAGTGCTGCCTGGAGGATGGTCGTGGCATGGGTGAGGACGAACCAGGGCAGGAGCCAGGGCAGGATCGCCACGGCCGGCTGGTAGGCCGCACCGAAGGCCAGCGGCAGGAGGAACGGGGCGACGCTCGCCATGGTCAGTGCCACCACGAGTGCTATCGCGGCGACGAGACGCAGATCGGCGGCGAGGGCTCGCCGGAACGCCGCCCGGTCGCCCGCCCGCGCCCCCAGCCGGGCGAGGGCCGTCTGGCCGAGGCCGTTGGCCAGCACCAGCCCCGCCACCAGCACGGCCGAGGCGAGGAAGTAGAAGGCGGCATCGGCGGGTCCGAACCTGGCCCCGACCAGGAGGATATCGAGGCCCAGGAGCAGCTGGCTCGCGATCGTGCCGGCGGCGATCGGCAGGGCGTTGCGCAAGAGTGCTGTCCAGGGAAGGCCATGGCCCGGCTCGGCCGCAGCCGAGGCGAGGCGCAGGCAAGGCCAGCTGGCCGCCGCGGCCATCCACCAGGCGGCGATAAAGAGCCAGGCGAGGCGGATCGGATCGGCCTCGAGCGGCAGGAGCGCCACCAGCAGCAGGAAGGCCGTGGTCCGGACCAGGAGCAGGCCGGCGGCGAGACGATTGCGCCCGAGCGCCAGGGGCAGCCAGTCGAGTTGCAGGGCGATCGGCCAGAGGCTGGTGAGCAGGAGGGCTGTGAGCCAGGGATCGCCGGCCCAGCCCCAGAGTCGCGACCAGAGCCAGGCGGCGAGGCCGAAGGCGGCGACGACGCCGGTGCTGATGACGAGCCTGAGCGTCACCGCGCGGCGCAGATAGACCCGCGCCAGCGCCGGCTGCCGGGCGCTCTCGGCGATCGCCACCGAGCGCAGGCCGGCTTCGCCCAGATGCAGCGCGATACCCTGGATCGCCAGCGCCATCGACCAGAGGCCCAGGGTCTCGGGCGGCAGCGAGCGGGCGATCAGGAGCGTGGCGAGAAAGCCCGCCCCGGCGGTGACGGCGCGGCTGCCGCCCATGGTGACGAGCCGCTCGAGCGCCTCGCCCGAAAGGCGAAAGCCCGTAGCGTGTCGCGCGATCAAACGGCCTGCAGTCGCCGGTAGAGGTGGACGACCTCGAGCATGATGGCGTCCTCGTCGAGTCGCTCGACGCAGTTGGTCTGCCGGTAGCCGCCGGCCTCGATCAGCTGCCGCGCCCCGATCAGGGCGTCGGCCAGGGCCTTGGGATCGGGATCGGCGATGAAGCCGGACAGCCCCTCGTCGAGCCAGTCGGCGACGTCGCCGACATCGGTCGTCACCACCGGGCGCATTGCCTTCAGGGCTTCCTTGACCACCGTGGGCGAGGCCTCGTAGCGGCTGGTCAAGAGCAGGATGCCGTGCCGCTCGAGCATCACCGGCACGTCCTTGTGCGGCACCCGGCCGACCCAGGTGATCCGATCCTTGGCGACGGAGCGGGCGAGCCTGCGGATCAGATCGCGGCTGTCCTCGCCCTCGCCGGCGATGGTGAGCGTGAAGGGCTCGCCCTGCGCCTGGAGCTCCTCGAGCGTGGCGACGGCGAGCGGCACGTTCTTCTGGTGGCTGATGCGGCCGAGCAGCAAGACCTTGGACGCGAGCTCCGGCGATGGCGGCAGGGAAGGCCGGCCGGCGAAGATGCTGTCGTCGTAGGCGGCCGGGATGACGCTCGCGGCCTCGAAGGGCTCGGACTCGACGATCCGGCCGAGTGCCTTGCGGTCGCGCCCGCTGACACAGATGATCGCATCGGCGAGGCGCACCACGCGGCGCTCGAGCTCGAGCATGGCCCGGCGGATCGGCCGGCCGATCCGACCGAGCCAGCCCTCGAGCACCTGGCCCGAGACGTTGTGGTAGCTGATCAGCACCCGGCCGCGATTGGGGGCCAGGAGCAGCTTCGGCCAGGCGGCATAGTTGCGATGGAAATGGAAGACGTCCCGAGCATCGAACCGCCGGCGGTTGACCCAGAACCAGCACCAGAGGCCGAGATAGAAGCGGAGGAAGTTCGAGGTCCTGGAGACATAGGTGATGTGCGGCGGGCAGCGGCCGTCCTGCAGCCGCGCTCCGACCAGATGAAAGTCGAGCCCGGACTTCAAGAGGGCCCGGTGCAGCCCGCGGAAATGCTCGGCACCACCACCCTGGTCCTGGGCCAAGGGGTCGTTGTTGTAGAAGACATAGATCACCGGCTTTGCCTCTCGGGCCTGGGCTCTTGCTGTGGGGTCGGTCGGGCACGCCTGCCGCGTGGCAGCACTGGTCGGGGGCCATCGGGCGGTGCGTCGATCAGCGTCTGAACGGCATCGAGCGTCCTCGCCACCGGTCCGTTGTTGTCGACGACGGGCAGATCGAAACGCTGGGCGAGGCGCCGGTAGAGCTGGCGTCGGCGGTGGAAGTGGCGATCGAGGAGCGCGTCGGCGCGCTGCTCCTGGATGCGCAGGGGATGCCGGTCGACGAGGATGACCAGTCTCGGGCGCGGCAGCAGGCGAACGAGCCGGGGGCCGATGACGTCGATCACCACATCATCGAGGCCGGTGTCGACCGCGAGATCGACGAGCGTGTCGAGGACACAGCGATCGCCGAGCACCGGTGCCCGGCTGCCTCCGAGAAACCCCGGCAAGACGCGCGGCAGGTGGTAGCGGCAGGTGATGTCGAGCAGCTGGTCGATCATCTGCAGGACGAGGAACGGCCAGCTGATCCAGGGGTGGCCGGCGAAATCGTGGTAGCCGATCCGGATCCCCTTCGCCTCGACCTTGTAGTTGTGGCCGGAGAGCCGGGTGAGCGCCAGAAGCGGCTTCGAGAGATAGTTGCGAAACCGGCTCCAGACATGGCGCGACGGGATCCCCGCCTTGGCGTAGCGCTCGCGCAGATGCGCCAGAAGGAAGCTCTTGCCGGTGCCATCCACGCCGCAAAGGGCGATCAGCCGCTGACGCAACGGTGGTGCCGCGGGCTCGGCGAGCATCGCCTCCACGCTCTGCGCCCAGCACGTCCAGGGGCGCGGATCGATCGCGAGGGCCCGGCGCTGGCGAAGGGCCCGGATCAAGGCGTGCGGCAGCTGGTCGGGCGCCTGGGCGACCATGCCGCCCAGGGCCCGCACGCACTCGCTGACACCTGGGGCATCGAGGGCGATCACCGGCTTGCCGGTGAGCCCCGCCTCGATGACGACGAGCGGCACTTCGGAGACGGGCGCGCGGAACGGAAAGAGGAAGGCGTCCACCCGCGCACACTGCCTTGCGATCTCGGCTGCCCCCAGCATCTCGGTCCTGACCTCGATCCGGGATACAGCCGGGCTGCGCTTGATCAGCCGCAGGAAGCGCTGCATCGCCTCGGCTGCCACATCCGGGCGGAGCAGCATCAAGAGCCTGGCATCGAGGCCGCGCGCCACCGCCGCCTCGAAGGCGGCAAGCGCCAGATGGGCACCCCGAAGGCCCAAGGGAGGGCCGAGATAGGCCACGAGCGGCGGTGCCCCCGGCCCCTCCTGCAGGACCGGATGGGCGAGGCTCGCCGGCGGGTCGACCTGTGGGCGCAAGAGCGGCCCGGACGGCAGGCCGAGGGCCCGGTAGCGCTCGCGACTGGCCTCGCTCAGGAAGATCGGCCGGGCCGCACCCGATTGGCGAAAGCCATGGGCGATCAGCCGGCCGGGCAGGAGCGCGTTGACCAGGGGCAGCAGCATCAGCCGCCGCTCGCGCCAGAGCTCGGCCAGGCCCACGCCGAGGATCTCGCGCAAGGCGAGCCTCGGACTCGCGATCAGGAGGTCGACCGGGGCACCGAGCTCGAGGCGGCTCATCCGGGCGATCGCGAAGGCACCGGTGACGATATAGATGCGCTCGGGGGCCACCGACCGGCAGAGGGCTTCGAGCGCCGGGCTCGGCCGGCCGCGGCGGAAGAGCGAGCCCACGGGACGGACGGCGTAGGGCTGGTCGGCTTCGTCAGCGGGAGCCGGGTCGACGACGTCGGTGACCAGCGTGACCTCGCGATCCAGGGCGGCAAGACCGGTCGCGAGGCCGTGCGCCATGTGCCAGGGCTGGCGGCGGCGGCGCTCGGCGGCAAAGCCGAAACAGACCACGAGATCGCGCGGCCGTTCGAGATCGACGGGCAGGGGCCGGCTCACGGGCGGTATCCCGCGGTCATGCGGCCCGCCTGACGAGGCTCTGGTAGAGACCAGCGGTGCGGGCGGCGACGTGATCCCAGGCGAAGCGCTCACGGACCAGTGCCCGGGCCGCCCGGGCCCGGGCCGCGGCGGCCGGCGGATCGTCGAGGACGGCGCGGATGGCGGCGGCCAGCGCTGCGGGAGTGGGCTCGGCGACCAACAGCGGTGCGGGCGCCGCCAGGTCGCCCACCAGCCCCGTCGGTGTGGTGACGACCGGCGTGCCGGCAGCCATGGCCTCGAGCAGGGTCAGGGGACCACTCTCGTAGTCGGCCGGATTGACCAGGACCGCGGCATCCTGAAGCGCGCGGCGCAGCGCCGGGCGGTCGAGAAAGCCCAGGAAATCGACCCGGTCGGCGATCCCCAGGAGATGCGTCTGCGCCTCGAGCCGGCCCTGGAGCGGGCCTTCGCCGGCAAGGGCAAGATGGCAGTCGGGCCGATTGGCCAAGAGGGCCATGGCGTCGAGCAGCCGAGAGAGGCCTTTGCGGTAGCCGAGCCGGCCGACATAGAGAACGGTCCGCGGCCCCTTCGGGACGGCAGCGCCCAGCTCCCGCCCGGCGGCGAAGAAGTCGACGTCGACCCCGTTCTCGATCACCACGGGCTCGTGCCCGCCCATCCGATACTGGCGGGCGAGCTCGTCCCGGACATTGCCCGAGACCGCGATGATGGCGGCAGCCGAGCGGATCTGGGCATGCTCGTAGGCTTGGCCGAAGAGCCGGGCATTGGCCTTGACGAGCGCAGTGACCACGCCGGGCTCGGGGATGCAAGCGGTGTCGGCCAAGAGTGGGCTATGGAAGGTGACGAGCCGCGGCAGCGGCGTCCTGAAGCGGGGCAGCAGCGGCAAGTGAAGGTGCAGGAGTTCCGCCCCGTCGGCACCGCGATCGAGCCAGGGCTGCAACACCGCGCGGATCGCCTCCTGGTGGAAGGGCCGGACGGGCGCGTAGGGGTAGAGCGCCACCGGCACGCCCTCGAGCTCGAAGCGCTGCCAGAAGCAGAGGTTCTGGCCCTTGGCGACGATCAGCGGCTCGATCCCATGGGCCGGCAGGCGCTTGGCGAGCTCCAGCACGTGCCGGCCGATGCCCTCCCGCGGCGGCAGCTGGTTGTTGGTGAGGAGTGCTGCGCGCATCGGCGTCAGCCCGCCATCGCCGAGGCCGGCTGGGCGTCGTCCGGCTCCAGCCAGTAGTAGTCCTGGTTGCTCAGGGCGGCGTTGACCCGGCGCGGCAGCCGGGCACCGGCCATGCCGAGCCGATAGCCGGCATAGCGGGCGGCGACATGAACCAGGGCATAGGGCAACAGCCCCGGGGCTGCGCCTGCCAGATGCGCCAGGAGCGCTTTCGTGTAGGCGAGCCCGCGCGCCTCGTCCGGCGCGCGCGCGAGGAGGAGGTGACGGTGGGCCCGCCGCGCATAGCCGGTGTCGTACTGCCGGCGGAAATCGGCCACGAGCCCGCTGCCGTGGCTGTGCCGCACGGCGGCCTCTGCGACATAGGCGATGCGGTGGCCGCGCTCGAGCAGGGCTGCGGCGGCGATCGTCTCCTCGCTCACCAGCGTGGCGGGAAAGCCGCCAATCTCGTCGAGGGCGGCCGAGCACCAGGCGGCACAGCTGTTCGAGCAGAAATGCGTGTAGGCGCCGAAATGCCGCCAGTCGGCGAGGCTGCGGCTGTGGCTCAGGGCCGGGTAGTTGTAGGCGCGGTCGAACGCCTCGATCGGATCGGCACCGGCGCGCGGCAGCTGCCGGCCATAGGCGACGGCGGCCTCGCCACGCCGCAAGGGAGCGGTCAAGGCCTCGAGAAAGCCCGGATCGGTCGGGTGCGCGTCGGGGGTGAGCATGACGATGATCGGGGTGCCGAGACGGCGCCGCGCCAGCTCGCGGGTCCGGCCGTGATTGAAGCTCCGGCGCGGGATCACCCAGGTCTCGGCGCCCAGTTCTGCCGCCGCCTCGACCGTGCCGTCGTTCGAGCTCGAATTGACGACGAGAATGCGCGGGTGCTGCGGCGAGGCGACGAGCGGGCCGATGCAGCCGGCGAGCAGCGCCTTCGCCCGATGGGTAACGATTACGACACCGATGTCGCCATGCTGCATGCCATCGCTCCGTGGCACCGTGTGTGCCGATTGACGCCAGGCTCGATCGGGTTGAACGACGATGGGGAACTCAACGATTTTGAGTTGAGTCGAACTTGAAATCAACCATTAATTGAAATTTTGTCATGCCGCTTGCGTATCCGTTGCGGCACTGCCGCGGCTCTCGGCGGCCGGACGACGGGCGGCGTGGGCGAGCCGGTCGTAGCGGGCCTCCTCGAGGCGCCGATCGAAGAGGCCGACGAGTGGCTCGGTGTTGAACCGTCGGCGCGGCTCGGTGCTGGGCTTCGGCGGCCGGCTCGCCTCGATCGGGCAGGGCAGACGGAGGCGCGGGCGCATCGCCCGGGCGAGCCGTTCGGCAAACTCGGCCACGGTCTCGACATGACCGCTCGGGTTGGAGCGGCCCGAGGGCGGCAGGTCGCCCAGTCCCATGGCGAGCCTGGCATAATGCTCGGCCAGAAGCTCGACCGGCACGAAATCCCGAAGCCGGTCCGGATGGTCGAGCACCGGCGTCGTTCCGGCGCACCAGGCACCGAGCAGATAGTCGACGAAGCCGCCGCCCTGGTCCGGGCCGAAGGGGCTCGGGATCGTGACCTTGAGCGCCGGCACGCCGGCCTCGGCCGCGGCATGGCGCACCAGCGTCGAGGTCAGGGTCTTGGCGAGCCCGTAGCGGCCGATCGCGGCGAGCGGCCGGTCGCCGTCCCCCTCGCCCGCCTCGAAGACGGTGCCGGTGTGCACGATCCGGCGCAGCCCGCGCCGCGCGAGCTTGCCGAGGACCGCGTCGAGCCCGTTGGTGTCGGCACGCACCGCATCGATGGCCGAGAAGTCCGGCCGGCGGAAATCGCCGACCTCGGCATGGTGCAGGCAGAGCACGTCGAAGGGCAGCGCGTTCTCGGCGAGCTGCAGAAAGCAGGGGCTGCCGAACGGCCGGTCGAAGAGCACGGCTGCGACCTCGGCCACGGCCTCGATCCGGGCACGCCGCGCCCAGTCATAGTGCTCGGGCCGGCCGCGACAGACAGCCGTGACCTCCGCACCCGAGGCGGCCAGGGCCCGGGCGATCCAGGCCCCGGTGAAGCTGCTGGCCCCGGTGAAGAGGACGCGCATCAGGCAGCCGCCAGAAGCGCCGGCGTGAACGGCGCATGGCCCAGATCCTTGGCCGAGACCACCGCCGGAACGGCGGGCCAGGCGATGGCGAAGGCCGGGTCGTCGAAGCGAAAGCCGCATTCGGCGGCGGGGTCGTAGGCGGTGGAGACCAGATAGGCGAGCTTGACATCGGCCGTGAGCGAGAGGAAGCCGTGGGCGAAGCCCCGGGGGACGACCAGCACCCGGCCGTTCTCGGCCGAAAGCTCGAAGCCCTGCCAGGCGCAGAAGGTCGGGCTCTCGGGCCTGAGATCGACGATGACATCGAAGAGCGCCCCGCTCAGGCACTCGACGATCTTGATCTCGGCGCTCCGCCCGCGCTGCAGGTGCAGGCCGCGCAAGGTATGCCGGGTCCGGCTGAAGGAGAGATTGGCCTGGGCGATCTCGACCTCGATGCCGTGCGTCGCCAGGACCGCGCGGCAGAAGGTGCGGGTGAAGAAACCCCGCTCGTCCTCGTTGCGGACCTGCTCGAACAGGGCCGCCGCCCCGAACGGCCGCTCAATCAGCCGCATCGTCACCCCGCTCCGCTGGCCGCGCCGCCTGCCGCGCCCCGGGCTCGGCCAGGGCCACCGGAGCGCCCCACGCGGCAACCCCGGCGGGTGGGCCGAGCCACGGGCTGGTGCCGTCCTCGCAGAGGGCGGCCACGCGATCGCGGTCGCTCACCGTGTCGATGCAGGACCAGAAGCCCTGATAGCCGTAGAGCTCGAGCTCGCCCTCCCGGGCGAGGCGCTGCAAGGGCTCGCGCTCGAGCACACAGTGCTGGCCGTCGTCGAGATAGGCCAGAAAGCCGCGGCGGAAGAAGAAGAAACCGCCATTGATCCAGCTCGCCTCGGCCGCGGGCTTCTCGGCAAAGCCGCGCACGCCGGTGCTGTCGACATCGAAGCAGCCGAACTGCGACGGCGGACGGACGCCGAGCACGGTGCCGAGCTTCTGGTGGGACAGATGAAAGGCGAACTCGTCGCCGAGATCGGCATCGGTGAGGCCGTCGCCATAGGTCACCCCGAAATGCGCACTGCCGCCGAGATAGCGGGCCGCGGCCCTGGCGATCCGGCCACCGGTCATCGTGCCCTTGCCGGTATGGGCGATGGTGACCCGCCAGTCCGGAGCACCCGTCGACTGGTGGTAGCAGATCTCGCTGGTCGCGAGATCGACCGTGAAATCGTTGGCGATGCCCGGATAGTCGAGAAAATAGCTGCTGACCACGTCGTGCCGGTGGCCGGTGCACAGCACGAAGCGGCGAAAGCCGAAGCGCCGATACGAGCGCATGATGTGCGTCACGATCGGCTGATCGCCGATCTCCAGGAGCGGCTTGGGCCGGTTGCCGGCAGCCCCGGCGAGGCGGGTGCCGAGTCCCCCGCAGAGGATGAAGATGGGCACGGTTTCAGGCGTGGGCGGGGACATCAGGGGCTTTCGCGTTGACGGCCGGCGGTAGCGGAAAAGCGGCGTCGGCCGGGGTGACGGCGCAAAGATGCGGGCAGTGTCGGGTGGCGAAGCGATCGACCTGGTCGAGGAGAAAGCCGGCATGCGCCTCGCGGGCGAGCCTGCGATGGCCCTCGATGGTCCACGCGATGGCGGTTCGGGGCGCGAGCAGCGGGCGCCAGCCCAAGGCCGCGGCGAGCGCACCGCCGTCGATCGCGGCGCCATCGCGCAGTGGAGGTGGCGGCAGCATCGTGCCGGCGGCGATCGCCTCGCGGCAGGCGGCAGGGTCGGGCGCTGCCAGGTTCCAGGCCCGGGCGAAATGTCCCGGTGCCAGCGCCAGCGCCTCGGCGAGGCCGAGGCCGGCCTCGACCGCATCGAGCACGTGGAGAAACGGCCGAAACGCCTCGGCTGTGGCAGTTGGGCTGGCGAGGGCGAGCCGGCGCAGATGCCGGCCGAGCGGGTCGTCGGCGGCCACGTCGCCACCACCGATCAGCGTCGCCGGGCGAAGGGTGGCAAGGCCGATGCCGTCGATCGGGAGGAGATAGGTCTGCCGGTAGCAGGCGACGATGTGCTCGGCACAGGCGAGGCTCGCCGCCAAGGGCGAGTCGCTACCGATCGAGCCCGCGTCATGCCCAGAGCCGCCAGCCGCGCCGCCGGCCGTCTCGCCGGTGACGACCACCACCGCCCTCACTTCGGGCACGCGCCGGATGGCCTGCAACAGGTTGAGCGTGCCGGTGGCATTGGTGTCGAAGCTGTCGAGCGGCCGCTTGAGGCCGGCGGCAAGGCTTTTGCGGATGGCCAGATGAAAGACGATCTCCGGGGCCTCGGCGATCACCGCCTGCTCGACCCGGGCACGATCGCGCAGGTCGAGGCAGCAGCCCTTGACGTGGCCGGCCAGACCGGCGAGGTGGAAGAGGCTCGTGGTCGAGGCCGGGCTGCGGGCGAACCCCGTCAGATCGGCACCGAGGCCGCTCAACCGAGCGGCGAACCAGCTGCCGAGGAAGCCCGTGTGGCCGGTGACCAGCACCCGCCTGTTCAACCACAAGCCCGGGTCTCTTCCCAAAAAGTGGTTATGATCGAGCACGTTGCCGGGTCCCGCTTGCCGGTTGGCTGAATGCAGCGATTTCAACCTAAGATTTAATTTCTTGAATTGCAACCATTTGCTCGCGGGCTTTCCCGCAGCAGATCCGGATGCATATTGCGCCCCATGCAGCCGCTCGTCGTCCACCACCCGGCCTATGTCGCCCCGCTACCCGCGGGCCATCGCTTTCCGATGCCCAAGTTCGGCGCGCTCTTGCGCCGCCTGGTGGCGAGCGGCCTCGCACCCGAGGCACGGCGCCACGTGCCCGAGCCCGCGACCGCGGCCGTGCTCGGCCATGCGCATGACGCGGCCTATGTGGCCGATGTGCTCCACCAGCGCCTGGCCCCGGCAGCGATCAGGCGGCTCGGCCTGCCCTTGTCGGCTGCTGTCGTCGAGCGCGCCCGGGCCGCCGTCGCCGGCACCGTGCTCACCGCCCGGCTCGCCCTGGCACACGGGCTCGCCTGCAACACCGCAGGCGGCAGCCATCATGCCTTCCGCAACGCCGGGGCCGGCTTCTGCGTCTTCAACGATGTCGCGGTCGCAGCCGCCGTGTTGCTCGCCGAGGGCGCCGTCCGCCGGGTACTGGTGATCGATCTCGACGTCCATCAGGGCGACGGCACGGCGCTGATCTTCAAGGACGAGCCCAGGGTCGTGACCCTCTCGGTCCATTGCCGCACGAACTTCCCGGCGAGAAAGCAGCAGAGCACCCGCGACGTGGCGGTCGACCCCGATCTCGGCGACCGGGACTATCTCGGTCTCGTCCGGCCACTGGTCGACGGTGCGCTCGACCGTTTCGCCCCCGACCTCGTCTTCTACAATGCCGGGGTCGACCCGCACAAAGACGACCGGCTCGGCCGCCTCGCCCTCTCCGATCACGGCATTGCCGAGCGCGAGGCGCTGGTCCTCGAGGCCTGCCGCCGTCGCGGCCTGCCGCTCGCCGTCGTGGTCGGCGGCGGCTATGCCACGGATGTCGAGATCGTGGCAGCCCGCCACGCCATCCTGCACGAGGTGGCGGCCGACCTGTCGCCCTGGTGAGCGCCTCAGGCCTTGAGCCTGATCACCTTGCCCGGGTTGAGGATATTGTTGGGATCGAGCGCCCGCTTGATCGCCCGCATGACGTCGATGCCCGTGGCATGCTCGCGCTCGAGGCTGGCGATCTTGCCGAAGCCGATGCCGTGCTCGCCGGTGCAGGTCCCACCCATGGCGAGCGCCCGGTCGATCAGCCGCGCATTCGCCGCCTTGGCACGAGCCAGCTCGCCCGGATCGTCGGGATCGAGCAGGAAGAGCAAATGGAAATTGCCGTCGCCGACATGGCCGACGAGCGGGGCCAGGAGCCCGACCTCGGCCACGTCGGCCTGGGTCTCGACGATGCATTGCGCGAGCCTCGAGATCGGCACGCAGACATCGGTGGCCCACCCCCGACAGCCGGGCTTCAGGGCCACCGCCGCATAGTACGCATCGTGGCGGGCGCGCCAGAGGCGGTTGCGCTCCTCGGTCTTGGTCGACCAGCGAAAATCCGCCGCCCCGAACTCCTTGGCGATGGCTTCGACCGCCGCGGCCTGCTCGCGCACGCCGGCATCGCTGCCGTGGAACTCGAAGAAGAGGGTGGGGGCGACCGCGAGCTCGTCGAGCCTGGAATAGGCGATGCAGGCGCGCATCTGCAGCTCGTCCAGAAGCTCGATCCGGGCAATGGGGATGCCGGTCTGGATGGTCAGCATCACCGTCTGCACCGCGGCCTCGACCGAGGGGAAGGTGGCGACCGCAGCCGAGATCGCTTCTGGAATGCCGAACAGGCGAAGGCGGAGCTCGGTGATGATGCCGAGCGTCCCCTCGGAGCCGATCAAGAGGCGCGTGAGATCGTAGCCCGCCGCACTCTTCCGCGCCCGACCCCCGGTCTGGACGATCCGCCCATCGGCGATGACGGCGGTGAGGCCCAGGACCAGCTCGCGCATCGTGCCGTAGCGCACGGCATTGGTACCCGACGCCCGGGTCGCGGCCATGCCGCCCAGCGTCGCATCGGCGCCGGGATCGACGGGGAAGAAGACGCCCGAATGGCGGAGCTCGTCGTCGAGCTGGCGCCGTCGGACCCCGGCCTCGACCTTGCAATCGAGATCGTCGACCGAGACCTCGAGCACCCGGTTCATCTCCGAGAGATCGATCGAGATCCCACCCTCGAGGGCGGCCACATGGCCCTCGAGCGAGGTGCCGACCCCGAAGGCCGTGACGGGCAGGCGGGCCCGGTTGCAGGCGGCCACGATCCGCGCCACCTCCGCGGTCGAGTGGGCCATGGCGACGGCCTCGGGTGCGGTGCCGTCATAGGGCCCCTCGCCCCGGCCATGCTGCTCGAGGATCACCCGGTTGGTGATCAGCCGCTCGCCCAGGAAGCCCCTGAGCTCGTCGATCACCGCCAGCGACCCCGTCGTCGCCGATCGCGTTTCAGCGCTCGCCACTGCCATCGTCCGCCTCCAGCCGAACCGGTCGCCACCCTAGCAGCCGGGCGGCAGGCGCGGCTAGGACGGGATGCTGCCGAAGCTCTGGACGAGCGAGCCCACGACCAGGAGCCAGCCATCGACCAGGACGAAGAAGATGACCTTGAAGGGCAGCGAGATGACCACGGGCGGCAGCATCATCATGCCCATCGACATCAGGATCGAGGCCACCACCATGTCGATGATCAAAAACGGGATGAAGATGAGAAAGCCGATCTCGAAGGCGCGCCTGAGCTCGCTGATCATGAAGGCGGGGACCAGCACCCGGAACGGCGCGTCGATCGGATCGAGCGTCGGCTCGAGCTCGGCGATGTCGTAGAAAAGGGCGAGGTCCTTGTCGCGGACCTGGCTGCGCATGAAGGCATGAAAGGGGGCGGCCGTCCGCTCCAAGGCCGCCATCTCGTCGATCTCCTCGGCGATCAGGGGCTCGATGCCCTCCTCCCAGGCCCGCTCGAAGACCGGCATCATGATGAACAGGGTGAGGAAGAGGGCGAGGCTGACCAGCACCGAGTTGGGCGGGCTCTGCTGCAGGCCGAGTGCGGTCCGCAGGAACGAGAGGACGATCACGATCCGGGTGAACGAGGTCACCATCAAGAGGATCGAAGGGGCGAGCGAGAGAACGGTGATCAGGAGGACGAGGCGGATGATCTGGCCCGTGGCCGTCCCGTCACCGCCGCCGAGATCGATGGTCAGGGCCTGGGCGGCGGCAGCTCCGGGCAGCAGCAGGAGGCCGACCAGAAGAGTGCCGGTCCCGCGGCTCATGGCCGGTCTCCGGCGAGAGCCGCGGGACCGGGCCGCGCGTCGCCGCTCACCAGGGTCGTCGTGCCGGTCGAGGAGACCACCAGCAGATGCTCGCGGTCGTCGTGGCGGACCAGCAGCAGGCGGGTACGCGGATCGAGCGCCAGGGTCTCGACCAGGGCGAGGCGCCGGCCGCCTGTCCCCGATAGGGCCGAGCCGTGCGGGCCGAACCGGCGGAGCAGCCAGAAGACCACGACCAGGAGCACGAGGACGGCGCCCAGGCCCATGACGGTCCGGCTGAGATCGGCGAGCTCGAGCATCCCGTCCGCCCTCTCGCTTCAATTGAGGCCGGTCTTGGTATAGGCGGCGGCGACCCGGGCACTGACCTCGCCCTTGGCCAGCGCCTCGGCACAGCGCCGGCTTTCGGCGGCGATGGTCCCGCCCAATTCGTCGATCTCCTCGGCCAGAGCGATCAGCTGCGGCAGCAGCGCCTGCTGCTCGCCCCGGCGGCGGACGGCCATCGCATCCAGGAGCTCGCGCAGCCGGTCGGCCAGGGCGTCGAGATCGGCACGCCCGCCCTTGGCGATGGCCTGCCGCGCGGTCGCCACCGCCGTCGCGAGCTCGCCGCAGTCGCGCCCTAGACCGCTTGCACCGGGTCCGGTGCCAGCACCGCTCATGGCCGAGACTCCCGCACGCCCTCGGCGATGGCAGCATTCGCGCGATAGAGCTGGGCCAGGATCTCGGCCACCGCGGCGAAGGCCACGGTCGGAATGGGGCTGCCGAGATCGAGCGTGTCGAGCACGGCTACGAGATCACTGTCGCGGCGGACGGGGATACCCTGTTCGGCCGCGATCGCCTTGATTTGCGCTGCGATCGCCCCGCGGCCCTTGGCCGTGACCTCCGGCAGCTCACCCTTCTCCGGATGGTAGCGCAAGGCCACCGCCCGCTCGTGTGCGTCGATCATCCGCCATGTCCCGCTTGCGTCTGCTGATCGATGGCGACGCTAGACGAACACGGTTAAGACAGGGTTAACGCCACGGCCGAAAACGAGGAGGCTCGCCCTTGACGCTGACCGACGAGGCGCTCCGCCGCTATGCCCGGCACATCGTCCTGCCCGAGATCGGCGGTGTCGGCCAGGCCCGCCTGCTCGACTCGTCGGTCCTCGTCGTCGGCATGGGCGGCCTCGGTGCGCCCTTGGCCCTTTATCTCGCGGCCGCCGGAATCGGCCGGCTCGGCCTCGTCGACGACGACCGTGTCGATGCGAGCAACCTGCACCGCCAGGTGATCTACAGCGAGGCCGATGTCGGCCGCGCCAAGGTCGAGGCGGCCAGGGAAAGGCTTCGGGGCCTGAACACGACGACGCGGATCGAGCCCCACCAACTGCGCCTCGATGCGGCCAATGCGGCGCCGCTGATCGAGACCTATGACCTCGTCGCCGACGGCACCGACACGGTCGCCACCCGCCAGGCGGTGCACGATGCCGCGATGCGCGCTCGCCGGCCCCTGGTCTCGGGCTCGGTCCAGGGGGTCGACGGCCAGCTCACCCTCTACCGCGCCTATGACGGGCCGCCGCACCCCTGCCTCTACTGTCTCTTCGGCGGGATCGCCGACGCCCAGAGCCTGCCGAGCTGTGCCCAGGCCGGGGTGCTCGGCCCTGCGGCCGGGCTCATGGGCAGCCTGATGGCGATCGAGGTGATCAAGACCCTGGTCGGCCTCGGGCCGGGCCTTGCGGGCACGCTCTTGCATCTCGACGCCGTCACCCCGGCGCTCGAGCGACTGCGCTTCGCGCGGCCTTCAGCCTGTGCCGCCGGCTGCGTGCGACAGACTGGATGGTGAGACGATCCTGTAATCGAAAAGCGATTATTTCCAAACGGGTTACGATAGGGCATCAGCCAGCGGCTTTCGGTTGCGCCGGCCGCCCGCCTTGCGCTAAGGGGAGCCCGCTTGCGGAGGATTTGACGACCAGGGGGTTTCGGCGACCGGCATGCCCGTGCCTTTTGGCCGGACTTACGGAGCGACCGGCGAAACGACGGTATTTTGGAGGGTCGCATGACGAAGTCGCTCGACACGGACTACCGACCGACCGAGGACGAGCCCTACATGAACCCGCGCCAGGTGGAGTATTTCCGCCGGAAGCTCCTGGCCTGGCGCGACGAGCTGGTCCGCGGCTCCGGTCTGACCCTCAGGCAGCTGCAGGAGGACGACACCCGCCCGGCCGATGCCAGCGACTGGGCGAGCTCCGAGGTGCAGCGCGCCTTCGAGCTCAAGACCCGCGACCGCGAGCGCAAGCTGCTCGCCAAGATCCAGGCGGCCTTGCAACGGATCGAGGACGGCACTTACGGCTATTGCGAGGAAACCCAGGAGCCGATCGGCCTCAAGCGCCTGGATGCCCGCCCGATCGCGACCTTGAGCATCGAGGCGCAGGAGCGCCACGAGCGCCGCGAGCGCAGCTACCGCGACGACTGACCCCTGAGCCGCTGACCCGGCCCGGCAAGAATAGCCCGGGGCGGCAGGATTTGCCGGGCCTGTTGCAGCATCCCTGACCGCCCGACGCCGCCGGGACCGCCCAAGACCCGCTTTCTCGGGATTGGCACGCGGGTTGCAAAGGGTGCTCTGCCATGCTGCAGATCACCACGCCCCCTTCGCCTTCGAGCCGGCCGGCCGCTGCCGGCGCTGCCGCCTCGGGAGAGCCACGCGCGCCGGGCGACGGCTTCGCCGACCTGCTCGCCGGGCTCATGGGCATCGCCATGCCACCGGTGGTCGCGGTCGAGCCCCTGCGGCCCGTCACCCTCGGTTCGACGTCTGCCATCGCCCCCGAGGCACCGGCCGAGCCCGGCGATGCCATGGCCGAGGATGCCGCGACCGGCCACGGCACGGGACGCCTGCTGGGCGAGATCGCCGACGGCCCGACCCCCGACGCCGGCCCGCGCGAGCTGCCGCTGCCGGCAGGCCCGGAGGCCGTGGCGAAAGCCGATGCAGCGGCGACCGCAGACGCCGCGGTCGCAGCCGGGCTGCAGCACCCGAACGCTCAGCCGCAGGCGACAGCCGCGGCCGAACCCGCCGGAGACGAGCGCCAGAGGGCGGGGACGGCGCCCGTGCCGCTGACAACGGACGAGAGCCGTGTCGGCCGACCCACGCCGAACGCCCAGGATGCAGCGGCGCCGGGCATCGCCGCCCGGCCGGCCCCCGAAGCAGCCCGTCGCCCGGCCGGTGAACGGTCGCCAGCGCAGATCGAGGCGATGCGGCGGACGCCCGAGCGGCCGGACACCGCCGCCGCGGTTCGACTGCTGCCGGAAGCGGCCACGGCCCGGGCCGGGAGCACCGATCGGCCGATCGGTGCTGCTGCCACGCTGCTCGCCCGCCAGGGCGGCCTGCCACCCTTCACCCTCGAGACCGAATGGCGCCCGTCCGACGACACGCCGGGGCTGCGCGGCCTGGCATCGGTTGCGGCCGGAACCACGGTCGGCACCGAGGCATCGACGAGCCTCGCCGCGACGACCGGCGCCGCCGCCACGCCCGCCGTCCGCCAGCTGGCCGTGGCCATCGACCGCGCGGTCGGCGGCGAGCTTCGCCAGTTGACCGTCCAGCTCACACCCGAGGCGCTGGGTACGATCGAGATCGCCTTCGAGCTCGACGCCGAACGGCGGCTGTCTGTCACCATCCTCTTCGAGCGACCGGAAACACTGGAGCTCTTGCGCCATGAGTCCCGCGACCTGCAGCGGCAGCTGGCGCAGCAGGGGATCGACCTTGCCGATGGCGGCCTCGAGCTCGGGCTGATGGGCGGCGAGCGCCGCGACCGCCGGGCCCAGGAGCAGCGTGCGGCGCCGACCGACAGCGACGGCGAGATCGGCCCGGATGGGCCACCCTCGCAGCCCTCCGCCGGCGCCGCATCGACGGCACCGGCGCGCATCGGCCTCACTGGCCGCCTGAACCTCTCGATCTGACCACCAGGAGCGCTCGCGCCATGACCATCAACGCCGTTCAGGCGACAAGCTCGGGCACCGTCGGCAGCCGCGACGGGTCGAAGCTCGCCGCCGACTTCGACGGCTTTCTCAAGCTCTTGACCACCCAGCTGCAGACCCAGGATCCGCTGAGCCCGATGGATGCCGAACAGTTCACGAGCCAGCTCGTGCAGTTCGCCGGGGTCGAGCAGGCGATCCGCACCAACACCCAGCTCGAGAGCCTGGTGAGCCTGATGCGGATGACCCAGCACACCGCAGCACTCCAGTATGTCGGGGCCAATGTCGAGCTCGACAACGCCAAGGTCCATCTGCCGCTCGGCGGCGAGGCGGCGGTCGCCTACACCCTCGGCGCCCCCGCGCAAGCGGTCGCCATCGAGATCGTCGACGAGGCGGGCCTGACCGTCCGCCGCCTGACGGGCCCGGGCGGCCAAGGCCCGCAGCAGGTGCTCTGGAACGGGGTCGATGAGGACCGGCGCGGCCGGCCCGCCGGCACCTACGGCGTGCGGATCGAAGCCCTCGATGCCAGCGGCCGGCCGGTGCCGGTGACCCAGACCTCGAGCGGCAGGGTCGACGCCCTTTTGCAGACCGAGGAAGGCCTGGTCCTCTCGGTCGATGGCCGATCCTTCCCGCTCGACGCCGTGCGTGCCGTCCGTCCGGCGGCGTGAGCAGCCGACGACCTTTTCTCAGGAGTAGAACAATGAGCCTCTTTGGATCGCTTTATTCGGGTGTCTCGGGTCTCGGTGCGCAGTCGCGGGCGATGAGCATGATCTCCGACAATGTCGCCAATGTGAACACCACGGCCTACAAGGGTACCGTCGCGCAGTTCGCCAATCTGGTGACCCGCCGGGATTCGGTGACCGCCTACTCGCCCGGCGGCGTGCGCTCGATGGGGGCCCTGACGATCGCCAACCAGGGCCTGATCCAGAGCAGCAGCTCGCCGACCGACGCCGCCATCTCGGGCGCCGGGTTCTTCGTCGTCAACAGCCTCGGCGACGGCACGGGCGATCAGCTCTACACCCGCGCCGGCTCCTTCGCGCCCGACTTCCTCGGCAATCTGCGCACGCCGTCCGGCCAGTATCTGCAAGGCTGGCTGCTCGATGCCAACGAGGAGGTGGTCGATATCAACCGGGTCGAGACGGTCAATGTCGGCATCGTCAACGGCCTCGCCACGGCCACCAACAATGTCGAGATCGGCGCCAACATCAACGCCGACCAGGCCGAGCATCCGGTCGCCTACGCCGTCGACGAGATGGCGAACGGCACGGTCGAGCCGCATTTCTCCCGCGACATCCAGGTCTATGACAGCCTCGGCCGGCCGCAGACGCTCACCATGGGCTTCTTGAAGACCGCGCCCAACGAGTGGCAGGTCGAGGTCTACGCGGCCGACCCCACCATCGTCACCGCCGGCGCCACGGCCCTTGCCAGCGGCACGGTGACCTTCGACGGCGATGGCAGCCTCGCGACCAATACGCTGGACGGCGTGGACGTCACCATTCAATGGGCCGCCGCCACGGGTGCGGACGACAGCACCATCGGCTTCGATCTCGGCACGATCGGCGAGACCGACGGCCTCACCCAGTTCGCGAGCCCGACCAATGTCGCGTTCGTCCTGCAGAACGGGGCCGAGGTGGGCGAGCTCAACGGGGTCAGGATCGACGAGCAGGGCTTCATCATCGCGTCGTTCACCAATGGCGAGGAGCGGCGGCTCTACCAGCTGCCGGTCGCGACCTTCGCCAATCCCGCCGGCCTCGACCCGCGCTCGGGCAATGTCTTCTCCCAGACCGAGCGATCGGGCGAGTTCAATCTCCGGGTCGCCGGCCGCGGCGGCGCCGGGCTGCTCGCCACCTCCGCGCTCGAGGCCGCCAATGTCGATCTCGCCGACGAGTTCACCAAGATGATCGTCACCCAGCGCGCCTATTCCGCCAATTCCAGGGTCATCACGACAACCAATAGTATGCTCGAAGAGCTCATCCAGATCAGCCGCTGACGCGAAGCGAGGTAAGCAATCATGGCAAACGAAGATTTACCACGTTCATTAGATGCAAATTAAAGGGCGATAGCTGATTTTAGCCCGGCAAGACAAAAGCCGAAGACGAGGGTAGAGAAATGGAAATGTCGACAGCGGAAAATCTGCAGCACCGGCCGAAATCGGTGGTCGGGCCGAACGGCACCGTGCTGACAATAGAGACCCTGCCGCCGCCGGACACCCGGCGCTGGGTGGCGAGGCGCAAGGCCGAGGTGGTGACGGCGGTGCGCGCCGGGCTCATGACCTTCGACGAGGCCTGCACCCGCTACGGCCTCACCGCCGAGGAGTTCGCCTCCTGGGAACGGGCGATCGACCGGCACGGCCTGGGTGGGCTCAGGGTCACCCGGCTGCAGCAGTTCCGCTGAGGCTCGGCTGTCGAACACCTGCCCGACCATCGGGACAGTCACCCGTCATGGGCCCGGCACGAAGCACCGCGAGCGGTCGAAAGGTCGGCATCGTCGGTCGGCAAGGCAGGCTCACGCCGATACCAGCTGAGCGAACGCCGCCGCCGCTCCGAGCACCCGGGCATCCTCGCCGCGTGGCCCGATGAGCTGCAGGCCCACCGGCCGGCCGTCCCTGGTCCAGCCACAGGGCATCGAGCAGGCCGGCTGCTGGCTGAGATTGATCGGGTAGCTGAAGCCGGCCCACTCGGTCCAGCGGCCGAGCCCCGCGCCGGGCGGCACCTCGTGCCCGGCGGCAAAGGCCGGGATCGCGGTCGCCGGCGAGACGACGAGATCGAAGGTGGCGAGCAGCGCGTCCATGGCACGGCCGAAGGCGACGCGGGCATGGGTCGCCCGCACGTGGTCGAGCACATCGAAGGCGGCACCGGTGGCGGCGGCCTGGGCCAGCCCCGGATCGAGCCCGGCCCTTGCCGCGGCCGGCAGCAGCGCCACCCGCGCCGCCGCAGCCACGAGCCAGTGGCCGGCGAAGATGTCGAAGAGCTGGTCGTGGTCCGGCAGCGTGATCGGCTCGATCACCGCACCTGCCGCCTGCATCGCGGCCACCGCCTCGTCGACCGAGGCCTGGACCTCGGGATCGAGCGGGCCGCGGGGCGGCTCCGTCCAGTAGCCGATCCGCTTGCCGGCGAACGCGAACGGCTCGGCGTCGAGGGGCGGCAGGCTGCCAGGTGCCTGGGTCCAGTCCAGGGGATCCTTGCCTTCCATCACCTCGAGCATCGCCCGGGCATCCGCGACCGTGCGCGCCATGGGACCCACATGCGCCACCGTGCCGAAGGCTGACGGCGGATAGGCCGCGACCCGGCCGTAGCTCGGCTTGATCCCGACTATCCCGGTGAACGAGGCCGGGATGCGGATCGACCCGCCACCATCGGTGCCGAGATGCAAGACACCGGCCCCGGCGGCGGCCGCCGCTGCCGCCCCGCCACTCGACCCGCCCGGGGTCAGTGCGGTGTTCCAGGGATTGGTCGTGACCCCCGAGAACGGGCTGTCGGTCACGGCCTTCCAGCCGAATTCCGGCGTGGTGGTGAGGCCGAGCAGCACCGCACCCGCGGCCCGCAGCCGGGCAACGGCCGGTGCGTCCGCTTGCGGGGTGACGGGCGGGCTGTTGCTGCCGTAGTGGATCGTCTGGCCCTTGACCCAGACGATGTCCTTGATCGTGGCCGGCACCCCATCGATCGGCGAGGCCGGCATGCGACGCTGCCAGCGCGCCTCGGCCGCCCTCGCCTGGGCCAGGGCCCCATCGGCATCGATCAGCGTGAAGGCGTTGTGCCGCGTCTGCACCACCTCGGCCCGCGCCAGGGCCGCCTCGGCGACCTCGACCGGCGAGAGGCTGCGGTCGGCGAAGCGCGCGGTCAGCTCGGCCACCCCGAGCCGGCAGAGCTCTGGGGCATCGGCCACGGGATTGCGGGTGGCGGGGTCGAACGTGGTCATGGGCGTGGCTTCCTCGATTCGGCGGCGCCGGGCCTTCAGGCGACCGGCGTCGGCAGCGGCCCGCCCTCGAAATGGGCGGCGAGATTGGCGACCACCAGGCCCGCCATCGCATCCCGGGTCTCCTCGGTGGCACTGGCGTTGTGCGGCTGCAGCACGACGTTCTCCATCCCGAGCAGTGCCTCGGGCACCCGTGGCTCGTCGGCGAAGACGTCGAGCCCGGCCCCCTTGATCCGGCCCGCCTGCAAGGCCGCGACCAGGGCCGGCTCGTCGACGACCGAGCCCCGCGCGATATTGATCAGCCAGCCCTCGGGCCCGAGCGCGTCGAGCACCGCGGCATCGACCAGGTTGCGCGTGGCGGGCCCGCCCGGACAGGTCAGCGCCAGGACGTCGGCCCAACGCGCGAGCTCGACGAGGCTCGCCATGTAGGGCAGCTCGACATCCGCCCGCTTCGTGCGGTTGTGATAGGCGACTTCCATGTCGAGCACCCGGGCCCGCCGCGCGAGCTCGAAGCCGATCCGCCCCATGCCGAGAATGCCGAGCTTCTTGCCGGCGAGACACGTGCCGAGCGGATGGGCCCCTTCGAGCCAGCGCCCGGCCCGGACGAAGCGATCCGCCTCGGCCAGCCGCCTGAGCGTCATCAGGATCAGGCCGAGACCCATATCCGCCACGTCCCGGCTCAGCACATCGGGCGTGTTGGTGACCCTGATGCCTCTGGCCTTGCAGGCCTCGACATCGATCCCGTCATAGCCGACGCCGAAGCAGGCGACGATCTCGAGCCTGGGCAGCCGGTCCATGAGCTGGGCACTCGCCCCGCGCTCGCCGGTCGTCACGATCGCCCGGATCTCCGAACCCACCTCCTCGAGCAGCTCCTCCGGTGTGGCCGCCTGCCAGAGATGCACCAGCCGGTAGGCGGCCTCGAGCTCGGCCATCGCCTTCGGCCGGTTCGGCCAGACGACGAGCACGGCGGGCTTCTCGGGCGTCTCGAACATGGGCTCTCCCTTGCTTGCTGCGGCCGTTCTAGGCGCAGGCCCAGCAGGCTTACAAGCCGTGGCGACGCAGCGTCCGGTCGATGGGAGCGAGATAACCGGCGCCGAAGAGATGCGCATGCACCAGGAGCGGGTAGAGATTGTAGAGCGCTGCCCGGACCTCGAAGAAGCCGGCGGCGATCCCTGCCCGTTCGGCATAGGCTCCATAGAACGTCTCGCCGAAGGGCCCGAAAAGCGTGGTGAAGGCGAGCTCGATTTCGGGATGGCCATAATAGATCGCGGGATCGATGAAGGCGACGACCCGGTCGCCACGAAAGAGCAGGTTGCCGGACCACGCATCGCCATGCAGCAGTGCCGGTGCTTCCGGTTCCTCGAGCAAAGACTCGAGCCTGCCGGCGAGTCGTTCCAGCCGACGGGCGAAGCCCTCGGGCAGCCGCCCGGCAGCCGCAGCACGCTCGGTCATCGCCAGGAGCCGCCGCTCGCGGAAGTAGTCGACCCAGCCATCGAGCTCGCCGTTCGGCTGGGGCAAGGGGCCGATCAGCGTGTCCCGCTCGAGCCCGAACCGCGCGCCCCGAATCGCATGCAGTGCGGCGAGCTGTTCGGCGGCGTCGATCTCGGCCGCATGCCTCGGGCCACCGACGTCGTGCGGCACATAGCGCATCACCAGCCGGTCGGCCGTGGCCTCCAGCATCTCGGGCACCGGCAGGCTGGAGCGTTCGGCGAGGTAGCGGAGCATCCAGCCCTCGAGGGCAAGATCGGTTGCCGCCCGGCCCAGCACCCGCTTCTCGACGACCGACTGCCCGTCGGCGAGATCGAGCCTTGCCACCTCGGCGATGCAGCCGCCGGCGAGCGGCGTGCGCCGCACCACCTCTTGCCCCAGGACCAGCGTCACCGCACGGCCTTGAGGTCGCGCAGCAGCCCCTCGATTCCGGCCTCGATCAGGTCGAGCGCATGCTCGTAATCCGCGATTCCGCCATACCAGGGGTCCGGCACATCCACGATGCCGGGCGCCGGCGCATAGGTCATGAAGAGCTCGAGCCTCGCCGTGGCCGCCGCCGGCGCCCGCCGCTCCAACGCGCGCAGATGTGTCTGCGTCATGGCGATGATCCGATCGAAGGTGGCGAAGTCGTCCACTCTCACCTGGCGGGCGCGCCGGTCGGGCAAGCGGTAGCCGCGCGCCTCGGCCACCCGCCGGGCCCGCGCATCCGACGGATTGCCCGCTTCCTCGGCACTCGTGCCGGCACTGTCGACGACGAGCTCGAGCCCAGTTCGTCGCGCATGGTGCAGGAGCACGCCCTCGGCCGTGGGCGACCGACAAATATTGCCGGTGCAGACAAAGAGAATGCGCGGCGCGGTCAGGAGCGGCTCCGAGAATAGGGGTCCTTCGCCGCCCGGTCGGCCGAGAGGCTGGCCCGGGAGCCTTGCGCCAGCGCCTCGATGGCATCGGCGAGGTGGATCGGCTGGCTAGCGTAGTCGCCGCGCTCGACCCTGAGCGCATGCGCCTGCATCAGGACGTCGGCATGACCGTGGCCGCGAGGTGGCTCGAAGCGATAGCAGGCGAGCTCGATCAGGAGCCCCAGCGGGTCCTTGAAATAGACCGTGTCCATGAACCCCCGATCCTTCGGCCCGCTGTGCGGGATGCCCCGCTCATCCAGGCGTGCCACGGCCTGATCGAAGGTGACCTTGCAGACCGCGAAGGCCAGATGATGGACCGCGCCTACGACCGTCGGCACGCGCCCGGGCTCCGGCCGCCGTTCCTCGTTGGTGAAGATCGTGATCAGCCGCCCGTCGCCCGGATCGAAAGAGAGATGGCTTTCCTCGGCACTGTCGAGATTGGGCGGCTCGAAGACGAAGGGCATGCCGAGCACCCCCTCCCGGAAGTCGATCGAGGTCTGCCGGTCGGCCCCCACCAGCGTAATATGGTGCACACCTTGCGCCTGCAGCTTCCGCATCGCCACCTCTCGTGCCTCGGCCAATACCGGACGGCACCTCGTGCCGCACCCGAACGAGCATAGCCCCAGGCCTACGCCTTGTCACGGGGTCGGGGATCGCTCAGGGCAATACAGCACCGCCCCGTGCTGCCGCGATCGTGGCCCGGATCGCTGCGGCATCGCTCATCGTCAGCGCATATTCGTGCGCCGCCTCGGTGCCACCCATGGCGATGCGCGGGTTGCGGAAGCGCATCCCACTCGGCACCTGCCGGAGGGCCGCGAAATGCATCTCGTCCGGCTGGCACGCCGCCCGCACAGCTGCGATGTTGCCGGCATCGAGCCCGCCACAGGCGATGACCCGGAGCCTCCCGGCCGCCGCCTGCACAACCTGGCGGATGACCCCGGCACCCGCCTCGGCCAAAGCCTCCTGGCCGCTGGTGAGCACACGCTCGACGCCAGAGCGGACCAGGGCCTCGACCGCCAGGATTGGGTCGGCGGTCATGTCGAAGGCGCGATGGCAGGTGACGGACAGCGGTCCCGCTGCATCGACCAGGGCTGTCATCCGCCCCTCGTCGATGGCACCTGCCGAAGTCAGGCAACCGACCACGACGCCTGCGACCCCCATCGCGCGCAGCTGGCGGACATCGGCCAGCATCGCCTCGAGCTCGATCGCGGAATAGAGAAAATCGCCGCCCCGCGGCCGGACGATGACGTGCACGGGGATGGTCGCCCGGGCCAAGGCCACCTCGACCATCCCAAGGCTCGGCGTGAGCCCGCCTTCGAGCAGCGAGGCACAGAGCTCGATGCGATCCGCCCCCGCCTCCTGGGCGACGACGAGCCCGTCGGTGTTCTCCACACAGACCTCGATCAGGAACGGCAAACGGTCGGTCACGGGCACTGGCCCCCGCGGCAGGGGCGCCGAGCTTTGCCGCGCCGGCGCCGCCCGGTCAACCTGTCCGGCGGTCGACCTCGTCCGCCAGATCGCGCAGCGGGTCGCTCACCTCGACCGGATAGGCGTCGGCCTCGGCCAACTTGCGCAAGCCCGGGGGCAGGGTGGCGAGCTGCTCCGTGGTACGGGCGCGGATGTCCGCGAGGCTCGGGCCGGGTGCCAGCCGGCTGCCCGCCGTCATCACCGGCTCGACGAGCGGGGTCGCGTCCTGGCGATCCGCTTCGATCGTCAAAAGGTCGCGGACCATCCGCCCATCGCCGTCGAACCAGCGATAGACCTGCTTCTTGCCCGGCCAGGTGGCCTTGCCGGCCGACCGCTTGCGCCGGGCGATGCCGGCATAGTCCTGCAGCTTGTAGGCGCAATCGAGCGCCGGGGCATCGCTCGCGGTGGTCAGGCTGGTGCCCACCCCGAACCCGTCGATGGGTGCCCCTTCGCCGAGCAGCCGGGCGATCTCGCCCTCGTCGATCCCGCCCGAGGCGAGGACGCGCACCTTGGTGAGCCCGGCCTCGTCCAGCACCGCGCGCACCGCCTTGGCGAGTTCGACCAGATCACCGCTGTCGAGCCGCACGCCTGTGACCTCGATCCCTTCGGCCGCGAGCTCCGGGGCCAGGCGGGCGACCCGCCTCGCCCCTTCCACCGTGTCATAGGTGTCGATCAGGAGCACCAGCTTCTCCGGCCGGGCCTTGGCGAAATGGCGGAACGCCAGCACCTCGTCGTCGTGCGCCTGGATGAAGGAATGCGCCATGGTGCCGAAGGCCGGGATGGCGAAGAGCCGCGCTGCCCCGACCGTGGCCGTGCCGGTGAAGCCCGCGAGATAGGCGGCCCGGGCGGCGAGCAGCCCCGCCTCCTCGCCGTGCGCCCGCCGAAAGCCGAAATCGATCAGTGAGCGCCCGTCGGCCGCGAGCACCATCCGGACGGCCTTCGAGGCGATCACGCTTTGGAAATGCAGAAGATTGATCAGCCGGCTCTCGACGAACTGCGCCTCGGGCAAGGGTGCGGTCACCCGGAGAATCGGCTCGTCCGGAAAGAACACGGTGCCCTCTTGCATGGCGTGGACGTCGCCGGTGAAGCGAAAGCCCGCCAGATGATCGATGAAGTCCCGGCCGAACTCGCCGGTCGAGGCCAGCCAGTCGAGCTCGGCCGCCTCGAACCGCACCTCCTCGAGATAGTCCAGGGCCTGCTCGAGCCCGGCTGCGAGGTAGAAGGCGCGCCCCTTCGGCAGCTTGCGGGCGAAGAACTCGAAGACCGCGGTATCGGTCATCCCGGCCTCTAGATAGGCCTGCATCATGGTGAACTGGTAGAGATCGACCAGGAGACCCGAGGGGGTGGCGCGCGGCAGCATGGGCATCCTCCTAAGCTGGCGAGTCGCACCAACCGCACGACTCCACCGGCAAGGCTAGGGAGTGTGCGCCGGTGGTGCAACCCGCGGCCGGCTAGGCCGCAGCAAGGCCCTCGATCCGCGCCAACAGCGCTGCATCCACGGCAATTCCCACACCCACACCCTTGTAGCCACCCGACGGCGCCCTTGAGCCCCGCTTCCGCATCGACCGTGGGGTTGCCTTGGGCGTCCAGGACCCAGCCCTCGGGGATGGGCTCGCCGGAGCGGGCCCGCTTCATCACCTCGGATTTCGCCACCACGCTCGCACTCTGGTCGATGACGACCAGCGCCTCGCCGCTGCCGCTAAGGGCGGCGAGCGAGAAGGGGTTGGTGCCGACCACCGGCCGCCTGCCGCCCACGGGTGCGATCGAGGCCGGCGCGTTGGCGAAGCCCAAGGCCACGACACCCGCTAGTGCCTGCCGCTCGGTATGATGCCCGAGGACACCGCAATCATAGGAGTTGCGGATGGCGAGACAGGCGATCCCCTGCGCCATGGCGGCCTCCAGCAGCGGCCCTTCGCCGGCGGTGATCGCCGGTTGGGCGAAGCCGGTCGCAGCATCCACGGTCACCACGCCGGGCTTCGGCCGATCCACGACCGGCACCGCCCGCCCGTCCACCTTGCCGCAGCCGAGATGCTCGACATAGGTCGGCAGATACATCAGCCCGTGGCTCGCGATCCCGTCGCGCTCCGCCTCGGCGATGGCCCGCGCCAGGGGGGCCGCGTTGGCGGCCGTGGCCCCGCCCGGAACGAGGGCCTCCAGGGCCAGGGCCTCGATCTCGACGGTCGTCAGGCGAACGGGCTCGGCCATGGCTTTTGCTCAATCGTTGTCGCTGGTCGAAGCCCCCGCCCCCGCCCGCGACGCCTCGCTCGCCGGCACATACGTGCGAAATGCGAAACGGTCGAGCCCCTGCCAAATCGGCAGTGGCACGAGCCGTGGTGCCGCCTCGGCCTGACGCCATGCCGTCCGTGGTTCGGCCGGGGCCACCACGACCACCCGTGCTGCGGTCGTCTCGAGGAACCCAGTCTCGCCCGTTTCCAGCGCCACCCCGGCAGCGCCGACCACGGCCGAGAACCCGTCCCAGGCGACCCGCAACGGCTGGTCGAGCGCCGTTGCCGCCGAGGCCGCGAACGGCAGCAGCAGCCCCGGATCGGCCACCTGCTCCAGTGTGATCGCCCCGAGGCCGGGCCCCTCCACGAGCGTGGCACGGTCCGCCATGGCAGCACCAGCGGCGATCGGGCAAAGCGCCCCACCCCCCGCCGTCCGCCAGACGCGCCCCTGGATCACCGGTGCGATCTCGGCCCAGGGCCGCCGGTCGACCGCCTCGAGATGCCGGAGCAGGAGTGCCGGCCCCGGCAGCCCGTGCGCCGCGAGCCAGCGCACCGCCATCGCCGCCTCCTCGGCCATCCCCCAGCTGAACCCGGCCCCGCGCGCCGCCTTCAGGCCCAGGGCCTCGATCTCGGCGAGCGACAACAAGGCGGTCGCGATCACCCGGTCCGAGCGCATGTGGTCCGGCAGATCATGCGCGAAGCAGACCAGCGAATAGGTCCGCTCCGGCCCCTGGGCCGCATAGACCGCCCGGCCCACGCCCTTGGCGTCGATGGCGAAGACCGGCCGGTCGATCCGCCAGCCCTCGCGGCTCACCCGGCGGAGCAGGGTGCGCAGGAAGGAGAGCCGCGTCGGATGCGCGCTGCCGAGCCGGGCGAGGCGCATCACGACCGACGGATCGCGCCGGAACCGGGCCGTCTCGGGCATCGGGTTCAAGGCCGCACAGCTCATGACCACCGCCGCCTCAGCCCTCGCGGGCCTTGAGCAAGGTGATCCGCACGGCATCCCAGAGCGAGGGCAGGAGCACGAGCGACACGGGGACCGCCGTCACCACGATGAAGCTCTGCAAGGCGCCGATCGAGATCAGCACGAGCGCCATCACCGCCATCGACACCCCCCAGAACACCCGGACCATGGTGGTCGGCCGGTCCTCGTTGGAGATCGCCATGGAGATGACGTAGCTCATCGAATCGCCGGTTGTCGCCACGAAGATCATCGTCAGCACGAGGAAGAGCAGCGACAGGAGGAAGCCCATCGGCATCGCCTGCGTCACCGCGAGGAGCCCCGCCGGCAGGTTGAAGCCCTCGAAGGGGCCCGAGATCACGCCCGGAGTGGCGAGCTCGAAGGCGATGCCGCTGCCGCCGATGATCATGAACCAGAAATTGGTCACCAGCGGCGCCACGATCGCGAGCATGACGATGATCGACCGGCCGCGGCTGACGCGCGATGAAGATCGCCATGAGCGGCCCATAGCCCAAAAACCAGCCCCAGAAGAAGACGGTCCACCAACTTAGCCAGCCCGGCTCGCCGAAGAGCCCGGCGTCGCCCCGGTACATGGCAAGATCGAAAAAACTCATGAGATAGGTCGTCATGCCGCCGAAAAAGCCCGCAAAGATGAAGGCCGTGGGCCCGGCCTCCAGCATGAAGGCGACGAGCACGAACGCCATGATGACGTTGATCTTGCTCAAGAGCTGGATGCCGCGGCTGATCCCGGTCATCGCCGAGACGGTGTAGAGGGTGGCGAGGGCCACGATGATCACGAGCTGGGTCGTGAAGGTGTCGGGCACGGCGAAGAGCGCGTTTAGGCCATAGGAGACCTGGAGACCGAGAAAGCCGATGGGCCCCACGGTACCGGCGACGACCGCGATGATGCAGGCGGCATCGGCGAAAAGCCCGATCGGACCGCTGAGCGCCCGCTCCTTGAAGACCGGATAGAGCAGGGTCCGCGGTGCAAGCGGCAGGCCGCGCTCGTAGTGGTAGTGCATCAGCATGATGGTGGTCAGCGCCCCGAGGATCGCCCAGGCCAGGAAGCCCCAGTGCAGATAGGACTGGGCGAGCGCCGCCTGCGCCGCTGCCTCGGGGTTCTGGGCCAGATCACCGAACAGCGGCGGGGTCGAGAGGAAGTGTGCTATCGGCTCGCCCGCGGCCCAGAACACGCCACCGCCGGCGAGCAGCGTGCACATGATCATCGCCCCCCACTGGAAGGTCGTGAACTCGGGCTCGTCCATCTCGCCGAGCCGCTCGCTGGCGCCGGGGAAGAAGCAGAGGGCGAGGCCGATCAGGAAGGTGGCGAGCAGCAGGAGCTGCCAGTAGAGGCCGAAATACTTGGCCGAGAACGCGAAGCTCGTATTGACGATGGTGCCCAGGAGCTCGAGGTCCCAAAGCGCGAGCCCACAGAAGAGCAGGATGAAGCCGCCCGTGATGGCAAAGAGCGGCATGTTCAGATGGCCGAGATCAGCACCTGCCGCCCGAAGATCCTCGGTTGCCATGATGCGGGTTCCTCCCTTTGTGCCGCTCGCGGTCGAGCGGATGGTTAAACCTTAGGGCCGAAGCTCAGGGCGAAGAAGCGGAGCCAGTTGCCGCCCATGATCCCCTCGACCTCGGCGCTACTCAGCCCGGTCCGGGCGAGGCCCTGGGCGATCCGGCCGAAATCGCGATTGTCGTTGAACCAGTCCGGCATCGGCGGGAAGCCCGGCGCACTTGCCGAACCCTCGCCGTAGTCCACCTCCTTGGTCCAGCGTCCCGAGCGCATCCACTCGACGATGCTGTCCGGCTGGTCCTGGCAGAGATCGGTGCCGATGCCGAGCCGCTCGGGGCCCATGAGCTCGGCCGTGCGCGCCACCATCTCGCAGAAGCTCTCGAGCGTGCAGGCCGAGCCGTCCTTCAGGTGATGCGGATAGACCGAAAAGCCGAGCATCCCGCCGCTTTCGGCAAGGGCCTTGAGGACCGTGTCCAATTTGTTGCGCCGGGCCGGATGCCAGGAAGCGGGATTGGCATGGCTGATGGTGATCGGCCGGGTCGAGTGTTCGATGGCCTCGAGCGTCGACCGGTCTGCCGAATGGCTCATGTCGACGACGAGCCCGACCCGGTTCATCTCGGCGACCACCGCCCGGCCCATCCGGGTCAGGCCCGTATCCTCGGCCTCGTAGCAGCCCGTCGCGAGCAGCGACTGGTTGTTGTAGGTCAGCTGCATGAACCTGAGCCCGAGCGTGTGCAGGACCTCGACAAGGCCGATATCGTCCTCGACACAGGAGGGATTCTGGCTGCCGAAGAAGATCGCCGTCCGCCCGGTCTCGCGGGCCCGCACCACGTCCTCGGCCGTCCGCCCCTGAAAGATCAGCTCTGGGTACCGCTCGAAGAAGCGGTTCCAGCGCTCGATGACCAGGACCGTCTCGCGGAAAGTCTCGTGATAGGTGATGGTGACGTGCACCGCATCGAGCCCGCCTTCGCGCATCTCACGGAAGATCTTTGCCGACCAGTTGCCGTATTGCAGCCCATCGATTCGCGGTGCCTTGACGCTCATGGCGCCCCCGCCGCGACATAGCTGGTCTTGACCGCCGTATAGAACTCGACCGCGTACTGCCCCTGCCCGCGCGGCCCGAAGGACGACGCGCCCCGGCCGCCGAACGGCACGTGATAGTCGGTCCCCGCCGTCGGCAGGTTGACCATCACGCAGCCCGACCGGGAGTGCCGCTTGAAGTGCGCGGCCCGGGCCAGCGACCGGGTCATGATCCCGGCGGTCAGCCCGAAGGGCGTGCCGTTGGCGACCTCGAGCGCTTCGTCGTAGTTCTCGACCTTCTGGACGCAGGTAATGGGCGCGAACATCTCATCGCGATTGATCCGCATCTCTTGCGTGGTCCTGGCAAAAACCGCAGGCGCCATGAAATAGCCGGGTGTGGCGCGCTCCAGCCGCTCGCCGCCGCACAAGAGCTCGGCACCCTCGGCCTGGCCTGCCGCGATGTAGTCGAGATTGGCCGAAAGCTGCGCCTCGCTGACCGCCGGTCCGATCTGCGTGCCCGGCTCGAGCGCGTGGCCCACGACCAGTGCCCGGGTCGCCGCCACCAGCTTCTCGACGAAGGCATCGTGCACCGCCGCGTGGAGAATGAGCCTGGAGGCCGCCGTGCATTTCTGCCCCGTCCCGCCGAACGCCGCATTGACCGCGACCGAGACGGCGAGATCGAGATCCGCATCGTCCATCACGACGAGCGGGTTCTTCGAGCCCATCTCGAGCTGGACCCTGGTCATGTTGGCCGCCGCCGCAGCCGCCACGCCGCGCCCGACCGGAACCGAGCCCGTGAAGCTGATCGCGTCGACCATGGGGCTCTCGACGAGCTCTTGCCCGATGCTGGACCCGGCACCCATGACGAGATTGAAGAGGCCCTTCGGCAGATCCTGGCCAGCGATGATCCCGGCCAGGGCCACGGCCGAGGCCGGTGTCAGGTTCGCGGGCTTCCAGATCACGGCATTGCCGAAGGCCAAGGCCGGGGCGATCTTCCAGGCCGGGGTCGCCACGGGAAAGCTCCAGGGGCTGACGATCGCGACGGTGCCCACGGGCTCCCGCCTGACATCGATCTCGATCCCGGGGCGCACGCTCTCGACCCAGTCGCCGATCTGGCGGAGCGCCTCGGCCGCGTAATAGGTGAAGAACTGCCCGGCGCGGTAGACCTCGCCCACGCCTTCGGCGAGCGGCTTGCCCTCCTCGCGCGCGAGCAGCCGGCCGAGCTCGGCCGATCCCTCCATCAGCTTCCGCCCGATCGCGATTAGCACATCGTGCCGGACCTGCGGCCCGCTCCGGGCCCAGGCCGCCTGCGCCTCGTGCGCGGCTTCTAGCGCATCGTCCAGGTCGCCGGGCTGGGCCTGGGCGTAGAGGCCGATCAGGTCGCCCGTGTCCGAGGGATTGCGGTTCTCGACCACCGCCGTCGACCGGCGCCACTCGCCCGCGACGAAATTCCCGAACGTCTCGGCCATCGACCCCCCCTTTTCCAGCATGAGCCTAGACCCACGCCATCAATTGAGGCAATCTTGAACATCTGAACCTGAATTCAGAAAAACTGAAATTCATGGCGATCAAGCTCGAGATGCTCCGCTGCTTTGCCGCCGTCGCCTCGACCGGCAGCCTCGCCGCCGCCGCCGACCTCCTCGGCCGCACGCCTTCGGCCGTCTCGATGATGCTGGCAGGGTTCGAGGCACACCTGGCGGCACCGCTGTTCGAGGGCGAGCGCAAGAGCCGGCTCACCCCGTTCGGCCGACTGACCCTGGCCGAGGCCGAACGGGCGCTCGCCGCCTTCGATGGCAGTGTCGCCGCCATCGGCCGCCACGCGCGATCGACCGCCGGCACCGTCCGCATCGCCGCCGTTCCCTCCATCGCCATCACGCTTCTGCCCGAGGCGATCGCCCGGTTCCGTGCCGACCATCCCGAGGTCCGGCTCGAGATCAGCGATGTCGACAGTGCCGCGGTCCGGCGGCGGATCGAGGCGGACGAGGCGGATCTTGGGCTCGCCAGCGGCCCGATCGGTCCCGGCATCGCGGCCTCGCTGCTGCTCACCGACGCGCTCGGCATCGTCTGCCGCCCGGACCATCCCCTGGCCCTTCGCGACGGCCCGATCGGCTGGGCCGACCTCGGCCGCGGGCCCTTCCTCGCCAACCCCTTGGCCGACCTCGTCGATCACCCGGGCGTGCGGGCGCTGGCCGAGGCGAGCCACCTCGTGGCCCGCAACACGACGACGTTGCTCGCCTTCGTCCGCCTCGGCCTGGGGGCGACCATCCTGCCCGAGCGCAGCGTCGACCCCGGCGACCCCGATCTTCGCTTCTTTCGCCCGATGGACCCGCCGGCCGAGCGTCCGGTGCAACTCCTGCAGCAACGCAACAGCCGGCTCGTCCCGGCAGCCGAAGCCTTCCGCCGCTGCCTTGCCGAGGCGGCCGCGATCCCTCGGGATGCGTAACCACAGGCTGCGCCGTTAATTCTCTGGTTGAGCAACCCGCCGAGCAATAAATTTTTGGGTTGTGCCCGCACAAAGGAAGTATTATGACTGACCAGAAGTTCTCGGCACTGCCTGACCAAACCACGATCGACCAAGTCGACTTAGGTAAGCCGTTGCCCAGCTTTCGGAACCATCCGCAAACACCGACCAGACGTGCACCGCTCTCGAAGTAAAACCAAACTACTTTCGGCATCTTGTGACGGCCTATCTCGGCGTCATTCAATGGTGAGTAGTAATGAAGAGCCCGCTCGGTGATGACCACGCGGGAAGTTGTTACTTAAGCTTAAGGATGGTGGGACTCTGCCGGAGCTGGTCCGGCCAACGACGGGAAACGTCGATTCTGATGACGAGGACGAATGCGTAGACTGAGGCGGGCACGGATTGCGCTGGTGGCGGGCTGTCCTTTCCCATGGGCACGCGGCACGCCGGCGCGCATCCTCGGCATGGCCCAGGCGCTCCACGATGCCGGCCACGAGGTCCACGTCATCGCCTATCCCCTGGGCGAGATCGATCGCCGCTTGCCGTTTCGCTTGCATCGCAGCCGCGGCCTGCCCCTTTACCGGCGGACAGCGCCGGGCGCCGATCCGCTCAGGCTCGGCTGCCTCTTGCCGATGCTGGCGGCGACCGTCGCCCGGGTCACGCGGCAGCACGACATCCACGTCATCCACGCCCACCACTATGAAGGGCTGCTCGCCGCCTGGCCAGCCAAGCGCCTCTCGGGCGTGCCGGTGATCTACGACGCCCACACCACGCTCGCGGGCGAGCTTCCCTATTATCGCCACGGCGTGCCGCGCGGCCTGACCGCCCGTGTCGGCCGGGCCCTCGATCGGCGCCTGCCCAACCTCGCCGACCACACCATCGCCACCAGCCAGTACATCGCCGCCGAGCTCTTGGCCGACGGCATGGCGGAGAGCCGGATCACGGTGATCGGCAACGGCATCGAGGATGCGTTCGTCGCCGCGACGTCGAGCGCGCCCTGCCCCCAGCGGCGGCCGGAAGGGACGGGCGAGCGGATCGTCTACGCTGGCAATCTCGCGGGCTATCAGGGCATCGATACCCTGCTCGAGGCCTTCGCCCTGATCGCCGCCGAGCGCCCCGCGGCCCGCCTCCAGTTCGTCACCGAATCTGCCGTCGACCCCTACGCGGCACTGGCGCGGCAGCTCGGGATCGCGGAGCGCATCGACCTCGAGACGCCGCCACCACCGCACGACCTCGGGACCAGGCTGGGTGCCGCCGACATCCTGGTCAACCCCCGGGCCGAATGCCCGGGCTACCCGCTCAAGCTCTTGAACTACATGGCCGCCGGCCGGGCCATCGTGTCGTTCAGCGCCTCGGCCCGCGACCTCACCCATGGCAGCGACGCCTGGCTCGTGGGCGAGCCCACGGCCCCGGCCCTGGCGCTGGGCATGAAGACCGTGCTCGACCAACCCGACCTCGCCGAGCGGCTGGGATCCGCGGCGCGCCGCCGCGTGGTCGAGGAGCTGACCTGGTCACGGGTGGCGGTCCGGCTGGAATCCGTCTATGCCCGGCTGATCAAGGCCGAGGCCGTGCGCACGGCACCGGTCACAGCGACGCGGCCGGCACCGCTGCGGGCCGCCAGCGGCGACTAGCGCGGACCGCCGGCCGACAACGAGCAGGTAGAGCGACCATGACTCCGCGGCATCCGGGCGAGCCCGCGCCGGCAGCGTTGAGCGCTGTCGTCATCAACTACAATGGTGGCGCCAAGGTCGTCCGGGTCATCGAGGCGCTCGTCGCCCATGCCCCCGAGATCGACCACGTCATCGTCGCCGACAACGGCTCGACCGACACGAGCCTGGCCACCATCCGCGAGCGCTTCCCGGCCGTCGAGATCCTCGAGCTCGGCGCCAATCTCGGCCTGCCCAACGCCCGCAACGCCGGCCTGCGCCGGGCCACCGGCACCTACGTCCTCTTGCTCGACGCCGACATCTACGTCACCCCCGGCTGCGTCGGCGCCCTGCTCGATGCCGCCAGACGCTATCGGGCCGCCGTCGTCTGCCCGCGGATCATCCTGGTGCCCGACGGCAGCATCGTGCAATGCGACGGCGCCGAGCCGCATTTCGTCGGCACGCTGGCTCTCTTGAACCCCGATGCCGACCGCACCCTGCCGCCGGTGCCGGCCGGCCCCGTGGGCGGGCTGATCGGGGCTGCGATGCTGATCGACCGCCAGGCGGTGCTCGAGGCCGGCGGCTTCAACGAGCTCTACTTTTTCTATTTCGAGGACCTCGAGTTCTCGCTCCGCATGCGCCTTTTGGGCCACGAGGTGGTCCGCGCGCCGGCCGCCATCGTCGAGCACGAGCGCGGCCAGGGCCACGCCGGCCTGTCGTTTCGCGGCAAGGGCAGCTACCCGCCCAAGCGCGCCTATCTCGGCATGCGCAACCGCCTCCTGACGATCGCGCTCTGCTATAGCGGCCGTACCCTGGTGCTGCTCTCGCCCATTCTTCTCGCCTATGAGCTGGCCACGCTCGCCTTTGCGCTCCGCCACGGTTTTCTGCAGGAATGGTGGGCCGGCTGGCGCTGGATCCTTGCCAATCGGGCAGAAATCGGCCGCGAACGACAGGCCCTCCAGGCGCGGCGGGTGCGCCCGGATCGCGAGCTTCTCGGTTCCCAGCCGCTGCCGCTCGCGGCCGGCGTCGTCGAAGGCACTTGGCTCAGGCGCGCGATCGACCTATTCGATTCCAGCCTCACCGCCTATTGGCGCCTCGTCGCCCGCTGGACCTGAGCCATGCAGCCGATCCACACCCTGAGCGGTGCCTTCAGCGACTTCGTCGCCTATCGCCGCCGGCGCACCCGGGGCCCGGCGGGCGACAACCCGATCGCCCAGCTGCGGGCAACAGTGCCGATCACCCGTGCCTTCGGCTTCGACCGTGGCACGCCGGTCGATCGCCTCTTCGTCGAGCGCTACCTTGCGACCAGGACGGCAACCATCCGGGGCCGTGTGCTCGAGATCGGCGACAACGAGTATACGCTGACCTATGGCGGCGAGCGGGTGACCAGGAGCGACATCCTGCATGTCGACGCCAGCAACCCGAAGGCCACGCTGGTCGGCGATCTCAGCGCCTGCGACCATATCGAGGATGCGCTGTTCGACTGCATCATCCTGACCCAGACCCTGCATTTCATCTACGATATCCAGGCCGCCCTCTCGAACGTCCACCGTCTGCTGAAGCCGCGCGGTGCGGCCGTTGCCACCTTTCCCGGCATCAGCCAGATCAGCGACGAGGACTGGGGCCCGAGCTGGTGCTGGGGCTGGAGCCCGGGGCAGGCGGCAAGCCTCTTGCAGGCTGCGTTCCCCGGCGGCGAGATCGAGGTCGAGGCGCTCGGCAACCGCTTCGCCGCCGCTGCCTTTCTCCATGGGCTCACCGCCGAGGAGCTGGACCAGGATCGGCTGCTCGCCGCCGAGGGCGCCTGTGCCTTTCTCATCGGTGCCACGGCGAGGCGCGCCGCGAGCGGACCACGTCAAGCCTGACGATGCCGAGACGCTGACGATGCCGGGGCTGCACCAGCGCCTTCACGCTGCGCTCGAGGCGCTGCCCCCCGGCGCACGCCACCGCCTCCGGCTCTGGGCCCGCTCCTGGCGGCTGCCCTTCGTCGGTCGTGGTGCCATCCTGCTCTACCATCGCGTGACGACGCTCGCCAACGACCCCTGGACCCTCGCGGTCCCGCCCAAGGCTTTCGCCGCCCAGATGGCGATGCTGGCCCGGCACACCACCTGCCTGCCGCTGCCCGAGTTCCTCGAGCGCCGGGCGGCCGGCAGCCTGCCACAGAACGCCACGGCCGTGACCTTCGACGACGGCTACGCCGACAACCTCCACGAAGCCCTGCCGCTCCTGGAGTGCTACGGCGTTCCGGCCACCGTTTTCATCCTCACCGGCTTCGTCGGCTCCGAGACGGAACCCTGGTGGGACCGCCTGGAGCAGGCCGTCTTTGCCACCCCCGAGCTGCCGGACGGCATCGAGCTCGCCGCCGGGGAGACGCGGATCGGCTGGACCCGACCTGCGGCCGGCCGCGACGACGCCGATCGCCACGCCCTGCACCAGGCGCTCTACGAAGCGATCATCGGCCTCGACACCGAGCCCAGGGAAGCCGCCCTGCTCGGGCTCTGGCGCCAGCTCGGCGCGGCACCGAAGCTGCGGCCGAGCCACCGCCCGCTGACCCTCGACGAGCTGCACGAGCTTGCGGCGCACGAGCTGATCACGATCGGCGCACACACCCGAACCCACCCGCAGCTGGCAGCCATCCCGGCCGACCGCCAGGCCGAGGAGCTGGCCACGAGCAAGGCGACACTCGAAACCTGGCTCGGCCGCACTGTCGACCTCGTCGCCTACCCGCACGGCGCGCACGACGACACCACCTGCCGGCTCGCGGCCGAGCTCGGCTTTCGCGCCGGCTTCACCACCGAGCCCCGCGTCGTGCCGCACCGCTTCGCCCCCTTCCGCATCCCACGGATCAATATCGAGGCGCAGGACAGCCAAAGATTCGCCGCCCAGCTGCGCTGGTACGGCGTCGTCGGGCGCTCGGCGTCGCATGATCAATGGTAGAACCGATAGAGTAAAGTACGACCAAAGGTAGCCAGCGTGCGGGCGCAGAGCCTCGCGGACCGGGAGCTGAGCCTGGTCGACGACGGCCAGACCGACGATTCTTCGGCCGATGCCCGCTCGGTCGCCGCCGCCGAGCCCGAGCACACCCGCTACCTCGAGCATCCTGGCCAAGCCGATCTCGGCATGGGCGCATCCTGCGCGCGAGCGCTTCCGGCGCCGGCTCGGGGCTCATCTCGAGCGCGAGGGGCTGGCCACTCCCAGGATCCAGGAGCTCTTGAAGCGTGAACTCTGGCCGTACGACAACCCCAGCACCTTCGCCCTCGCAACCCTGCCGCTCTTGCGCTCCAGACTAGCCCCGAAGTCGCTCAAGCGTGAGGTGAACCGGCGGATGCGGCGGCAGCATCCGACGTCTCGCGCCGCCACAGCCGACCGAACCGCCCCTCGGCCGCGATCAGGGCTGCGGGCGGCCCCGCTTCGATCACCCGGCCGGCATCGAGCACGACGACGAGATCGGCGTAGCGCACGGTCGCCAGGCGATGCGCGATGACCAGCGTCGTCATCGTCCCCCGCAGCGCCTCCAGCCGCTCGAGCACCACGCCCTCCGCGTCGGCATCGAGGGCGTTGGTCGCCTCGTCGAGGATCAGCAGGGCCGGCCGGCGCAACAGCGCCCGGGCGAGGCAGAGTCGCTGCCGCTGACCGCCGGAAAGCCCCTGCCCCCGGGCATCGATCTCAACGGCGAGACCGCCCGGCAGTGCGGCGACGATGCCGTCGGCATACGCCGTGCGCAGCGCGGCCATGATCGCGGCGTCGTCGACGTCCGATAGGCCGTAGGCGAGATTGTCGCGCACGCTGCCGCGCACGAGCTCGATATCCTGCCCGGCAAAGGCGAGCGACCGCCGCCAGGTGGCAAGCTCGAGCTCGGCGAGCGGCACGTCGTCGACGAGGATGCGGCCGGCCGTGGGATCGAAGAAGCGGTAGAGCAGGCCCACGATGGTCGATTTGCCGGCCCCCGAAGGACCGACCAGGGCAACCACGGCACCTGCCGGAATCTCGAAGGAGACGCCACGAAGCCCCACCTTGTCAGGATCGCCGTAATCGAACGAGACGCCTGCGAAGCGGATCGACCGGGCCAGGCCCGCGAACGGCCGATCGCCCGAGCGCGGCACGGTTCGGTCCTCGAGCTCGAGCAGGGTGACGACATCCTCGATCGGCCCGGCAAAACCCAAGAGCTCGACCCGGAGCCGGTCGAGCATGCGCAAATGCCGCTGCAGGCGATAGAGCAGGAGCAAAAACGCCAGGAGCGCCGCCAGACCCAGCTCGAGCCAGAGGCCGAGACCGACCACCGCGAACATCAAGGGGAGATAGAGCAGCTCGCCCAGAGGCTCGACCAGCCCGCGCAACGCCTCGAGCCGCAGCAGCACCCGCCTGAGCCCGTCGGTCGTCCGCCCGAAGCGGGCCGCCTCCGGGGCCTCGGTGCCCATCGCCAGAACCAGCCGATGATGGGTCAAGCTCTCGACGATCCGCGCCGAGAGCGCGTCGCTGGCGAGCACACTCTCCCGCCCGACCCGTTCGGCCGCCCGCCGCACCACCAGCATGACGAGCGAAACCGCAACGGCACCGGCCATGACCGCGAGCGTCAGCGGCCAGGAGAGCGCGAGCAATAGGGCGAGAAAGACCACGCACGCGGCGGCACTGGCGGCGAGGCTGGTCAGGCTGAAGAGCGCCTCGGCGACGCGCGCGACCTGGGCGTCGATGGTGTTGTGCAGCCGACCGATGCCGAGCCGTTCGACGGTCGCCAGATTGAGTTCGAAGCTGCGGGCGAAGAGCCGGTCACGCAACGCCCGGGCGACCCGGCTGCCGAGCCAGGCCGACAGCGCGTGATGCGCGTAGATCACCGCGGTCTTGAGCAGGATCAGGAGAAAGACGAGACCCGCCACCGAGGCGAGCCGGTAGTCCTCGGGCAGACGGTCGGTGAGCCAGCGGACCGTCTCGCCAAACAGGCTGCCATCGGCAGTGCCGGGGGCCCCCTTCAGGAGGACGTCGACCAGCGGGATCAAGAGGCCGATGCCGATGCCCTCGAAGAGAAAAGCCAGCACGGCGAGCCCCACGATGGGCACCAGGAGACGGCGGTGCGGCGCACAGAGCGCCACGATTTGCCGCACCACCGGCCACTCGCCGCCGAGCTCGAGCCGGGTGAGGTCGGGCACCGGCAATGGGCGCTCGACAGCTTCCGGCATCGCCGGTCCCGCCCTCAGCCGCTGGTCGTCAGCGCGACGACCATGGGGTATTCGAGATCCCGGGCCGACAACTCCTCGGGCCAGAGCCGATCGGCGCCGAGGCCCAGGAGTTCCGTGGAAGCCGCAAGGACGTTGCCGAGCACCGTGACCGGACCCGCCCGGTCGGCCAGGAGCTCGCGCGCCAGAGCAGCACCGCTGACATCGCTGAACAGCCAGCGGCGCGGGCAAGGCGGCTCGTCGTCGGGAAGCAGGGCACAGCCCGGCAGCACCACCAGAAGATGCCGTACCGCCTCAGCCGAGGCTGCCGCGACGATCCGCCCGAGTGCTGCGCGTGGCGCGTCGTCCGCCGCGAGCGCGTCGCCGACCACGAGCCAATCGAGCTCGCCCAAGCGAAGCGACGCTGCATCAGCCGCCGGCAACGGGTCCATGCGACAGACAAACGGCAAGGTCGCGGGCCCGACCAGCCGGCCCGGCCCGAGCACCGCGCAGCGTGCCGGGGCGACCCCGCGCAGCCGCTCGGCCAACAGCGCCTGCGCCAGGGCTGCCGCGGGCGAGAGCCCCGCGGTCGCGGCTGCCGCCTCGACGGTCGGACGACCGGCAGCCGCCGCCAGGGCCGGCATCTCGCCGAGATCGACCCGGCCCAACGGCACGGTGCGCAAGAGGCGTCTGATCCGCCCGGCCATGGCTCCCCACCCACTGCTGTCGACTAAGCGCGGGCGCGATTGCCCAGAACCGCCTCGATGGAACCTGACCGATTGGTTGGCAAGCCGAATCCGCTGCAGCCGCGCAAGGCACGCCATACGTCGCTGCGCCAATCTTGGCCGATTTCGGACCTGCGGTCCGCTGAACTTGGCTACGGTCCGCTGGCTGCCACCGGACCGACATCGATCGGCATCGCAAAGAGCCGAGGCCAGACAGCCAACGCGACCCCAGACGAGACCCGGCCGGCCCGCGAGCCGATCCGTCCGCGCATCGCCCGTCCGGGAGACCCTGGCATCCCCAACGGGAATCGAACCCGTGTCTTCACCTTGAAAGGGTGATGTCCTGACCGCTAGACGATGGGGACGCTGCGGGCCCTTGCCGTGCGACGAGACCTAATCGGTCGTTCTCGTGAAATCAACCATTCGACGCTTACCGGATCTTAACGGTCGGTGTGGCAGGATCGGGATGGTCTTGGACGAGGAGCACGCATGGCCCCGGCACTTGCGGCCAACCGGACGGCCGAGGACGATCTCGGTGTCGCCAGCTATTTCGAGGTGCATGTCCGCCGCGACGAGCGCTGGACCATCGACTGCATGGCGCCCTCCGCCGGCGAGGCGGTGGCCGAGGCCGAGGACATCGCGAGGCGAGCCGATGTCACCGCGGTCAAGGTGGTCAACGAACGCTACAATCCGCGCACCGACCAGAGCGCCGGTCGGGTCGTCTTCAGGCTGGAGAAGCCCGAGGGGCGGCGACGGAGCGGCCACGTGCGGCTGATGGCCAGCCCCCGCGTCCCGCCACCACCACCGCCGGCCGCCCAGCCACCGGCCACCACCACGCCCCTGCCGCCAGCCCCGACCTCGCCGCCACCGGCACCGGCCGCGCGGCCGAGTGGCGGGCCAGCGCCGACAGGCGCGCGCCGCGGCCCCGCGGAGGCACCGACCGCCCCGTGGCTGCTCTTCGCCTGGGCGAGCCTGGCTCTGGCACTCGGCGCCAGTGCCCTTTTCGTCTTCCTTCTGGTCATCGGCTGACCGCAGCTCGCCAGGAACTGCGTGGCCGCTGCTCGACGACATCCCGGTGGCCGCCCTCGCGTCATCGGCTGACGCATCGCCCGGCAACGGCGCGGCGCTGTGCCGCCCGGTGCTCGACGATGCCCTCGTCGCTGGCCCGGGCGAAGACGGCGACCGTGCCACTGCCAGCGGCCAGCGGCACCCGATAGACCGCCCCGACACTGCCCGGCCCACCGGCCGAGTGGCCGGCGACCTGCAACGATACGGGCACACCACGAGCGCGCATCGCCCCGATCATCAGCCCGAGCCGGTAGCCGGTCCGCTGCCAGGGCCGGCCGGGCAAGGGCCCGCCGAGCGGCAGTACGGCCCGCATCGCGGTGCCCGATGCCGGGCTCAGGAGGTCGCCCGACAGGAGCCGTTGCAGCGCCAGGTCCGGCTCGGTGACCGGGCCTATGACGATCCCGTGAAAGGCCCAACCGGGATGATAGCGACGGCCGCCCTGGGGCACGGCGGCCGCCCTGTCCGCACGGCCGAGAGCGAGCCGCGACCGCCAAAGCCCCGACCGTCGAAGCACGGGCTCGGCAAGCACGGCCTCGAGTTCCGCGGCCCTTCGCGGTCTGGAGGTGGTGTAGCTTTAGGAGACAGCCGACCGGCGAAGCCCGAGCCCGGCGCGACGCGCAGGTGATCCTGTGGCACCTGCCGGGCAGCGTCTCATCCGGACCGGGCTCGAGGACCGCCGCGCCAGCGGCCCGATCGCTGGCGAGTCCGCCATCGTCGCGGTAGTCGACCCGGCCTACCCCATTGACGGTTGCGATCTCGGGGGCGATCTCGACTGGCACCCCCGCGCCTACTCCGCCGGCTGGGCCCGATCGCCACGCCGCCCACTGGCCACAGCCGCGAGCTCCTGCTCGAGCTGCTTGCCGACCGCGCCGGACGGCCGGGCGAAGCGGGCGAGCAGGTCGTAGAGCACCGGTGTGAGGAAGAGGGTGAGGATCGAGGCGAGGCCGAGGCCGCCGATGATCACCGTGCCGATGGCGATCCGGCTCTCGGCTCCGGCCCCCGAGGCGATGACGAGCGGCACGGCACCGAGCACGGTCGAGACCACGGTCATCACGATCGGCCGCAGCCTGAGGGCCGAGGCCTCGAGCACGGCCTCGCGGACACCCATCCCCTGATCGCGCAGCTGATTGGCGAACTCGACGATGAGAATGCCGTTCTTGGCCATGAGCCCGATCAGGAGCACGATGCCGATCTGGCTGTAGACGTTGAGCCCGCCGCCCGTAACCCAGAGCGAGAAGAGCGCACCGGCGATGGCGAGCGGGACCGAGAGCATGATGATCAAGGGATGCACCCAGCTCTCGAACTGGGCGGCGAGGACCAGAAAGACGATCAACAGGGCGAGGCCGAAGGTCACGAAGAGCCCGCCCGAGGCGTCGAGGAACTCGCGGCTCTGCCCGGCAAAGCCGACCCGCGCCTCGTCCGGCAGGCTCTCGAGCGCGATCTCCTCCATGTAGCGGATGGCCGAGCCCAGGGGATAGCGGTCGACGAGGGCGGCGGTGATGGTCACCGCCGGCAGCCGATCGTAGCGGCGAAGCTCGGGTGCTGTCGCCGCCTCCTCGGCGGTCACCAGGGCACTGAGCGGGACCAGGTCGCCGCCATTGCCGCCACGCACGAAGATGTTGGCGAGATCGGTCGGGCGCTGCCGGTCCTCGCGCTGGGCCTGGAGGATCACGGCATATTCGCGACCGCGATCGATGAACTCGGTGACCTCGCGCGAGGCCAAGAGGGTCTGCAGGGCCTGGGCGATGGTCTCGAGCGGGATGCCGAGATCGTCGGCCCGGTCGCGATCCACCTCGACCGTCAGCTGCGGCTGGTTCTCCTCGAAATCCATCTCGAGGTTCATGAGCATGTCGTTCTCGCGCGCCCGCTCGAGGATCGCCTCGCCCCACTCCTTCACACTGGCGAAGTCCGGGCCGCCGATCACCAGCCGCAAGGGCGAGCCCGACCCCCTGAGGCCGAGCCCGGCCGGGCTCACCGGGAAGGCGCGCGCCCCGCTGATGCCACCGACCGCCGGAATCATCGAGCGGACGATCTCGGCCTGGCTGCGCTCGCGCTCGTCCCAATGCGCGAGCCGGGCGACGACGAAGCCACGATTGGCCTGGTTGCGGATGCCGACAATCGCAAACACCCGCTCCGCCTCGCCGCTGTCGAGCAACGGCGAGACCGCATCTTCGACGAGTGCCACCTGCTCGTCGGTATAGGCGACCGTGCTGCCCTGCGGCGTGCTCACCGGGACGAAGAAGACACCGCGATCCTCGGCCGGGGCCAATTCCTGCGGCAGCACCCGGTAGAGCCCGAAGCTGGTGCCGGCGAGGAGCAGGGCCATGACGATGACCGGCAGGGGTGCGGCCAGGGCCGCCCCCAGGAGCCGCTTGTAGCCGCTCATCAAGGCCTTGCCGACCCGCCCGGTCTCGACCGGGCTCGCGGCGTTCCGATCACGCCCCTTGAGCACCCGCGAGCAGAGGGCTGGACAGGCGGTCAGAGCGACGAAGGTCGAGATGACGACGGCCGCGGCCAGCACGAGGCCGAACTCGACGAAGAGCCGGCCGACCGTTCCCTGCATGAAGGAGAGCGGCACGAAGACCGCGATCAGCGTCAAAGAGGTGGCGATGATCGCAAAGGTGACCTGCTTGGCACCCAGGACCGAGGCCGCGACCGGCGGCAGCCCCTCGTCGATCCGCCGCTGGATGTTCTCGAGCATGACGATGGCATCGTCGACGACGAGCCCGATCGCCAGGATCAAGGCCAAAAGGGTCAGGACGTTGATCGAGAAGCCCAAGGCCAGGATCAGCATGAAGCTGCCGATGACCGCGACCGGGATGGTGATCGCCGGCACCAGCGTGGCGCGCACCGAGAAGAGAAAGGTGAAGATGACGAGCACGACCAGCACGATGGCGATGCCGAGTGCGGTCAGCACCTCCTTGATCGTGGCACGGATGAAGATCGCCTCGTCAGAGCCGATCAGGAGCTGCATGCCTTGCGGCAGGGTGGATTCGAGGGCCTGGAGCTCGGCGCGCACCGCGTTGGAGATCTCAATGATGTTCGATTGCGACTGGCGCAGGACGCTGAGCCCGACCGCCGCGCGCCCGTCCGAGCGGACGAAGGTCGATTCGTCCTCCGAGCCGAGCTCGACCCGGGCGATGTCGCCGAGGCGGATCGGATAGCCGCCCGCGGTCGCGACCACGACGCGGCGGAAGGCGTCCACGTCCCGAAGACGGCTGTCGAGCCGCACGGTGAGCTCACGGGTCAGGCTTTCGACCTCGCCCGCCGGCAGCTCGAGATTGTTGCGGCGGAGCGCCGTCTCGATATCGGCCACGGTCAGGTTGCGCGCCGCCATGGCCCGGCGGTCGAGCCAGATGCGGATGGCGAAGCGCCGCTCGCCGTTGATCTCGACATTGGCGACACCATCGAGGGTGGCCAGCCGATCGACCAGGAACCGCTCGATATAGTCGGTGATCTCGGAGGGGGTCATCCGGTCCGAGACGACGCCGATCCGGATCACCGGATCCGCGTCGCTGTCGCTTTTTGCAACCTGCGGCTCGTCGGCATCGCCCGGCAGGGAGCTGCGCACCCGGGCCACGGCATCGCGCACGTCGTTGGTGGCCTCGTCGATATCGCGGTCGACGTTGAAGATGACGGCGGTTCGACTGCGGCCGCGACGGCTTTCCGAGGAGATCTCGCGCACCCCGGCGATGCCGGCGACGGCCCCCTCGATCACCTCGGTGATGTCGGTGTCGATGATCTCGGGTGCGGCACCCGTGTAGGTGGTGGTGACCGAGACCACCGGCCGATCGATATCGGGCAGCTCGCGCACCGGCAATTGCAGAATGGCTGCAAGGCCGAAGACGACGATCAAGAGGCTCACGACCGTGGCCAGGACCGGCCGGCGAACGCAGAGCTCGGACAGGCTCATCCGATGTCTCCGGCGGGCGAGGCCACCTGGTCGGCGGGTGCCTCCTCGGCGCCGTCGGGCGCCGGCCGCTCGTAGCGGATGGCGACGCCATCGCGCATCCGCTGCAGGCCGCGGCTGACCACGAGCTCGCCGGGCTCGAGGCCGTCTCTGACCTCGACCGTGCCCAGCATCCGCTGACCGAGCTCGACCGTGCGCCGCTCGGCGCGATCGTCCAGAGCGACGTAGACCACGGCGCGGCCGGCCTCCGTGAGCACGGCCTCCTCCGGGATGACCACGGCCTCGCGCTCGTCGAGGATCACATCGACCAGGACGAAGAGCCCCGCCGGCAGCAGCAGGTCGGGGTTGGGCAAGGTGGCACGGACCCGAAACGAGCGGCTGGTCACGTCGATCCGGGTGTCGACCGTGGCGATCGCACCGTCGAAGCTGCGATCCGGAAAGCTCGTGCTGTGCGCGGTCACCGGCAGGCCGCGGCTCAGCTGCCCGTAGAAGGTCTCGGGCAGGGAGAATTCGAGGATCATCCGGCTGCGGTCGTCGAGCGTCGTGATCATCGTGTCGTCGTCGACCCGAGCACCCAGATCGACCCGGCGGATCCCGACCACGCCGTCGAAGGGCGCCTTGACCAGCCGGTCCTCGAGCCGCTGGGCCGCCCGATCGACTCGCGCCTGGGCGGCACTCGCCGCGGCCTGCAGCTCGACCAGCGTGGCCGCCGCGATGTTGTTGCTGGCGCTGAGGCGACGGCCGCGTTCGAGTGCTGATGCCGCCTCCTGCGCCATCGCTTCGGCCTCGGCGAGATCGGCGCGCTCGATCACATCGTCGAGACGGGCGAGCACCGTGCCGGTCGCAACCGGCTCACCGGCCTCGAAATTGAGCTCGGCAATCCGCCCCGAGGCCAATGGCACGATCTCGATCGCCTGGTTGGCGAGCGTGGTGCCGACGGCCTCGGCCCGACTGCGCACGATCTCCAGCCGTGCGGTGGCGACCTCGACCCCGACCGCCCGATCGCCCCGCTGATCGCCCGACGACGCCTCCTCGGCGGTCAATTGGCCATAAAGGACGAACCCGCCAGCCGCTGCGGCGACGAGCAGGAGCGACACGATCAATTGTCGAGCAAGGGACAAGGTCTCGTCTCCGGAGCCTGCGGCGTGTCAGGCTACATTCCAGGAGATGGCGCGAGATGGCGCGACGGCAAGCAAGTGTCCCGGCCTTGATACACTTTAGCTGGTGGTTGCCAGCAGCGGCTCTGAACGCTGCGGCAGTGCCAAAGAAACCAGCCAGCCGACGAGCAGAAAAGCGGCAGACGCGGCAAGCGCACCGACCACGCCGGCGAGCTGATAGACGAGCCCGGACAAGAGACAGCCGGCGAGCCGGCCCGCGGCATTGGCCATGTAGTAGAAGCCCACGTCCATGGCGACGTCCTCGGCCCGGCTGTAGGCGAGGATCAAGAAGGAATGCAACGACGAGTTGACGGCAAAGACCGCACCGAAAAGGCCGAGACCGATCACGATCGCGAGCCCCGCGCCGACGACGGGCGTGACAGGTGCGGTGCCGTGGCTCACCAAGAGCGGCCAGGGCACGATCTGGGCCAGGGCGAGCGCCAAAGCGAGCGGCAGAATCGCCAGCGCCAGGATCCAATAGCGCGCCGCCCGCACCTCGCCCTCGAGGCCCAGGGTCGTGCCCTTGATCAGCCGGGGGGCGATCGCCTGGACCATGCCGTAGCCGATCACCCAGAGCGCCAGGAAGGTCGAGACCTCGATGAAGTTCCAGCCGGCGATCTCGTAGAGAAAGATGGGGACGGCGACCACGAACCAGATGTCCCGCGCCCCGAAGAGGAAGAAGCGGGCGATCGACAGCCGGTTGATCGCCGCCGACTTGGCGAGGAGTGCCCCGATCGCGGGCTTGCTCTTCGCCCGGCCCATGCCACGCGGCAGACTGAAGAGCGTGGCTGTGAGAATGACGACGAGGACGGCCGCCATCAGCAGGAGGGCTTGAACGAAGCCGATGGTGGCGAGCAGGAGGCCACCCAGGAAAAAGCCCGCCCCCTTCATCGCGTTCTTCGAGCCCGTCAGGATCGCCACCCACTTGAAGAGGGTACCCTTGGCCCCGTCCGCGACGATCAGCTTGATCGCCGATTTGGAGCTCATCTTGGTGAGGTCCTTGGCGATGCCGGCAAGCCCCTGCAGCGCCGTGGCATAGGCCACCGACCAGAGCACGGGCCAGGCAGGATCGAGCAGGCTGAGCAGGGCCAGGGCCAGGATCTGCAGGCCGAGCCCGGCATAGAGCGTCGTATTCAGCCCGAACCGGGCGGCGATCCAGCCGCCCCAGAGGTTGGTGACCACGCCCATGAGCTCGTAGAGGACGAAGAGGAGGGCGATCTGAAAGGGCGTGAAGCCCAGGGTGTAGAAGTGCAGGAGCACGAGCATGTGCAGCGCCCCGTCGGTGATCGTCTGACCCCAGTAGGCGGCCGTCACGATGCCGTAGGCGCGGATGTTCAAAGGCTACTCCTGCAGTGCCCGGGCGACCTTGTCGACCAGCTCGACCAGCCGGCAGGAGTAGCCCATCTCGTTGTCGTACCAGGCGAAGATCTTCACCATCGTGCCATCGGTCACCATCGTCGACGGTGCATCGACGATCGAGGAGCGCGTGTCGCTGCGGAAATCGATCGAAACCAGGGGCCGCTCCTCAACGCCCAGAATGCCGCGCAAGGGACCTTCGGCGGCGGCGCGCAGCACGTCGTTGACCTCGGCCGCGGTGACCGCCCGCTCGAGCTCGAAGACACAATCGGTGAGCGAGCCCGTCAGCAGCGGCACCCTGATCGCATGGCCGTTCAGCTTGCCCTCGAGCTCCGGGTAGATGAGCGCGATGGCCGTCGCCGAGCCCGTGGTCGTCGGGATCAGGGACAAGAGCGCCGAGCGCGACCGGCGCAGATCCTTCTTCGGCGCGTCGACGATCACCTGGGTGTTGGTGACGTCGTGCACGGTGGTGATCAGCCCGTGGCGGATGCCGAAGGCCTGGTGAATGGGCCCCACCACCGGGGCCAGGCAATTGGTCGTGCAGGAGGCGGCGGTGACGATCGCGTGCTTTGCCGGGTCGTAGAGCTGGTCGTTGATGCCCATGACGATGTTCAAGGGCCCGTCCTTGACCGGGGCCGCCACCACCACGGCCTTCGCACCGCCTTCGAGATGCGGCTCGATCAACGCCTGCTTGGTGAACCGGCCGGAGCTCTCGATCACGATGTCGACGCCGAGTTCGCGCCAGGGGACGTCCGCGGGGCGACCGTGACCGCTCACCCCGATCCACCGGCCGTTCACCAAAAAGCCGTCCGACTCGGTCGTGATCGCCGCCCGGAACCGGCCGTGCACGCTGTCGAATTCGAGCAGATGCGCCGCCGTCTCGGCATCGCAGCCTGGATCGTTGACATGGACGATATCGAGGGCCGGAAAGCCCCCTTCGACCCCACCCAGCGCCACCCGTGCGGCGATCCGCCCGATCCGGCCGAAGCCGTTGATGCCGACCCTCATGCCGCCGAGGACCCGGCGTCGTCGGCGGGCGCCAGCCTGCCGATCTCGTCGACCTTCTTTTGCAGGCTCATCCGGTCGAGCGAGCCGATCGGCAGGGAGACAAAGATCTTGATCCGGTTGTCGAGGAAGCGGAACGCCTCCTGGAAATGCGCCATCCGCAGTGTGTCGCTGCCCTGGGCGGCCGCCGGGTCGGGCACGCTCCAGTCGGCGGTGATGGGCTGGCCATCCCAGGGCGGGCAGCTCTCACCGGTGACCCGGTTGCAGACGGTGAAGACGAAGTCGAAGGCCGGCGCATTGGGGCCGGTGAACTGCTCCCAGCCCTTGGGCCTCAGCCCCTCGGTCGGCAGCCGGGCCTGCTCGAGCACGCGCAACGCCATGGGATGCACCGCATCACCCGGTGCCGCTCCGGCTGAGCCAGCGTTGAATCGCTCCCCTGCCCGGTTGCGCAAGATGGCCTCGGCCATGATGCTGCGCGCGGTGTTGTGCGTGCACAAGAAGAGCACGTTGAACTTGCGTGTGGTCATCGTTTCCTGGCTCCCTGTTGGCCGGCCCCCTGTTCGTTCGGGTGACAGCCGGCGATCGCCTGCACGAGGCCGCCGCAGATCTCCGGGCGGCCCCGACAGCAGTCCTCGGTGAGATAGGTCAAGAGCCGGCGCAGCCCCTCGAAGTCGGCGGCGTAGAAGATCTGCCGCTGCCGCCGCCAGGAGGTCAAAAGCCGGGCCCGCTCCAGTTCCTTGAGATGAAAGGAGAGCGTGGACGCGACAACGCCGAGGGCTTCCGCGATCGCCCCCGCCGAGAGCCCGCTCGGCCCCTGCTGCACCAAGAGACGGAGGATGCCGAGCCGGGTCGCATGACCGAGCGCCGCGAAGGCGAGGACCGCGTCATCATGTTCCATAGTTCACCGATCATCGAAATGTGCCACCGACACCGGCTCGTTAGCCGATCGCACCCAGTTGAGCTAGCGCGCCGACGTGACAGGCCGATGACAGAGCGTGGGCAGTCGTCAGCTTTTCGGCAGGAGGGCCGCGATCTCCTCGGGTGCCGGCGCCTTGCCCGAGACGACGATGGCCCCGTTGGCCACCAGTGCCGGGGTGATCAGCACACCCGCATCGGTGATCGCATCCGGATCGGTGATCTTCTCGAGCCGATAATCGAGCCCGAGCGACTTCGCCGCCGCATCGGTGTTGGCCTCGAGCCGGTTGCACTTGGCACAACCGGTGCCATAGACCTTGAGATCGAGCATGGTCGCGTTTCCTTTCAACTGAAAATGCTGCCGTAGATCAGCCCCGAGACCGTCGCCATGACGACGACCAGGGCCACATAGACGGCGGTGCGCGCGGTGCCCATGATGCTGCGAATGGCGAGCATGTTGGGCAGCGAGAGCGCCGGGCCGGCGAGCAGCAGGGCCAGTGACGGCCCCTCGCCCATCCCGGCACCGCGGAGTGCCTGGACGATCGGCACCTCGGTCAGGGTCGCGAAATACATCAGCGAGCCGACGACCGAGGCGAAGAGATTGGCACCCAGCCCCTCGCCACCGACGGCAAGCGCGATCCAGCCGGACGGGATCAAGCCCTCCTCGCCCGGCCGGCCGAGCAGGAACCCGGCGACGAACACGCCGGCCAGGACCAGCGGCAGGATCTGCTTGGCGAAGCCCCGGGTCTCGGCCAGCCAGTCCTCGGCATCGTCGCCACCTCTCCGGCCGACCAGCCCGAGCCCGGCGAGGCCCACGAGAAACGCGAGCTGCGGCTCGTGCGGTGCGAACACGGCCGCGAGCGCGGTCGCTGCGGCAACAGCGATGAGCGGTGTCGGCCGCCAGCCGAAGCCGACCACCAGCACCACCGCCAGAAGCACGGCGAAGCCGCCGGTGAGCCACCACTTGACCGCGGCGATGGCGGCCCAGACCGACTGGTCCTCGGCACTCACCACGGCCCAGTCGGCGAAAACCAGCACCGCCATCATGGCACCGAAGAGGAGCATGGTCCGGCCGGCGAAGAACTCGGTGTCGGGCAGGGCCATGAACCCCCTCCCGTTGCCCTTGCGGCCGAAGATCAGCTGCATGACCAGGCCGATGACGATGGCGAACAGGATCGCCGCCACCGCCCGGGCGATGCCGAGTTGCACGCCCAGAACCTTGGCGGTCATGACGATGGCGATGATGTTGATCGCGGGGCCCGTGTAGAGAAAGGCCACCGCCGGGCCGATGCCGGCACCCCGCTTGTCGAGCCCGCCGAAGAGCGGCAGCACGGTGCAGGAGCAGACGGCGAGCACGGTGCCCGAGACGGACGCGATACCGAGCGCCATGGCCCGGTTGGCGTCGGCCCCGAGATGCCGGAGCACCACTGCCTGCGGGATGTGGACCGCCATGCCGCCGGCGACGAGAAAGGCCGGCAGGAGGCAGAGGATGACGTGCTCGCGGGCGTACCACTGCAACAGGGCAGCGCCCTCGTAGACCGCGAACGCCACCGGCCGCCAGTCGAGCCAGGCGAGTGCTGTCAACGGCAGCGCATGAATCGCCGCAAAGCCGAAAACCGCCAGCGCCAGCCAGCGCCGCTCGATCGTCCAGTCCATCCGTGAAAGGTCCCGACGGCGTCCAACAAGACAGCGCTAGAGCGCCGATGTCGTGAAGACGTCGAAACCGCCGTGCAGCAACGAGGTGCGAGCGTTCAGCCGCGGCGCGTCAGCGCCGCGAACAGCGAGGCGATCGCCGCCGCCTCCACACCCCGGACGATGAATACCAGCCGGGTGTCCTCGTCGGCCGAGGGCCAGCCATCGAGCAGCACCGGCTCGTGCAGGACATGCTGCACCGCATGCAACACCAGGGGATAGGCCGGCTGCTCCTCGAGCTTGACCAACCCCTTGACCCTGAGCAGCCCGGGCCCGGCGCTGGCGATCAGGAGTTCGAGAAAGACGCTGAACGCGCGGGCCTCGATCGGCTCGGCCGTGCGCAGGCTGAACGCTCGAATGTCCGGCCCGTGCCGGTTCGGATCGTGCCCGTGATCGTGGTCGTGATCGTGGTCGTGACCGGCGTGATGATGCGCGTCCAGCGCCGCCGCCCCGAGCCAGGCCTCGATCTCGGCCGAGCCGTGCCGCTCGCGCCAGGGCCCGAGCCCGAACAGCCGCTCCGGCGCCACC
>DAIRDJ010000011.1:0-52471 GCA_036796215.1 Geminicoccaceae bacterium
CCGGCACGGTCACCGATCCCCTGGTGCCCTGGGGCTCGGGCGGCGCCTATCAGACAGCGACCCTGGGCGTGGCGACCATCGCCTATTTCCCCTTCGCGTTCTTCTGCTGGATCTCGCCCTTGGTGACGATCCTCTACGGCTACACCGGCTGGACGATCAAGCCGCTCGCCGCAGCAGAGCCGGCCGCAGCAGCCTCGGTCGCAGCAGAGCCGGCCGCACCGGCGACGATCCGAACGAGCTGAGACAACGGCGCGCCGGCGCCGACCAAGAGCGCGCCGATCCGGGTCCGGATGGTCGCGCGGCTCCATGCGACGCGCGCCATGGCCAGGTTCCGCATCGAGACCGCGGCCGCCACTCGCTCGGCGATCCAGAGTTTTGCCATGAAACCGGCGAAGCCAGCGATGGAGGTCGCGGGGTGCCCGACGCTATGGAAGGGCCCGACGAAGCGGCCGGCCCTCAAGCGCCTGCTCGCCGACATCGAGGCGGGGATGGTCGATATCATCGGCACCTACAAGATCGATCGGCTCAGCCGCTCGCTCATGGACTTTGCCAAGCTCGTCGATGTGTTCGACCGCCACAGCGTCACCTTTGTGAGCGTGACCCAGGCATTCAATACGACGACCAGCATGGGCAGGCTGACGCTGAATATTATCCTATCGTTCGCCCGGTTCGAGCGCGAGGTGATCGGCGAGCGGATCAGGGACGAGTTCGCGGCGTCGCGCAAGCGCGGCATGTGGATGGGCGGCCACCCGCCAGGATCAGCCATCCTTGGCCGCAGCGTCGCTTTCTCGTCAAACACCCGAGGTAGGAGCCGAGTGCGTTGGTAGCGCATGCTCGGATCTGTCCGGGGGGCGCAGGGTGAAACCTGAATCCCTAACGGGATGCCTCGTAAACCATTAATTCTTCGAGAGAGTGTGTTTTGACCGCGGTGGACGGCGTGAGCGATGTGCCGGATCGCCGCGCGCGCGATCTGGGCCGCGTCGAACGGCGTGCTGATGGGCTTCATGCAAAGGCGGCAGCGCCGCCGAGATCCGGCAAACCGCCGATCCGATGTTCGACGGGCTGATGCTCCGGATGGTGCGGCCGGGGTGACGGCACCTCGGCCGGCTCGAACAGGGAACGCCGGAAACCTCGGATTGGACAGAGTTGCCGATGCCGACGTCATCGGCCCGAAGCTGCCTCTCGGCGCGTCGTGTCATGCAGGTGCATCAATCAGAAAAGCATCTGCTTCCTCAACCGATCCCTTTCTGCCCTGCCGGCACTTGGCCGGTCAAAATCTGCCTTCAACCAGGTGCTCCACCAGACAGTTGGTTGACGCCACTGGCCGTTTTTGCCGCGTGCGCAAGTCGGCAGGCTCGTGCCGCGTCTCGATGCCGAACCCCTGGTCTGCGGCCTGCCCTCATGTTCGGCGCCAGAACGGACTACCCCAAGGCCTGCCGGCCTACTGTCACAAAATCCATTCCGTCGACGTCACGCAGGAACGCCTCGAAGAAATCGCTAAACGTGGCGACAAGAGGCGGAAGCGCATCATAGGACGGATAGTACAGCGAAAGCCAAAGCTGCGGCAGTTGCCAATCGGGCAGCAAGACCTCCACCTCATTTCTGTCAAGGCCGGGCTGGACGATGAATCGCGGCAGCACAGCGACCCCGGCGCCCGCAGTGGCGAGCGAATACAGGAAGTCTCCGTTGTTCGACGCAATTCTGCGTCCGGCCGTCACGCTGCGCTGCGTCTGTCCCTTGCGGAAGCGCCATGTTTCTGTGCCGTCTTGCTGCACATAGGCCAGGCACAGCGCAGGGTCGAGATCGACCGGGGTCGCGGGCCTCGGGAAACGGTCAAAGAGCCTCGGTGCGGCAACGGCAAAACGCGGGACGCCGCACAATTTGCGCCAGATGGTGGATTTGTCCTGCGGTGGCTCGGAAATCCGGATCGCCAGATCGTGTTCGCCTTCCATCACATCCAGCAGGGCGTCGCTGAAGCTGACCTGCAATTCGATCATCGGGTAGGCCATCCGGAAGCTTTCGACCAGAAGCGGCATGACCCTGAGCCCGAATGACATGGGTGCGTTGATCCGCAAGCGACCACGATGGGGCTGCGCGGCGCGCTCGAGCTCTTCGGTCACCCGGTCGAATTCGTCCACGACCGCCCCATAGCGCGCCGCGACGATCGCCCCGTGAGAGGTCAGCGCAACCTGCCGGGTGGTGCGGATCAGCAGTTGCTGGCCCAGATCCGTTTCCAGCTGGGCGATGGTGCGTGTCACCGTGGCAGGCGTCATGCGCAGGTTGCGCGCGGCGGTGGCAAAGCTGCGCTGCGCGGCGACCTCCAGGAAAACTCGGATCGGCTTCAGCTCCGGCATGCGGTCATCATTCCGTTTCGGGTAATAAAATATGCGATTTAATTATCATTCCTGTGCTTCACGCAACCCCCTATCTTCGGAGCAACCGAGACACGTCGGTTCCGAGGCCGAGCATGAAAAACCTGATCAAGGGCCTGCATCACGTCACCTCGATGGCGATAGAGGCCGACTCGAACAACCGCTTGTTTACCCGGACGCTGGGTCTGCGACGGGTCAAGAAGACGGTCAATTGCGACGCGCCCGAGGTTTATCACCTCTACTATGGCGACGAGACCGGCACGCCCGGCTCGGTCATGACCTATTTCCCCTTCGGTGCCATGCCGCGCGGACGGCGGGGCGTGGGCGAGGTGGGGGTGACCGAATTCGCCGTGCCCCGAGGCGCGCTGCCGTTCTGGAAGGATCATCTGGCGCAAGCGGGCGTCGAGGGGCTGTCCGAGGGTGCGATCTTCGGGCGGGCGCGGCTGGAGTTCGCGGGGCCCGATGGGGACAGCTTCGCGCTGGTCGAGGATGACGCGCGCGGGCGCACCCCCTGGACCGGGGCCGGGATCGGCGCGGATGTCGGGATCCTCGGGTTTCACGGTGCGCGCTTCCGACTACGGGACGTCGCCGCGACCGGAGAGCTCATGTCCTTCATGGGCTATGATCGCGAGGCAACCGCAGGCAATGTCAAGGGCTGGCGCCTTCCGGGCGGCAATGCTGCGAATGTGATCGACATCGAGCAATCGCCGGGGGCGGATGTCGCCCAGCAGGGCGCGGGGTCGGTGCATCATATCGCCTTTGCCGTCGAAGACCGCTCAGCACAGGTCGAGGTGCGCCGCGCGCTGATGGACACGGGTTATCAGGTCACGCCGGTGATCGACCGTGACTACTTCTACGGGATCTATTTCCGCGCGCCCGGCGGCATCCTGTTCGAGATCGCCACCAACGAGCCCGGTTTCGACCGCGACGAGGACACGGCGCATCTGGGCAGCGCCCTGAAGCTGCCCACGCGGTACGAACCGCTGCGCGACCGGATCGAGGCGCTTTTGCCCCCGATTGCGGATTGAGTGCGCGCGACGACAGTGGATGCCTATCTTGCCTCGACCGAGCAGGGCGATGCCGGGAGGCCCCTGGTCTTTGCCATTCATGGCACCGGTGGGTCCGCGACGCAGCTTCTCGGCCTGTCTCGGCAACTCGTTCCGGGTGCCGCCATCGTCGCGCCACGGGGCGATGTCTCGGAGCATGGCGCTGCGCGCTTCTTCCGCCGCCTTGGTGAGGGCCGATACGACATGGAGGATGTTGCGCGGCGCACAGCAAAAATGGCCGGGTTCATCGCGGCGCACAAGGCGGCCCATCCCGGGCGGCAGGTCTTTGGCTTCGGCTATTCTAACGGGGTGAACACCCTTGCCTCCGTGGTCATGGCGCGGCCCGATCTGTTCGACCGCTTGGCGCTCTTGCACCCGCTGATCCCAGGGGAGCCCGAGGCGGTGCCAGCCTTGGCGGGCAATGTCCAGACGATCCGCACAGGCGACGTGCAGCTGATGTCGGCCGGCGAGGGGATCGCGCATTCCGAGTGGAATGCCTCCGAGACCCAACCGGCGCATTTCCTGCAGATCTGGATGATCCCTGATCATCAGGGCGGCATCCCGAGCTATGCGCAGGCCCAATTGCCCGAGAGGCCCGGGGAGGTTCTTGTCGCCGGTGGGGAAGGCAGTGGCGCGCTCTTGCCGCTGCGCTCGGCCAGCCTGATCCGGCTGGCCCGTGGCCGCGCCGACGAAACGCTGCAAGTCGGCGCAACCGCGGCCCAGACCTTTGTCCACGTCGTCAGCGGTCTGATTGACGCCGAAGGCGAGCGGATCAGCGCCGGCGACGGCTTGCAGCTTCCGGCCGGCGAAACCGCCAGCCTGCGCTGGATCACCGAGGGCGCGGCCCTTGTCTTCGGCATGCCCGCCCGCCGGCGGCTTCACTGACCAAGGCGCGGTCCTGGCGCCCAGCCACCCAATCCATTGCAACCAGAGGGAAAATCCATGTCCAAACTCGACGTCCTGACCCCGCAGAACAGCCAGCTCATCTTCATCGACCATCAGCCGCAGATGGCCTTCGGCGTCCAGTCGATCGACCGCCAGACGCTGAAGAACAACACCGTCGGGCTGGCCAAGGCGGCCCGCATCTTCGACGTCCCGACCATCATCACCACGGTCGAGACCGAGAGCTTCTCGGGCCATACCTATCCCGAACTGCTGGATGTCTTCCCCGATGCGCCGTTGCTGGAGCGGACCTCGATGAATTCATGGGACGACCAGAAGGTGCGCGATGCCCTGGCGAAGAACGCCGCCGAGGGGCGCAAGAAGGTCATCGTCTCGGGCCTGTGGACCGAGGTCTGCAACACGACCTTCGCGCTCAGCTGCCTCGCCGACACCGATTACGAGATCTACATGGTCGCGGATGCCTCGGGCGGCACCACGCTTGAAGCGCACAACTACGCCATGGACCGGATGGTGCAGGTCGGCGTGGTGGCGGTCACCTGGCAGCAGGTTCTGCTGGAATGGCAGCGCGACTGGGCGCGCAAGGACACCTATGGTGCCGTCATCGCTTTGGTGAGCGAGCATTCCGGCGCCTACGGCATGGGCATCGACTACGCCTATACGATGGTCCACAAGGCCGACACGCGATCCCGCCACACCGGCGTGATGCTGGACCCCGTCAACGCCTGATCCTGCTCCGGCGGCCCGTTCATGGCCGCCGGTCTCCTCTTTCACGCGCGAACGGAGGCCCCGCGATGACCGATCTGATCCTGCGCAACGGGCGCATCACCACCCTTGACCCGAAAACCCCGGAGACAACCGCTCTGCTGATCAAGGATGGCCAGATCGCCTCGGTCGACACGGACCGCGAGATCATGGCCCACGCCGAGACGGCAACGCAGGTGATCGATCTGCACGGGCGGCGCGTGATCCCGGGGCTCAACGACAGCCACACCCATCTGATCCGCGGCGGGCTGAGCTACAACATCGAGCTGCGCTGGGAAAACGTGCCTTCGGTGGCCGATGCGCTGGCCATGCTGCGCAGGCAGGCGGCCAATACGCCTGCGCCGCAATGGGTGCGTGTCGTCGGGGGGGTGGTCGGAATTCCAGTTCGCCGAACGCCGCATGCCGACGCTGCAGGAAATCAACGACGCTGCACCGGATACCCCGGTCTTCGTGCTGCATCTCTATTCCCGGGCACTTCTGAACCGGGCGGCCCTGCGGGTGCTGGGGATCACCCGCGATACGCCCAACCCGCCGGGGGGCGAAATCGAGCGTGACGCGTGGGGCAACCCGACCGGCATGCTGATCGCGCGGCCCTCGGCGCTGATCCTGTACTCGACACTCGCGCAAGGACCGACCCTGCCGCGCGACGACCAGATCAACTCGACCCGCCATTTCATGCGCGAATTGAACCGTCTGGGCGTGACCAGCGTAATCGACGCGGGCGGCGGCGGGCAGAACTACCCCGAGGATTACGATGTCATCCGTCATCTGCATGACCAGGGGCAGATGACGCTGCGCATCGCCTATAACCTATTCGCGCAGAAAGCCGGGCAGGAGCTGACGGACTACGAACGGTGGATGGGCATGACCGCGCCCGGCGCGGGCGATGCGATGCTGCGCATGAACGGCGCGGGTGAGAACCTGGCCTGGTCGGCGGCGGATTTCGAGAACTTCCTCGAACCGCGCCCCGATCCTGCCCCGGTGATGGAGGCGGAGCTGGAGCAGATCGTCGAGCTTCTGGCCACCAACGAATGGCCGTTCCGCATCCATGCCACCTATGACGAGTCGATCGACCGGTTCCTGACCGTGTTCGAGCGGGTGAACGGCAAGACGCCCTTCAGGACGCGCTTCATCATCGACCATGCCGAGACGATCAGTGCGCGCAACATCGAGCGCATCCGCGCGCTTGGCGGCGGCATCGCCACGCAGCACCGCATGGCGTTTCAGGGCGAGTATTTCGTTGATCGCTACGGCGCGGACGCCGCCCGCGCCACACCGCCCATTCGCGAGATGCTGCAGGCCGGGCTGCCCGTGGGCGGCGGCACCGATGCGACGCGGGTCGCCAGCTATGACCCCTGGGTCGCGCTGCACTGGCTGACCACGGGCCAGACGGTCGGTGGGCTGCGCCTTTTTGACGACGCCCATCTGCTGACGCGCGAAGAGGCGCTGGCGATCTGGACGACCGGCTCGGCCTGGTTCTCGGGCGAGCAGGATCAGAAAGGGCGGCTGATACCCGGCATGCATGCCGATCTGGCGGTACTGTCGGATGACCTCATGACCGTACCGGATGCCCGTATCCGTTCGATCACGTCGGTCATGACCATGGTCGGCGGGCGGATCGTCTTTGCCGATGCCGAATTCTCGGATCTGGATCCACCCCTGCCACCGCCCAGCCCGTCCTGGTCGGTCAATGCCAGCTTTGCCAGTCCCGGACAGCGCGCAGCCCCGCTGCAGCCCGCGGCCACCGCCATGCGCGGCTGCGCGGAGGGATGCGGCAATTCCTGCGGCCTGCACGGACATCGGCACGGCATCGCCTGGGCCAACCCGATCCCCGTGAAGGATATGCGCGCCTTCTGGGGGGCCTTGGGATGCTCGTGCTTCCTGGCCTGACCCGGACCTGTCCGATGCGACCTGATGAAGGCGCCCATCAGATGAGCCATGTTCCAGAGCCGGACCTTTCCAGGTCGATCAGACATGGCGCCCGACCCGTCCTGTAGGCGCGCCTTTGCGAAAGGCACAATCTTCAGGCGCGAACCAGGCAGGCGCAGGCCACCAAATGCGGCAAGGAACTGGCTGATGTCATCTGGCGTTAAGCCTGCCGTCAAGGCTGGCCCCTTCGCCCCGTTCGCCCACCGGGCCTTCGCGCTGTTGTGGACTGCGACGCTGATCTCGAACATCGGCACATGGATGCACGATGTCGGCGCTGGCTGGCTGATGACCGAACTCAGCCCGTCCCCGGCGGTGGTCACGCTGGTGCAGGCCGCCACCAGCCTGCCGATCTTTGTCTTTGCCCTCTATGCGGGCGCGCTTGCCGACCGGCTGGACAAGCGGCGGATGTTGATTCTCATCAACTTCCTGCTGTTCGGAGTCATTTCGGTTCTTGCCGTTCTGGTCTGGGCAAGGGTGGTTACGCCTCTGGTGCTGGTGCTGTTCACGCTGGCCATCGGCACCGGGGCGGCCTTCATGGCCCCGGCCTGGCAGGCTGTGGTGCCGATTCTGGTTCCACGCAGCGATCTGCGCGCGGCCATCGGGCTGAACTCGATGGGTGTCAATGTCAGCCGCGCCATCGGACCAGCGCTTGCGGGGGTCCTGATTGCAACCGTCGGCCTCGCCGCTCCCTTCGCCCTGAACGCGGCCAGCCATCTGGTCATCATCCTTGCGCTGATTCGCTGGCGGCCGGACGTGACGGCGCCGCCCCGGCGAAGCCAGCTTTCGATCCCGCAGGACATGGCCACCGGCCTGCGACACGTCCGCTACAACGCCCGGATGCGACAGACACTGGTGCGGTCCTTCGCCTTCTTTCTTTCGGCCTCGGCCTTCTGGGCGATGATGCCGCTGATCGCGCGCGCGGCCGATGCCGCCGGATCTTCGCTTTACGGGTTTCTGGTGGCCATGGTCGGCGCGGGCGCGGTGTCGGGAGCGCTCGGTCTACCCTATCTGCAAGGTCGGCTGGATGCAGGCCGTATCGTGCAGCTTGGAACCGTCATGACGGCCTTGGCACTGGTGGCCTTCGCCCTCTCGACCGCGACCGATGTGATCATTCCGGCCGCCTTCCTCGGCGGTGTCGCCTGGATTCTCGTCCTGACCTCGCTGAGCGTCTCGGCGCAGATGGCCCTGCCGGACTGGGTTCGCGCGCGCGGTCTGGCTGTGAACCTGATGGTGTTCTTCGGCTCCATGTCGCTGGGAGCGCTGGTTTGGGGGCAGGTCGCCACGCTGCTGTCGGTCGGCACGGCCCTTCTGATCGCGGCCACCGGGCTTGTTGCAGGCATGGTTGCGACGCTCCGGTTTCGGCTTGGCACCTCCGAGGATCTGGATCTGAGCCCGGCCAATTCCTGGCCCGAGGCCCCGCCGCTGCCCCGAGGACAAAGCGAGGACACCGCCGCCGTCGTGATGATCCAGTTCCAGATCGCGCCTGAAGACAGGGCTACATTCCTCGAGGCGGCGCATGCGTTCTCTGCCGAACGCTACCGGGACGGCGCAACACGGTGGTCACTTGTGCAGGATGTCACCGATCCTGACATCTGGATCGAGATATTTCACCTGCCGAGCTGGGCAGAGCATCTGCGCCAGCATGAACGTCTGACGGTTTCCGACGCTATCAAACATTCCAGCTTGCACGCCTTTGATCGGCGACCGGAAGGGCCCCTGATCACCCATTATATCGCCGCCGCCTGACGGCGGGCCGAACAACGGAGACGACATACCGTGAGCTGGAACCCTAACCTTAGCCCCGATTGCCCTCGTGCAGACATCAGCGCAATCGAGACTTTGACTGTCCCAACCCTGGGTTCAAACCTTCGTCTTCCAGACGAACCGCTTCAGCGTGAAGGCAAGAAGCAAGGGTTGCCACACCGTCTTCTACCACCGCTATCACGTGGTATGGGCGACCAAATACCGCTACCAGGTGCTGACCGGCGAGTTGCGCCTGCGGGTGCGCGACATCATCCGGCAGGTCTGCGACGAGCTCGGCGTGGAGATCGTCAAGGGTGCCCTCTCCAGGGACCACGTCCACATGGTCCTCGCGGTGCCGCCGCAGCATGCCATCGGCGACGTCATGCGCCGCATCAAGGGCCGCTCGTCTCGCCGCGTCCAGCAGGCGTTCCCGGCGATCCGCCAACGCTACTGGGGCTGTCGCTTCTGGGCCCGCGGCTACGTCTCCACCACCAGCGGCAACATCACCGACGCCGTGCTACTTCAGTATCTCGAAAACCATCTCACCAAACCTACCGGCATCAGCCGGTAGTCGTTTAGTGCCGAAAAGAAACAGCGTTGACCACCGCAAAATTACGGTGGGGCGTGGGGAGGCTTGCCTCCCCACATTCCTTGCATTTTACGGCCGTTTCACGCCCCGACCTTGATCGGGCCTTCGGCCTTGCCGTTGATGAACTGGTCGACGTGGGCGCTGCCGCTGGTTTCCATTTCTTCCACTGGGCCTTCCCAGATGATTCGGCCTTCGTAGAGCATGGCGACGCGGTCGGCGATCTTCCTGACGCTGCCCATGTCGTGGGTGATCGAGAGGGCGGTGGCGCCGAGGTCGGAGACGGAGGTGCGGATCAGGTCGTTGATGACGTCGGACATGATGGGGTCGAGGCCGGTCGTGGGCTCGTCGAAGAAGATGATCTCCGGGCTCGTGCAGATGGCGCGCGCCAGGCCGGCACGCTTTTTCATGCCGCCCGAGAGTTCGGCCGGGAAGAGGTCGGCCGTCGTGGCGGCGAGGCCGACCTTCTGCAGGGTCTCGATTGCCTTCTCGCGGGCTTCGGGGCGGCTGATGCTGTTGGTGGCCATGAGGCCGAAGGCGACGTTCTCCCAGACCGGCAGGCTGTCGAAAAGGGCAGCACCCTGAAACAGCATGCCGATCTTGGCGCGAAACGCAGCGAGCTTCTTGCCACGCGCCCCCACGACCTCTTCGCCGTCGATCTGGATCGACCCGGCGTCGGGCTCCAGAAGGCCGAGGATGCACTTCAAGAGCACGGATTTGCCGGTGCCGGAGCCGCCGATGACGACGACCGAGCTGCCGTCCGGCACGTCGAGATCGAGGCCGCGCAGCACGTGGTTCGAGCCGAAGCTCTTGGCTAGGCCGCGGATGCGGATTTTGGCGGATTCACTCATCGGCTGAAGAAGGCCTCGGTGACGAAGTAGTTGGCGGTGAGAATCAGGATCGAGGCGGAGACCACCGCCCGGGTGGTGGCGGTGCCGACACCCTGCGCCCCGCCTTCGCTGTGGTAGCCGTGGTAGCAGCCCATGAGTGCTATGATGAAGCCGAAGACGGCGGCCTTCACCAGGCCCGAGACCACGTCCATGGTCTCGAGGTATTCGAAGGTGCGGTTGAGATATTCGATCGGGCCGAAGCCGAGCTTGTAGACGCTGACCAGATAGCCGCCCATCACACCGATGATGTTGGCGACGACGACGAGCAGCGGCAGGGCGATCAGCCCGGCGAGGAGGCGGGGAAAGACCAGGTAGCGCATCGGGTCGGTGGAGAGGGTGGCGAGCGCGTCGATCTGCTCGGTGACGCGCATCGTGCCGAGCTCGGCCGCCATGGCGGCACCCACTCGGCCTGCGACCATCAGCCCGGCGAGCACGGGCCCGAGCTCGCGAACGACCGAGAGGACGACGATGGTCGGGATCGCACTTTCCGCCTGAAAGCGCTGAAAGCCGGTATAGCTCTGGAGAGCCAGGACCATGCCGGTGAAGATGGCGGTCAGCCCCACGACGGGCAGCGACTGGTAGCCCATCTCGATCAGCTGGCGGCCGAGCTGGCGCCAGTAGAAGGGGCCGACCACGCCGTTGCCGATGGCCCCGCCGGCGAAGATCAGGATGCGGCCGGCCGCCTGGGTCACCGCGATGATGGTGGCACCGACCACCTGGAAGGGATTGATCATGCGGCAGCCGATCCTGTGTAGACGCGGCGAAAGCGCGAGCCGAGACGGGTGAGGATCTCGTAGCCGATGGTGCCGGATGCGGCGGCCACGGCGTCGAGGTCGAAGGCCGGGCCGAAGAGCTCGACGGTTGTGCCGATGCCGACCGCGTCTGCGTCTAGGTCGCTCACGTCGAGCGTGGTCAAATCCATCGAAACCCGCCCGACAATGGGAACTGTTCGTCCGCCGATCGACACTGCGGCAGTGCCACCGGCAGCCCGCGGCAGTCCGTCGGCGTAGCCGATACCGATGGTTGCGATCCGCGTGCCCGCTGCCACCGGATAGGCGGCGCCGTAGCCGACGGCACCCGGGGCGTCAAGCTGCAGCACCCGGAGCACCGGGGCGGTGATCGTCACGACCGGCCGCATCGGGTTGGGCCGGCCGGGGGTGGGGTTGATGCCGTAGAGGGCGGCGCCCGGGCGGGCGAGGTCGGCCGTGAAGTCGGCGCCCAGGAAGATGCCGGACGAGTTGGCGAGGCTGCGCGGGGCCGGCGGCAGCCGTGCTGCCATGATGGCGAAGCGCTGCTGCTGCACGGCATTCTGCGGGTGGGCCGGCGCGTCGGCGCAGGCAAGGTGGCTGAGCACCAGGGTGAGATCGATGGCGTCCAGCCAGGCGTCGCGGATGGCGTCGAGGTCGGCTGCCGCAAAGCCCATGCGGCACATGCCGGTTTCCAGCTGGATCGCCGCATCGAGCTTGCGGCCGGCCCGCCGGGCGGCAGCGGCCCAGAGCTCGAGCTCGCCCGGCCGGTTGAGGACGGGGCGGAGATCGGCGGCGGTGAACGCTCTGACCTCGGGCGCAGTGACCCCTTCGAGAACGTAGATGGCGGCCTCGGGCAGGATGTCGCGCAGGCTGACGGCTTCGCCGAGCTTGGCGGTGAAGAAGCTGCGGCAGCCGGCCTGCCAGAGCACCGGGGCGACTGCGGCGGCCCCCAGGCCGTAGGCGTCGGCCTTGAGCACGCCCGCGACCTCCTGGCCATGCGCCGCGCGTTGCAGGATCGCATAATTGGCGGCGATGGCGTCGAGATCGACCAATAGCTGCGTTTCAGGCATGCGCCTCAATCACCCGCGATGTACTCGATCGTTTCGAGGTTCCGAAAGCGGCCGAAGGACGGGTCGAACTGGACCTGGACCGTGCCGATCGGGCCGTTGCGCTGCTTGGCGATGATGATGTCGGCGCGATTGTGGGCGCGGTCGCAGCGCTCCAGCCACTCGCGGTGGCGCTGCTGGAACTTCTCCAGGTTTTCGTTCTCGCGCTGCTGCGGGGCGGAGCGCTCGAGGTAGTACTCCTCGCGGTAGACGAACATGACGACGTCGGCGTCCTGCTCGATCGAGCCGGAGTCGCGCAAGTCCGAGAGCAGCGGCCGCTTGTCCTCGCGGCTCTCGACCGCCCGGCTGAGCTGCGAGAGGGCGAGGACCGGGATGTTCAGCTCCTTGGCGATGGCCTTCAAGGCCTGGGTGATCTCGGAGATTTCCTGCACCCGGTTGCTTTGCGACATGGTGCTCGAGCCGCGCATCAGCTGCAGATAGTCGACAACGAGCATCGACAGGCCTTGCGTTCGCATCAGCCGCCGCGCCCGGCTTCTGAGCCCCGAGACCGAGAGGGCAGGGGTGTCGTCGATGAACATCGGCCGCGCAGCCAGCGCCTGGCTGGCGCGGACGACGTGTTGCCAGGCCTCCTCGTCGAGCTTGCCGCGGCGCAGCTCGTCCGAGGGGATCTGGGCTTCGGCCGAGAGCAGGCGCATGGCGAGCTGCTCGGCCGACATCTCGAGGCTGAACACGCCCACCGTGTAGTTCTCGCATTTCAGCTTCTCGGCCTCGAGGCCGCTCGCGCGCTGCGCCGCGGCGTTGGCGGCGATGGTGACGGCGAGTGCGGTCTTGCCCATCGACGGGCGGCCGGCGAGGATCAAAAGATCGGAGGATTGCAGGCCGCCGAGGATGCGATCGAGGCTGTCGAGCCGGGTCGGCACGCCGGTCACCTCACCGACCTTGTGGTAGGCCGATTCGATCAGGCTGACGGCACTGGTGAGGACCGTGGGAAAGGCGCGAAAGCCACTCTTGACTTCGCCTTCCTGGGCGAGCTCGAAGAGGCCCTGCTCGGCCGTCTCGATCTGGTCGGTGGCGGTCTCCGGCGCCTGCGCGTCGTAGGCGCGGAGCACCATCTCCTCGCCCAAGCCGATCAGGCCACGCTTGACCGCCAGATCGTGGATGATCTGGCCGAAGCTGGGGGCGTTGATGATGGTCTCGGCGGCATGCGCCAGGCGGGAAAGATAGCGCGCGCCGTCGAGCTCCTGCAGGGCCGGATCGGTGTCGAAGAGGTGGAAGAGCGCCTTGGCGTCGGCCAGTTGGCCGCGGCTGATCCGATCGGCGCAGGACTGGTAGATACGGGCGTGCACGGGCTCGAAAAAGTGCTCGGCGCGCAGGAACTCGCTCACCCGGTGGAAGGCCTCGTTGTTGACGAGGATCGCCCCGAGCAGGGCTTGCTCGGCTTGGAGGTTATGCGGCTGGACGCGCATGCCGGGCAGGCGCTCGGGGTTGGTGGCGGGGCTGTCGCTGTCGTTCTGCATGGAAGTTGCATAGCACAAGCGGGCGTCGCTGCTACGCCCGAGCAGCGAGAATCCTCGGGATAACTCGCGCGGGACCTCAGTCGAGCCGCATCCGCAAAGGCTCGCTCGGCACCTCGAGCGGCAAGGCGCGAAGCTTGCGCTCCACCTCGGCCAGGAAGGCGCGCCGGCTCTCCGGTGTGGAGCTGTCCATCTTGTAGAGCGCCGCCCAGAAGGTCTTGGCTCTGGGGTGCACCAGCGCGCGGATGCCACGCATGATGATCCGCCGGCCAGGGTCGCCTACCCAGCGGGTCCAGAGCCAGGGCGCGCCGTAGGTCGACACCCCGCCGAGGCAGCCGATGTGCTGCATGAGCGGCTGAACCGGCTTGTTGCCGACGGGCATCGTGAAGGTGACGTGCGGGACGAGGACCCGATCGAGCCAGCCCTTGAGGATTGCGGGCTGGCTGTACCACCAGGTCGGATATACGAAGACTAGGCCCGTGCACCAGGCGAGGTGCTCGAGATGCGCGCGCACGGGCGCCACGTTGTCGCCCTCGTCGTGATAGGCCCGCCGCTCGGCAGGGCTGAGCACTGGCATGAAGTTCTCGGTATAAAGATCTAGATTGCGTACTTCGTGGCCTTGCTCTTCAAGTGTTGCGCAAACGAACTTGTTGAGAGATCGGTTGAAGCTCTCGGCCACCGGATGCGCATGCACGACGAGGGCCCGCATCAGAACCTCTCCATGGCCTGTTCGATCTCGGCGATGAACGCCTTGCGCCTCGGCTCCTGGGCCACGTTCATGTGGTAGAGGGCGAGGTAGTGAACGGGTGCCGAGCGGGCCACGAACCAGCGGAGATAGCGCTTGACGAGCTTGCGCGGCGGGTCACCGACCAGGAGAGCCCGCGACCATGGCCGGCCATAGGTCGAGATGCCGACCACTTTCTTGATGTTCTGCAAGAGGGGACGGACACGCGCGGGATTTGAGATGTCGAAGGCGACCCCCGGCATGAACAGGCGGTCGAAGAAGCCTTTGAGCATGGCGGGCGGGCCGAAGCACCAGGTGGGGAACTGGACGACCAGGGCCTCGGCCGTGCGCAGCCGCTCGACATAGGTCTCGAGGCTTCGCTGGTTCACGCTTTCGTCGTGGTAGGTGCGCCTGCCTTCGGCCGAGAGCACGGGGTCGAAGCCCTCGGCGTAGAGATCGCAGAGGTCGACCTCATGGCCGGCCCGGGTAAGCGCGGCGGTGGCGGCCGTCCTGATGCCGGCGTGAAAGCTCTCTTCGAGCGGATGGCAATAGAGGTAGAGCACGCGCATCAGGGATCGCCGACCGCGAACGCCTCGATCTCGATCAGGAAGTGTGGCTCGGCGAGCGCCTTGACCACGACAAGCGTCGAGGCGGGCCAGGGCTCCTCGATCCAGGCGTTGCGGATCGGCATGTAGAGGGCGCGGAACGCCGGGTCGGTGAGATATGTGGTGAGCTTGACGATGTGCCGTCGCTCGAGCCCCGCTTCGTCCAGGATCGCCTGGATATTGGTGAAGCAGAGCTCGGTCTGCCCCTCGACCGTCCCCGGCACGGTGCCGTCGGCGGCCATGCCCACCTGGCCCGCCATGTGGAGCACGGGCGGCGGCCCCTCGACCAAGAGCCCGTGGTTGTAGCTGCCGAACGGACGGTGGATAGTCCCTGGCGTGATCGCTCTGCGTCGCATCTCTTCGTTCCCTTGCCCTGATGGAGGCCCTGGCCTTGTCCCCTTTGCCGCGCCCGTACTGGCATGAAATGCGTAGCGCCGATTTCGCCCATGTCGATCCCGAAAGCTGGGTCGCCGTGTTGCCGGTGGGTGCCGTCGAGCAGCACGGGCCGCATCTGCCGGTCATGGTCGATGCCTGCATCAACCAGGGCATCGTCGAGAGCATGCTGGCGCTCAAGCCCGAGAGCCTGCCGGTGACGGTGCTGCCGATGACCTGGGTGGGCAGAAGCGAGGAGCATGTCGACTTCCCCGGCACCTTGACCCACACCGCCGAGACCTTGCGCCGAATGTGGTACGAGATCGGGGCCAGCGTCAGACGGGCAGGGGTTAGGAAGCTCCTGATCCTCAACAGCCACGGCGGCCAGATCCAGGTGATGCAGATCACAGCAAGGCAGCTCAGGATCGACCACGACATGGTCGTCGCCTGCCTTTCCTGGGGCCAGCTCGGCCTGCCCGAGGGGGTCATCGATCCGGCCGAGCGGCAGCACGGGATCCACGCGGGCGAAGTCGAGACCGCGCTGATGCTGGCGCTGCGCCCCGATCTCGTGGCGATGGAGCATGCCGCGGACTTCGTGCCGCTCTCGAAGCGCGAGGCCAACCGCTTTCCGATCCTGATGGGCCTCGGTGCCGCCGGCTACGGTTGGCAAGCCCAGGACGTCGACGAGAGCGGTGCGGCCGGCAATGCCGCCGCTGCCGATGCCGAACGGGGCCAAAAGGTGCTCGACCACGTGGCGGCGAGACTCGTAGCCCTCCTGGACGAGGTTTCGCGCTACCCGCTCGCCAACCTGAAGGACGGGCCGCTGCCGCAGGACGTCGTGACGGGGCGGTGACATGATGTTTAAGATGTGCAAGGAGACCCGGGCGGGGTTTCTCGCAGCCCTGAACGTCGTCGTTGAAGCACCTAGCCCGAAAACGTGAAGAAGCCCTTGGCCTTGGTCATCCGCTCCGGGTCGTCGAAGCTCAGCATCTTGCCCGGGTTGAGCAGGTTCTTGGGGTCCACCGCGCGCTTGAAGGCGAGTTGTGCCTCATCCACATCCTTCCTGCCCATTTCCTCGAGGGTGAAGACGTGCGGGTTGAAGATCGGGCAGCCGTGGTCCTGGTGGCAGCGGATGATCTCGAACAGGCGCTCCTCCGTGGTGAAGCGGACCAGCGGCAGGCCGGAGCAGGCGGTGATGCCGCGCATGCGGACGAACTCGATGTGCGCCGGGACCTCGTCGCCGAAGGTGCGCCACATGTGCTCGACGCGCTCCAGATGCGTCGGCGGCGGGTAGGCGACCTGGAGGTAGGTGAGGCTGCGGTCGTGCTTCAGCGACTGCAGCGTGGTGTGGTTCCAGCTGTATTCGTAGAGCGGTGTCTTGGCCTCGGCGGCGCGCTGGTCGTGGACGATGCGGCCGCCGGCGGCCTCGAGCAGCTGGCGGGTGATGGGGGCGGCGAAGTCGGCGACCATCAGGAGGAGCACGTTCTGGTCTTCGCCGACACGGCCCGGGAAGAGGTAGTGGCCGGGCACCGGGGCGGCGATGGCGGTCACCAGCTTCTTGGTCAGCGCATCCTCGTGCGCGATCATGTCGCTGAGCCGGGCGGCCGCCATGAAGTCGTCGTGCGTGACGATCAGGTCGACCCAGTCATAGGCCGGGGCCAGTGGCAGCTCGACCTCGGTGATCACGCCGCAGGTGCCGAAGCAGTGCATGGCCTTGTGGACGTCGAGACCACGCAGCTCGATGGTGCGGGGCTCGGCCTCCATGGTCATCAGCCGCAGCGCATGAACGGCGCCGCGGTCGCGCAGGGTGCCCCAGGTGACCGAGCCGACGCCGCCCGAGCCGCCGGCGACGAAGCCGCCGATCGTGGCCTGGCCATGCGTGGAGGGATGAAAGCGGAGCTCCAAGCCCCTCGGCTGCAACGCCTTGTCGATGTCGCGGAGAACCGCCCCGGCCTGGAACCGGCCGACCGAGCCCGCGACCCGGACGACTCGGTTCATCGCCGAAAGATCGAGGACGATCCCGCCGTGCAAGGGCATCGCCTGGCCGTAATTGCCGGTGCCGGCCCCACGGACCGTGACGGGCGTGTCGGTGGCGAAGGCGTGCGCCAGCACCCTAGCCACCTCTGCCTCGTCCTTCGGCGTGATCACCATTTCCGCGGTGACGTGGTCGAGCCGGCGCTTCAGGACCGGGCTGTACCAGTAGAAGTCACGGCTCCGCCTCCGGACCTGGGCCGGCCGGGTCTCGACGTCGAGCCCGGCGAGCGCTGCCGGGATCACTGCCGTCATTTGTCGTAGAGAAAGCGGCGGTCGGCGCTCTCGTCGTAGTCCGGGTTGTCCCAGCCGATCATCTTTCCGGGATTGAGCAGGCCCCTGGGGTCGGCCTCACGCTTGAAGGCGAGCTGGGTCTGGTCGACCCGCTTCATGCCGCCGCCCTCGAGCGTGTACTCGTGCGGATTGAAGATCGGGCAGCCGCTCTGGTTGTGATACTCGATGATCGCCAAGAGCCGCTCGTCGGTCGAGTAGCGGACGAGCTGCAGGCCGAAGCAGGTGACTTCGCCGTCAAACCGCACGAACTCCAGATGCAGCGGCACCTCGTCGCCGAAATGCCTGAACATCGCCTCGACCTTCTCGAGATGATGCGGCGGCGGGAAGAGGCTCTGCAGGTAGGTGATGGTCCGGTCGTATTTGAGCGCATGCAGTGTGGTGTGGTTCCAGGTCAGCTCGAAGACCGGGATGTCGCTGCCGTTCACCTCGTCGGCAAAGCGCTGCAGGGCAATCCGCCCCTCGCTGGCCTGCGCCAGGCTCATGAACGCGTCCATGGCGTGCTCGGCGATCATCAGGATCACCACGCTCTCGGTCCGGCCGATCAGGTCGGGGCGGAGATATTCGTGGCCGACGGGGGCGGCGATCACCGAGACGAGCTTTTTCAAGAGCGCGTCCTGCCGGCCAATCATGTTGGCGAATCGGGTCGCATCCATGAAGTGGTTGAAGGCCATGACGATCTCGCACCAGCGATAGGCCGGTGCCAGCGGTACGACGAGCTCGGTGATGATGCCGTTGGTGCCGTAGGCGTGGTTCACCTTCTGGATGTCGGCACCCCTGAGTGCCAGGACCCGGGGCTCGGCCTCCATGGTGACCACCCGCGTCTCGATGATGTTGCCGGGATCCCTGAGCATGCCCCAGGTGATCGAGCCGACGCCCGAGGAGCCGCCGCCGATATAGCCGCCGATGGTGCCGGTCTTGTGGGTCGAGGGATGGACCCGGAGCTCTTGCTTGCTCTGCGACTGGCATTGGGCATCGATGTCGGCGAGCTTCGCCCCCGCCTCGACGCGGACCCAGCCGAGACCTACCTCCTTGATCCGGTTCAGCTCCGAGAGATCGAGGACGATCCCGCCCTCGAGCGGCATCGCCTGGCCGTAATTGCCGGTGCCGCCGCCTCTGACGGTGACCGGTATGTGGTGTCGGTAGCAGGCGGCCACGACGCGGATCACCTCGTCCTCGTCCCGTGGGGTGACCACCGCATCGGCGGTAACATGGTCGAGCTTGCGCTTGAGGATCGGGCTGTACCAGTAGAAGTCGCGACTGCGCCGCCGCACCTTTTGCGGCTGGGTCTCGACCGCAATGTCGCCCAACTCCTCGATCAGTGCAGCAACCGCACGCATGGCTGTCTCCGGCCCCGGGTTTTCTTGGTGTCTACTGGAAAAGCGCGTCGAGCTCGGCGTAGTCCGGCAAGGTCGTGTCGATCGCTTTGCCGGCGCGCAGCACGGTGCGGCGGCTCTGGGGCCGGGCCAGCACCTCGCTGAACCGCCGGCCCTCCAGGATGACGAGATCGGCGGGTGCCCCTGCCCGGATCACGCCTCGATCCTTCAGGCCCATGATGTGCGCCGGATTGCGCCCGATGAGCGCCGGCCAGTCGCCGAAGGGATGGTCGAGGTGCAGGATCCGCACGGCTTCGCGAAAAACCTCGACGAGGTCGAGATCGCCGTAGGCGTAGAATGGGTCGCGGGTGTTGTCGGAGGCGACCGCCAGCTCGATGCCGCGGGACCGCATTTCGTGCAGCAGCGTCACGCCGCGCCAGCGCGGGGTGCGCCCGGCGTGGCGATCCTGGAGGTACATGTTGCACATCGGCAGGCTGACGATGGCGATATTGGCCTCGGCCAGAAGGTCGAGCACCTCGCCGACATAGGCCTCGGGCTGCACCGCGAGCGAGCAGCAATGGCCGCAGGTGATCCGGCCGCGAAAGCCGGTCCTGAGCGCCGAGCGGGCCACCTGCTCCAGCGTACGCGCGGCCGGGTCCTCGCTCTCGTCGACATGCAGGTCGCAATCGAGGCCCCGAGCACCGGCGAGCTCGAAGAACTGGTCGAGCTGGGCCTCCAAGCCGTCCTGCATCAGCGGCACGAGCCCCATGATTCCCTGGTGCTCGGCCACGAGATCGGCGAGATAGGCAGGCGTGTCGCCCAAGAAGTCGAGACTCGAGATCAGGCTCACCGCCTGCAGGTCGACCCGCCCCTGCCACGTTTCGCGCATCTCGCTGAAGACGGGCCAGGATATTGCGGGCTGTGGCGGGATCGAGTCGAGATGGGTGCGGATCGAGGCCGTGCCGTGCGCCCAGGCGCAGCGCAGCGAGAAATCCATCCGGGCCCGGACATCCGAGGCGCGCCAGTTGGCGGTCCTGTCTTTGTGCACGGTCTCGAGCGCGCCGATGAACGTGCCGTCCGCGTTGGCGGCCCTGGGCCAGATATGCCCCTTGTCGAGATGGGTGTGCATGTCGACCGGCGACGGCCAGACCATGCGCCCGGCAAGGGCGATGCCGTTGCGGGTGCCGGTGCCGGCGGCGGCTGACACCGAGGCGATTCGGCCGGCCTCGATCCGGATGTCGACCTTGACGCAGCCGTCAGGATCGACCCCGGCGGCCGGTCCCGGGCCCTCGACCATGGCGAGAGGCACTGTGGCGTCGAGCAGTGTGAAGCTGGTCTCCTCGGGGATCCGCAGCACGGCCGTCAGTTCTCCCGCTTCAAGGCACTCTCGTGCCACTTCCTGAGCATCAGATGCGACAGTGCCGTAAAGGCGAAGAAGATCAGGATGCCGGAGAGCGAGATCAGGATCAAGGAAGCGAACATCCGCGGGATGTTGAGCCGATAGCTGGCCTCGAGAATGCGATAGGCGAGGCCGGAGCCGGTGCCGGCGGTCCCCGCCGCGAACTCGGCGACGATGGCACCGATCAGCGCCAGGCCGCCGGCGATCTTCAGCCCACCCAGGAAGTAGGGCATGGCCGAGGGCAGTCTAAGATAGCGCAGCATCTGCCAGCGATTGGCACCGTAGAGCTGAAAGAGATTGACGAGGTTGTGATCCGCGCTGTTCAGGCCGAGCGTGGTGTTCGAGAGGATCGGAAAGAAGGCGACGATCCAGGCACAGAGCAGAAGTGCGGCGTAGGTGCTCTCGACATAGATCAGGATCAGGGGGGCGATGGCGATGATCGGGGTGACCTGGGCGATCACGGCGAAGGGGAAGAGCGACAGCTCGACCCATTTGGAGAGCGTGAAGAGAACGGCGAGGCCGACGCCGCCGATGATCGCAATGGCCAGCGCGGAAAACGTGATCTGCAGGGTCACCAGGAGCGACGGGTAGAGGGTGTGCCAGTCGACAAAGAGCGTCTTGATGACAAGGATCGGGCCCGGCAGGATGTAATGCGGCGTGTCGTTGTACCACACACCGAACTCCCAAAGGGCGAGCACGGCGATGATCAGGCTCACCGGCATCGCCCAGCGCAGCACGCGGTCCCGATTCTCGGCTGCGGCAGCGGCGCGGGCGATGGCCTCGTCCTGCAGGCCGACGATGCGATCGTCCTCGATCATGGTCGACATGAGCTGATCTCCCGAGATGTGGGGAGGATGATCCTCCCCACGCCCCACCGGTCCATGGTCGGTGCAGGTGACACGGTATGAAGCTAGGGCACGGTCAGCCGTCGCCCATCGCACGGTGCAAGGCGGCCGAGGCTTCGCGGCAGTAGGCGTTGTAGGGCTCGGACGTGCGGAACTGCTCGTCGCGCGGGTAGGGGGCGTCGACCGCGATCTCGCCGACGATCCGCCCCGGGCGGGCCGCCATGACGACGATTCGCGACGACAGGAAGACCGATTCGTAGACGCTGTGGGTGACGAAGACCACCGTCCAGCCCTGGCCCTCCCACAACCGCAAGAGATCGTTGTTGAGCCGGATGCGGGTGATCTCGTCGAGGGCGGCGAAGGGTTCGTCCATGAGCAGGAGCTTGGGGCGGGTGACCAGGGCGCGGGCGATCGAGACCCGCATCTTCATCCCACCCGAAAGCTCGCGCGGGTAGGCCCGGTGGAAGTCCTGGAGGCCCACCATGGCGAGCACCTCCTCGACCCGGGCCTTGACCTGGCGGCGACCCTGGCCCTGCAGCTTCAACGGCAGATGAACGTTATCGAAGACGGTGGCCCAGGGCATCAGCGTCGGCTCCTGGAAGACGAAGCCGATATCGCCCACATGCTCGCCCTCGGGCCAGAACAGCCGCCCAGTGGTGACGCCGCCGAGGCCGGCGATGATCCGAAGGGCGGTGCTCTTGCCACAGCCGGACGGACCGAGGAGGCTCAAAAACTCGTGGCGCTGGACCAAGAGGTTGAGGTTCTCGAGGGCCACCGTGCCGTTGGAGAAGGTCTTCGAGACCCCCTGCAGCTCGAGGAGCCGGCCACCATGGTGGACCGGCTCCGCGTGCCGGCGCTCGACGGCGGTTGCCATCACCCGCCGGTGAGCTCCTTCTTGAGGTCGAGCCCCACCCCCTTGTTGACGAAATCGAGCGTGTAGGCGCGGGAGAGGTCGAGATCCTCGGGATAGAGCCCGGCCTCGACGGTGAGTGCGAAGAACTCGGTCCAGCGCTGTTCGGTCATGGCGCCGATGCCGAGCGTCTCGGCGTCACCCGAATCGGCGATGCCGTATTCCTTCAGCTTCTCGATCGAATAGGCGATCTGCTCGTCGGTCATGTCGGGGTTGTCGGCCTTGATCAGCTCGTTGCCGGGGCTCGGATCGCCGTAGAGATAGGAGTACCAGCCCAATATGGTCGCATCGACGAAGCGCTGGACCAGATCGGGGTTCTCCTCGACCAGGGCCCAGCTCGTCTCGATCGTCGTCGAATAGGTGTCGTAGCCGGCATCCGCGAGCAGAAAGACTTTCGGATCCCAGCCGGCCTCGCGCGCGATGGCATAGGGCTCGGAGGTCAGATAGCCCTGCTGGGCGACGGCGGGATCGGCGATGAACGGGCCGGGATTGAAGGTGTAGGGGCGGATCTGGTCGTCGGTGAAGCCATAGGCCACCTTCAGCCACTGCCAATAGGTGGTCCGCGCCCCGGTCGAGATCAGGATCGGCATGCCCTGGAGATCGGCCAGAGCGTCGATCCCCTGGTCGGGATGGACCATGAGGATCTGCGGGTCTTTCTGGAAGATCGCGGCCACCGTCACCATCGGCACGTCGTTCTGGGCATAGTTGAAGGCGCCGAACATGGCCGAGCCCATGTTGAAGTCGATCTGCCCCGCCGCCAGCAATTGCGGATGGTTGACCTGCGGCCCACCCGGCCGGATCGTCACGTCGAGGCCGAACTCCTCGTAGATGCCGGTGGCGACGGCCTGATAGTAGCCGCCATGCTCGGCCTGGGCCTTCCAGTTGGTGCCGAACGTCACTTCATCGAGCGCCAGAGCCGGCACGCTCGTAGCCAATAGCCCGAGCGCGACCGAGGCGACGCTCGCCTGCCACATTTTCGAGGTCATTCTGCTGCGTTCCCTTCGCTGCGCGACGCCGGCGTGCGGGCATCGCCACCCGACGTGCAAGGCTGCAACTAGCGTGCCAGCAAATCGCTCAGCCGTCGAGACGCCGCGCGCGTCGGGTCGGCCTGAGCCGCCACCTGGGAAAGCCAACAATATGTTCAAATGGAAAGTGTGGGGTGAGCGACCGGATTTGAACCGGCGGCCTCCAGGGCCACAACCTGGCGCTCTAACCAGCTGAGCTACGCCCACCGCATCGACGACGGTCATGTGGCCCAAAGCCCCGGCGTCGTCAAGCACCGGTGCTGCCCAGCTCTCTGCCTGAATTTTCAGCATAGTGCGCAAACATTATGCAGTACTTGCTGGGCCCCCGCCGGCACCGCACCATGCCAAACCGAGGCCGTGCGAGCTGGCACGCTCCGTGCATATCGGACAGCACGACGAAACATCGACCGCTCGGCCCGGCCGGACCGGTCGGCTACCACCACCTTGGACCGCGTCAAGAGCGTGCCAATCGGGGATGGTGGCGGGCAACACGCGGAGGGAGACCCCGAGGCATGAAGAAGATCGAAGCCATCATCAAGCCGTTCAAGCTCGATGAAGTCAAGGAAGCGCTGCAGGAGGTCGGGCTCAAGGGCATGACTGTCACCGAGGTCAAGGGCTTCGGCCGGCAAAAGGGCCATACCGAGCTCTACCGTGGGGCAGAATATGTCGTGGATTTCCTGCCCAAGGTGAAGATCGAGCTCGTCGTCGACGACAGCATCGTCGATCGCGCGGTCGAGGTGATCCAGCAGGCGGCCAAGACCGATCGGATCGGCGACGGCAAGATCTTCGTCATGGGGATCGAAGACGTGGTCCGGATCCGGACCGGCGAGCACGGCCCCGACGCCGTCTGAGCGTCGCCAGCCACCGACCAATCTAAAGAATCGCGCGGCAGCAGCCGCCAGGCCCCAAACAGGGCCATCGGCCAGGGCCGAACGGACCCATCCGCTTCAAGCAAGAGGTGAACGATGACTTTGGGATGCAAGACCGCCGCCGACGTGATGAAGGCGGTCAAGGACCACGGGGTCGAGATGATCGATCTTCGTTTGATAGATGTGCCCGGGATCTGGCAGCACATCTCCTATCCGGCGGCGGTGTTCGGCGAGAGCAACATCGAGGAAGGCCTCGGTTTCGACGGCTCCTCGGTGCGCGGCTTCGCGCAGATCCAGGCCTCCGACATGCTGCTCCGTCCCGACGTCACCACGGCGTTCCTCGATCCGTTCACCAAGCACAAGACCCTGGTGATGATCTGCGCCGTGGCCGACCCCGTCACCGGCGAGCTCTACAGCCGCGACCCGCGTGGTGTCGCGATCAAGGCCGAGGACTACCTCCGGTCGACCGGCATCGGCGACACCGCCTATTTCGGCCCCGAGGCCGAGTTCTTCGTCTTCAGCGACGTGCGCATGGGCCAGGGGGTGAACTACGGCTCCTACGAGGTCGACAGCCCCGAGGGCCACTGGAACACGATGGCCGACGAAGGGCCGAACCTCGGCTACAAGATCCCGCCCAAGGGTGGCTACTTCCCCTGCGCGCCCTCCGACACGCTCAACGACCTGCGCGCCGAGATGGCCCTCGTCATGCAGTCGATCGGCCTGACCGTCGAGTGTCACCACCACGAGGTGGCGACGGCCGGCCAATGTGAGATCGATCTCAAGTTCGACTCGCTCCTGGCCATGGCCGACCACCAGATGAAGTACAAGTACGTGGTCAAGAACGTCGCCAGGGCGCACGGCATGACCGCGACCTTCATGCCCAAGCCGCTCTTCGGCGACAACGGCTCCGGCATGCACTGCCACCAGTCGATCTGGACCGGCTCGACGCCGCTGTTCGCCGACGAGGCCGGCTATGCCGGGCTCTCCGACATGGCCCGCTACTATATCGGCGGCCTGCTCAAGCACGCCCCCTCGATCCTGGCCTTCGCGGCGCCCACCACCAACTCCTACCGCCGCCTGGTTCCCGGCTACGAGGCGCCGGTCAACCTCGCCTGGTCGCTCCGCAACCGCTCGGCCGCCTGCCGCATCCCGATGTACTCCAACAGCCCGAAGGCGAAGCGGGTCGAATTCCGCTGCCCCGATCCGTCGGCCAACCCGTACCTCGCCTTCGCGGCGATGCTCATGGCCGGGATCGACGGGATCAAGAACAAGATCGACCCGGGCGCCCCGATCGACAAGAACATCTACGATCTGCCGCCCGAGGAGGCCGCCGAGATCCCGACCGTGCCGGGGGCGCTCTCCGAGGCGATCGCGGCGCTCGAGGCCGATCACGACTACCTCATCCAGGGTGACGTGTTCACGCCGGACTTCATCGAGAACTACATCGCCTTGAAGCGCGAGACCGAGCTCGATCCGATCCGGCTGCGCCCCCACCCCTACGAGTTCGTCCTCTACTACGATTGCTGAGTTCTCCCCGGCCGGTCGGGCCCCGTCACGGACGAGCCCGACCGGCCAGTCGTTCAGCAGCTCCCCCAACTCGGGCGGTCCTCGGACCGCCCGTTCTATTGCCTCGAGGGCCGGCCCACGCGTTCTTGATCGCCCGTCAGCACGGCAACGCTTGCCGGCCGCCTCGGTTTAGCCGACCTCCCATGATAACGTTCCGCACCAGCGGTGACAATGTCGGGAGGCTTCGATGCGTTTCGGCGCCGACGTCAACGAGCGCCGCTATTGGCTGCCGCTGGCGCTGCTCGTGGCGGCCATCGTCCTGCAGCTTCAGGTCGATGCCATCAGCGGCTGGCTGGCGCTCGCCCCGGCCAGGGTCCGGCTGGTCGATCAGGCAGCGGCTACCGGGCTCTGGCTCGCCGCCACCTTCGCCGGCGTCACCCTGCTCAACAGCACCCTCAACGCCGCAGCCGTCCGCCGCACCGGCCACCGGCTGCCGCGCCTGGTCACCGATCTTTTGGCCGTGGTCGTCTGGCTGGTGGCCGGCATCGGCATCGCGTCGCAGGTGTTCGGGCAGCCGGTCGGTGCGCTGATTGCCACCTCGAGCGTCGCCCTCGCCGTCCTGGGCTTCGCCATGCGCGATACCATCGCGAGCCTGGTGGCCGCCATCGCCCTCAATGTCGAGGGTCCCTACCATCTCGACGACTGGATCAGCCTGCCCGATGGCACGGCTGCGCAGATCGAGGAGATCGGCTGGTTCACCACCCGAGCACTCACCCGCGACCGGGTCCGGGTGGTCTTGCCCAACAGCCAGCTCGCCGCCAGCCTCCACAAGAACTATGGCGCTCAGGGGTGGTTCTGGCGGGACAGCGTCTGCCTGACCGTTGATGCCGCCCTGCCGCCGGCGCGCGTCGCGGCCGTGCTCGAGGCCGCCCTGCTCGATGTCGACGCACTCCGCGACCGGCCAGCGGATCGGCGCGCCGATGTCGTCCTGCACGAGATCACGCTCGACGGCGTGCTGTGGCGCCTGCGCTACTGGCTCAACGACTACGCCCGAGCGATCGAGCTGCGGGACGAGGTGCTGCGTGCAGCGGTCCACCATCTGCACCATGCCGGGCTGCCGCTCGCCCGCCCGGTGCGCGAGATCGGCAGGATACGGTTGCCACGGCCGGCTGGCGGCGACCGGCAGCCGTTGCTCGAGCAGCTGGCGAAGAACGACCTGTTCGCCGGCCTCGACGGTGCCGAACTGGGGCAGTTGGCCGCTGCCGCCTTGGAGCATCGACTGGGACAGGGAACGACGGTGCTCGAGGCCGGTACGCCTGGCCGCTCGCTCTTCGTCGTGGTCGAGGGCCTGGTCGAGGTGCTGGTGCAGGCTCCAAAAGGCCCTGAGCAGCGCGTCTCGACGCTCGGACCCGGCAGCTGTTTCGGCGAATTCGCGCTGCTCTGCGGCGAGCCGCGCGCCGCGACCGTCCGCACGCTCTGCCAGAGCCGTCTTTTCGAGATCGATCGCGACGCCCTGGCGCCGATCCTCGAGGCCAATCCAGGACTAGCCCTGGATCTGAGCGCCACCCTCGAGCGCCGCCGGTCCGGCACGAGGGAAGCCCTCGAGGCGCGCCGCGGCAACGGTGCCGAGGCGCCGACGAGGCCCCGCGACAAGACCGTCCTCATGGCCACGATCCGCCAGCTCTTCAGTCTCGGCGACCAGCGCCGCGACTGACGGCGGACAAAGGGCGGCGGCAGCGCGAGGAAGGGCAAGAGGACCGGCCCGACGAGCTGCCGGGCCGGCCCCTTCACGACGCGTTCGATGACGAGAAGCTGCCACTCAGGGCTGCATCATCTGGAGCAGCATCGCGTTCAACTCGGGATCGACCTGGGCCACCTGGAAGATCATGTTGTACTCGTCGACCGTCAGGCCCTCGTCCTCGACGGCGGCGGCCATCTCCATTTTCGCCTGCTCTTGCAGTTCAAGCAGCTCCGCCTGGTCCTCGACGCCCTGCGCCTCCACCTCCAGCCGATCCGTGATCTCGCCGACCCGTACGGCGGCAGCGGCAAACGATTCGAGCTGGCTGGTGCTCAGGTCCTCGGCGGCAATCGGCGGTTGGCCGCCGTCCATCTGCGCCGTGGCAGGAAGGGGGGCCGCGAGTGCAAAGGCAAAGAGGGCCGCGGCCGGCAGGGTCAGACGGGCGCGTCCGTTCTCGATGGTCATGAGAGACTCCGATTTGGTGACGTGGCTGGCGCGATGCGACGAGCACCGCTTCCTCGACGAACAGGCCCGCCACTCGTTGAGTTCCGAAAAATGCGCCGAGCCGGCTGGTTTTTTTTTCGTCGCGGGAACCGCGGTCGCCTCTCGGCTGTCATTTGTGCATGAGACGGTGGTCGGAAGGAGATTCTGTGGACGACGTCAAATGGGCGATCGCGCGGGAAATCCCGCATCTGCGCCGCTATGCCCGAGCCCTGCTGCGGGATGCAGACGCGGCGGACGACCTGGTCCAGGATTGCCTGGAGCGGGCGCTCACCAAGCGGCACCTCTGGCGCCGCACCGGGAGCCTCAGGAGCTGGCTCTTCCGCATCGTCTACACCCAGTTCCTCAACGGCCGGGGTCGGCGGGCGCAGGCGCAGTTGACCGCGAGCCTGGACGATCTCGACCAGCCGATCGCCATGCCCGCGGCGCAGCTGGACCACGCCGAGGTGGTCGAGGTCATGGATGCGCTCTTCACCATCGACGCGGACCAGCGTGCCGCCCTCCTGCTCGTTGCCGTCGAAGGCATGGCCTACGACGAGGCCGCCGATGTGCTCGACATCCCGATCGGCACGTTGCGCTCGCGGCTCTGGCGCGGCAGGCAAGCCCTCGAAGCCGCGAGGCCCGGCCGTCCGGGCCGTCGCCGGCCGAGCCTCAGGGCGGTGAAATGACGAGGACCGGATGACCTTCGACCACGACCGGATCACCGATCTCGACCTCATGGCCTATGCCGACGGCAGGCTGGATGCCGCGCGCCGTGGCATCGTCGCCGAGCATCTCGCCAGTGAAGCGGACGCCCGCGCGCTGGTCGAGATGTTCATCGCACAGAACGAGAGCCTGGGCCGGGCCCTCGACCCGATCGCCGCCGAGCCCGTGCCCGGCCGGCTCAAGTCCGTGCTCGAGCGATCCCGTGCCCGGCCGGTCTTGCGGCCGCTGCTCCAGGCGGCGTCGGTCCTCGGCCTCGCCATCCTGAGCGGCGTCGGCGGCTGGTGGCTCGGCGCAAGCCACCGCCCGGTCGCCGCCACCCCACCGGCCTTCCTCGCCGGCCTGGAGCCGAGCGCCTCGGCCATCAGCGGGATCGTCGGCAGCCTCGAGCCGCTCCGCCGCAGGCCGGCCGAGACGCGGGCTGCCGAGACGGGGGCTGCCGAGACGGGGGCTGCCGAGACGCGGGCTGCCGAGACGCGGGCTGCCGAGACGCGGGCTGAAGGGGCCGGCCTGCCGCGGCCAGGCATCATCGAGCGAAGCGCCCCCTGGTTCACCGATCGGGTCACGGTCGAGCTCGAGGCCCCTGAGCTGGGCCACAGCTTCGCCTCGCCCGAGCTGCAGCGGCTGGTCGAGATCGACGGCAAGCCCACCGTCCGCTTTGAGCTCGCGGGCCCCGACGGCCGGGCGCTGGCGCTCTACCTGCAGACCCGCCCAAGCGGCCTGACGCCCGAGATTTACGTCGTCGACACGGCCGGCGGCAGCACCGCCTACTGGCAGGACGGCCCGCTGCTCTGGGCGCTTACCGGCGATGCCGATGGCGCCGACATCGAGGCCCTGGCCCGCCGTATCGGTGCCGGGATCGAGCTGAAGCCGCGCCTCGGCACGATCGACGCCGAGCACACCAGCCGCATGCCCCTGCCGATGACGCTCGCCGGCGGCTAGGTGGCCGCCACACGGTAGTGATAGGCGTAGAGCGGCCGAAACCCGGCAGACCGGTAGAGGGTTCCGGCCGGGACATTGGCCGCCTCGACCTGCAGGTAGGCCGTGCGTGCTCCCATGGCATGGCCCCAGCCCAGCAGCCGGGTGAGCATCGCCCGGGCGTGCCCCGAGCGCCGTGCGGTGACGGCGGTGCGCATGGCGAAGATGCCGAGAAGTGGCCCGTCGACGACCGCGAGGCCGCCGGCCACCGGCACGCCGCCCGCGGCCCGCACGGCAAAGGTCAGGGGTCGCCTGATCCGACCGAAGAGCCTGGCCCGTGCCGCCCGCTCGGCTGCCGGCCAGTGCGGGTCGGCCAGGGCCTGCATGACGAAGGCCGTGGGCCGTCCCTCGAGTGTCACATCGGCAGGTGCTGGTGGTGGCATCGCGAGATCGCGGACCAGCACCTCGCTCGGTGCCTCGAGGCGATAGCCACGCTCCGCCAGGATCGCATCGAGGCCAGGAGGCTGGCTCGCATCGCTCAGCTGAAAGCAGGCGAGGCGTGCGAAGCCCGCATACCACGCCTCGACCGCGGCGATCGCCTGGTCGAGCGTCACTTCACCCGAGAACGTCGGGGCCTGGACCGAGTTCTGCCGCCGGGTCGCGGTCGAGCCCTGGCGCAAGAGCCAGCCCGAGACACCGGCCGTTCGTTCCGGCGGCCAGGCCCACAAAGTCGCCCGCTCGATCGCCTGCCGCCGCACCTCGTCTTGCACGTCCACCTCCTCTATAGCGGTCCCGACACGCAACCAAGCACGAGGCGAGGGCGATGCCCACCGGCTGGCAGTTCTGGATCGATCGCGGCGGCACCTTCACCGACATCGTGGGCCAGGCGCCGGACGGCCGTATCCGCATCCACAAGCTGCTCTCCGAGAACCCCGAGCAGTATCAGGACGCAGCATTGCAGGGCATCCGCGATCTTTTGGACCTCGGCCAGGACGATCCCTTGCCCGTGGCCGAGATCGACGCCGTCAAGATGGGCACCACGGTCGCCACCAACGCGCTGCTCGAGCGCAAGGGAACGCCCACGGTGCTGGCCATCACCCGCGGCCTCGGCGACTGCCTGCGCATCGGCTACCAGCACCGCCCGGACATCTTCGCCCGCCACATCGTGCTGCCGGAGCAGCTCTATGGCCGTGTGATCGAGATCGAGGAGCGCCTCCTGGCCGATGGCGGCATCGACCGGCCGCTCGACGAAGTGAAGAGCCGTGCCGATCTCGAAGCCGCCTTCGCCGACGGTTTCCGCGCCGTCGCCATCGTGCTGATGCACGGCTACCGCCACCCCGACCACGAGGCCAGGGTGGCTGCGATCGCCCTGGAGATCGGCTACACCCAGGTTTCCGTCAGCCACACCGTCTCGCCCTTGATGAAGATCGTCGGTCGCGGCGATACCACCGTGGTCGACGCCTATCTCTCGCCGATCCTGCGCCGCTATGTCGACCGCATCGACCGGGATACCGAGGGGGTCAGGCTGATGTTCATGCAGTCCAACGGCGGTCTGGTCGACGCGCACAAGTTCCAGGGCAAGGACGCCATCCTCTCCGGCCCCGCCGGCGGCATCGTCGGTGCGGCCAAGACGGCCGCGATCGCCGGTTTCGCCAAGATCGTCGGCTTCGACATGGGCGGCACCTCGACCGACGTGACCCACTATGCCGGCGAGTTCGAGCGGGCCTTCGAGACCGAGGTGGCCGGGGTCCGGATGCGCGCACCGATGATGAAGATCCACACGGTGGCGGCTGGCGGCGGGTCGATCATCGTCTTCGACGGCCAGCGCTTCCGCGTCGGCCCCGAAAGTGCCGGGGCCAATCCCGGCCCCGCCTGCTACCGGCGCGGCGGCCCGTTGGCGGTCACCGATGCCAACCTCATGGTCGGCAAGCTCTTGCCCGACTTCTTCCCGTCCGTCTTCGGCCCGGATGCCGACCAGCCGCTCGATGTCGACATCGTCAAAAGGCGCTTTGCCGACCTCGCCCGCGACGCCGAACAGGCGACCGGCACCAGACGCACAGCCGAAGAGATCGCCCAGGGCTGCCTCGCCATTGCCAACGACAACATGGCCAACGCGATCAAGGAGATCTCGATCGCCCGCGGCATCGACGTGCAGGACTACACGCTGGTCTGCTTCGGCGGGGCAGGGGGGCAGCACGCCTGCCAGGTGGCCGATCTCCTCGGCATCAAGAGCGTGCAGATCCACCCCTTCGCCTCGGTCCTCTCGGCCTACGGCATGGGCCTCGCCGACATCCGCGTCATCCGCCAGCGCGCCATCGACCAGACCCTGACGCCCGCGGTCGAGGCGGTGCTGGAAGACGCGAAGACGGCGCTGGCTCGCGATGCCCGGGCCGAACTCGCCGAGCAGGGGGTGACCGAAGCGCAGACCCGCCTCGAGCCCCGGGTCCACGTCCGCTACGCCGGCACCGACACCTCGATCGAGGTGCCGCTCGCTGCCGCCGAGGCGATGCGCGCGGCGTTCGAGCGCGAGCACAAATCCCGCTACGGCTTCACCGTCGAGGGTCGCAACCTCGTCGTCGAGACCCTGACCCTCGAGGGCATCGGCCTGATGGCCGACATCGAGGAGCCGGAACAGAAGACCTCGGACGCCACGCCCGAGCCCGTCGGCGAAACCGCGATCTTCACCACCAGGGCCCCGCACCAGCCCGCCGAAAGCTTCGCAGCCGAAGTCTACAGGCGCGAGGATCTCGCACCCGGCTGCAGACTCGAGGGCCCCGCCATCGTTGCCGGCAGCACCACCACAATCGTGGTCGAGCCCGGCTGGTCGCTCGAGGTCACCGACCGCGACCACGTCGTCCTGACCCGCACCGAACAGCTCCCCGACCGGGTGGCGCTCGGCACCAGCTGCGATCCCATCCTGCTCGAGATCTTCAACAACCTCTTCATGACCATCGCCGAGCAGATGGGTGTCACGCTGCAGAACACCGCCTACTCGGTCAACGTCAAGGAACGGCTCGACTTCTCTTGCGCGGTCTTCGATGCCGGGGGCGGGCTGATCGCCAACGCGCCGCACATGCCGGTGCACCTCGGCTCGATGGGCGAATCCGTCCGCACGATCATCCGCCTGCGCGGTGGCGAGATGCGCCCGGCCGACGTCTTCGCCCTCAACAACCCCTATAACGGCGGCACGCATCTCCCCGACGTCACCGTCGTCATGCCGGTCTTCAGCAAATCGGGCGAAGTCCTCTTCTACACGGCATCGCGCGCCCATCACGCCGATATCGGCGGCATCACCCCGGGCTCGATGCCGCCCTTCAGCCGGCACATCGACGAGGAAGGCGTGCTCTTCGACAATTTCCACCTGGTCGACCAAGGCCGCTTTTGCCTCGACGAGGTCGAGGCCCTGCTCCGGTCCGGCCCCTATCCCGCCAGGAACCCGCGGCAGAACATCGCCGACCTTCAGGCCCAGGTGGCGTCCTGTGCCAAGGGCGCGGCCGAGCTCGACCGCATGGTGGCGCAGTTCGGCATCGAGACCGTCCAGGCCTATATGGCCCACGTCATGGACAACGCCGAGGAGAGCGTGCGCCGGGTCATCGACCGCCTGAAGGACGGCCAGTTCACCTACGCCCACGACCAGGGGCCGGTGATCGAGGTCGCCGTCACCGTCGACAAGGCCAGCCGGTCGGCCCGGATCGACTTCACCGGCACGAGCGAGCAGCAGGACTGGAACTTCAACGCCCCCGCCGCCGTCACCCGTGCCGCCGTCCTCTACGTCTTCCGGACGCTGGTCGACAACGACATCCCCCTGAATGACGGCTGCCTTAAGCCCCTGGAGCTGATCATCCCGGAAGGCTCGATCCTCGCCTGCCGGCATCCGGCCGCGGTCTGCGCCGGCAATGTCGAGACCTCGCAATGGTGCACCGATACGCTCTTCGGCGCGTTGGGCGTCCTGGCCGCAGCCCAGGGCACGATGAACAACTTCACCTTCGGCAACGCCACCTACCAGTACTACGAGACCATCTGCGGCGGCAGCGGCGCCGGCCCCGACCACCCCGGCACCTCGGGCGTGCACACCCACATGACCAACTCGCGGCTCACCGACCCCGAGATCCTCGAATGGCGCTACCCCGTCCTCCTCGAAGAGCACCGCATCCGCCGAGGCTCCGGCGGCCGGGGCCGGTTCGACGGCGGCGATGGCACCCTTCGCCGGATTCGTTTCCGCGAACCGATGTCGGCAGCGCTCCTCTCCAACCACCGCAAGGTGGCGCCCTTCGGCCTCGCCGGTGGCGAGCCCGGCCAGTGCGGTGATCAGTGGGTCGAGCGGGCAGGCGGGACGCTCGAGAAGCTGGAGGGCTGCGCCGCCACGGAGCTCGCGGCCGGTGAGGTCTTCGCCATCCAGACACCGACCGGCGGCGGCTATGGCCGAGCGGACCGCCGATCGTCGGCGCCTGCTGCTGATCGGCAACCCGCGGGCGAGGAGCGGCACTGAAGCCGGCGATCGCGCGCCGGCGCTGGAGACGCTGGGGCTCGAGGTCACCTTCGCCATGCCCGACGGCATCGACGCCTTGCACGAGCTGATCCGCAAGATCGGGCCCGCGGTCGACCGGATCGTCATCGCCGGCGGCGACGGCTCGGTCGCGGCGGCCCTGCTGGCGCTGCTCGAGGTCGAGGTGCCGCTCGCCGTCATGCCGCTCGGCACCGCCAACGAGCTCGCCCGCAATCTCGATCTGCCTGAGGCGCGCGACGCGCAACTACGCCTGGTCGCCGAGGGGCCGGTGCGGCGGATCGGGCGTCGTCGGGCAATCCCTGCTGGCGGTGTCGTCTGCGGCACGACCCGCGGCCTTCGACGGCGACCGTGAAAGAGGTTCTGAAGGCGGTCATCCGCCGGGACGTCCTGCCTGGCCTGCGGCGCCGTCAGCGCCACGTCGGGCCCCGCCGCCGAGCAGCTTGCGACCGCCGCCGAGCGACTTGCCGACCCCCTCCTCGCCGCGGGCCCCGACCTGGCGCTGACGGTCGACGGTATCGACGCCATCGTTCGGCCGTTCGGGCTGACACCCCGCGTCTGGGCGCCGGTTGTCGAGCGGGCGGCGCGCGAGCTCGGCGACCGCTGGGCGCGGGATGCGTGTGACGATCTTTCGATCACCTTGGCGGTGGTGAGCCCGCAGTCGGCGATCGACACGCTGGCCGAGCCCGCGACGGATCGGCCGGAGCCGCGGCCTGCGGTCATGGTCGCTACACCACCGCGCGAGCCGCACCGGCTGGGGGCGGTTCTCGCCGAGCGGTGCCTTTGCGAAACCGGTTGGCGGACCACGCTCGCCGCACCCGAGACCGATGCGGCCCTGGCGGCGATCGTCGAGGCGACAGCGTTCGACGTCGTCCACATCGCGCTGAGCCCGGTCTTCCGCCGCGATCACGAGGCTGCCCGGCTCGCCCGCCTGCTCGACATGACCCGAGCCGCATCACGCAATCCGTCGGTCACGATCAGCATCGGCGGCCGGCTCGTCGGCGATGCACCCGAGGCTCTGCGCACGCTCGGTGCCGATGCGGGCAGCCCATCCGCTGCGACCCTGCACCGGCTGATCACAGGCGTCTAGGCCGTCATCGCGGCTACTGGGCGAGAAAACCGCCGTCGACGGCGAGCGTGTGGCCGGTGATCATCGAGGCGGCGTCGCTGGCAAGAAAGAGCATGGCGTGCGCCACGTCCTCGGGCTCGGCGAGCCGCCGCAGGGGGGTGATCGACTGGATGCGCTCCACGAGCTCCGCATTGTCGAGGAGCGGCTGGATGAACGCCGTGCGGGTCCACGTGGGGGCTACCGCATTCACCCGAATACCCCGTTCGGCCCATTCCACGGCGAGTGCCCGGGTGAGATTCACGAGGGCGCCCTTGGTCGTGATATAGGCGATGTTCGGATAGAGCCCGCCGCCTCTGAAGCTCATGATCGAGGCGGTCGTGACCACCGACCCGCCGCCCGCCGGCATGTGCCCGGCCGCCGTTCGGGCGGTGAGGAACACACCCGTCAGATTGACGGCGAGGACCGCGTTCCAGTCATCGAGCGAGCAGTCCATCGCACTTCGGCGGATGTTGATCCCGGCATTGGCGACCAACACGTCGAGCCTGCCGTGGCGCTCGGCGACCCCGGCGAAGACCTCGACCACCTGGCGCTCGTCGGCGACGTCGAGGGCCCGGGCCTCGCATGCGCCGCCGATCGAAGCGGCCGTCGCTTCGGCTGCCGCCGCATCACGGTCGAGCACCACGACCGTGGCCCCGGCGCCGGCCATTAGGCGGGCCGCTGCAGCACCGATCCCGGCGGCGCCACCGGTGATGCACACGACCTTGCCGTCCAGGCGGAACCGACCGAGCGGGTCGCCGCCACCAACTCTTGCCTCTACCATTGCCACATCCTCCCCGCCTGGTCGTTGCCGCGAATGCTAGCCGCGGCGGACGGTCGAGGGAACCGGTCTCGGGTGCTCGATCACCTGTCGAGGGTAGAGGCTCCTCCGGCCGTTTGGCGGCTCGCCTCGCTCACTCGTTCAGGCGTTCCTGCAGGCGGCGAACCTCCGGCGACCACTGGCTCTTGATGTGAGCGAGGATGGCGATGATCTCGGTATCGTCGAGGCTATCGGCGAAGGCCGGCATGGCGGAGCGGTAGCCCGGCGGGGCGAACGGCGCGATGCCGTGCTTCGTCATGGCGACGAGATCGGCATCGGCATGGTGCCAGGTGTGACCGGTCGCATCATGCGGTGGGGCCGGCAGGGTGCCGTCCGCCCGGCGCACGCGCCAGTCGGGCTCGCCTTCGAGATCGGCGCCGTGACAGGCGGCACAATGCTCGACATAGAGTGCGGCGCCGCGGGCGAGGATCGACGGATCGTCGGTGGCGATGCGCAGCGGGCGCTTCCGGTCGATGAAGAGCCAGCCGGTCGCGGCACCGACCATGGCGAGGCTGGCGCCAAGCGCAACGAGCAGGCTGGCGCCAAGCGCAACGAGCAGGATGGTGCGGCGCCACAGGGCAGGACTGGCCATGGCATTGCGCCGGAGCCGGAACGTGGGCGCTGCCGGCGAGGCACCGCCCCGCCCGGGCCGGGTGCTCAGTTGTGGCCGTGGCCGGCGGCAGGATCGTCCACTGTCGGGTCGTTGGCGGCGAGCCACGCCTCGAGCTCGGCGATCTCCCGAAGCTGGGCCTCGATGATCGCCTCGGCGAGGGCCCGGATCTCGGGGTCGGCACCGTGCTCCAGGACGATCTCGGCCATCTTCACGGCGGCCACGTGATGCGGGATCATGCCGCGGGCGAAGTCGATATCGGCGTCGCCCGAATAGGCCATCCCGGCCATCGCGGCGTGCATCCGGTCCATGGCCTCGACATAGGCGCGCACGGCGGGATCGTCGTCGTCATCGGCGGCGGCGGCGGTGGCGGCGGCGTGGTCATGCGCCTGCTGGGCCAGGGTGGGTCCGGCAAGGCAAGCGAGCGCGGCAAGGGCGGCGACGGCAGGGCGGAAGAAGAAGCGGGGCATGGGTCGGCTCCAATCGATAAGGGTCACATGGGGCGGCCGGAGGCCGCTCTGGGGTCGACGAGGTCGGGTTGCCGGCGGCAGGCCGGCAAAATCAGGCGCGCGGTGGCCGGAGCAGATCCGCATTGCCGAGGCCCGGCCGGCGGCGGCTCAGCGGCGGCCGGTGGCCGTGACGGCTGGCGACGATCCCGGCGGCAGGTAGCGGCAGGGCCGCAGGCGGACCACAGACATGGCAGCAGTCGCCGGTGCAGTCGGCACCGTCCGGCGCTTCGTGGTCGACCACGCCGCCGGTGCAGGGGGTCTCGACACCAGAAGCGCTGTGCGCGTGGCTGCTGTGCGTGGGCCAGCCGACGGTCGCGACCAGCACGATGGCGAGAGCCGCGAGAACGGCCCACCAGCTGGACATGCGCGCACGTGAGCGTGTCGACATGACGGCGATCTGGTTGCCATGGCCGGCCGTTGTCAACCCCGCTTCGGCCACAAGAGGGTGATGGCACCTACCAGCGGGCCCAGCGCCATGACGAGAAAGGCGAGGCTCCAGGCGGTGGTGCCGCTGCCGAAGGCGTCGAGCACGGCACCCACGGCCAAGGGGCTGATCAGCGCCATGGTGGCGGCGAACAAGGTCTGGGTCGCGATCGCCGCTCCCCGCCGCTCGGCCGGTGTGGACTGGATGGTGCCGACCAGAATGGCCGAGTTGTCGGCCATCAGCAGCGCCCCATAGGCGAGGGCCAGGGCGGCGACCAGAACGAAGCTCTGTCCGGCGGCGAGGCCGACGACGACGCCCATGACGGCGGCGGCGAGCATCAGCCCGGCGGTGCCGCGGCGGCGGTCGGTGCGGGTGGCGATCTCGTTGCCGAGAAGGCCGGCCGGCAGGCCTGCGAGGATCAGGACGGTGGCGATGCTGCTGACCAGCACGGTGCCGCCCGGTGTCCCGGTCTGCAGCGCGGCGAAGGTGAGAAAGGCCACGATCCAGGTGCGAAAGGCGAACATTTCCCAGGAATGCGCCGCGTAGGCGGCAATGAACCGCATGGTCGCCCGGTCCTCGAGAACCGCACCGAGCCGCCGGGCGATCGTCTCGCCGCCGGTTGCCTCGCTGGGCGCGCGGGCCGGCAGGCTCGCCATCAAAAGGGCGGCGAGCAGGGCGGCGATGCCGGTGGCGGCGAAGGCGGCGGGCCAGCCGATGGCGGCCGTCGACAGGCCGGCCAGGAGGAGCGAAGTCGCCGAGGCGAGCGAGAAGGTGGCACTGTAGAAGGCTTGCGGCCGGCCACCGATCGGGCCCTCCGGCAGCCGGTCGGTGAGCGCCTTCAAGCCCGGCATGTAGCTGCCGGCAATCGCGATGCCGGTCAAGAGGCGCCAGGCAAAGGCACTCCAGAAGCCGGTCGCAAAGAGGGCGAAGCCGAGCCCGCCGACGCCACCCAAAAGGCAGGCAAGGATGACGATCCGCCGGGCGTCGATGCGATCGGTCAGGGCGACGAGGACGGGTGCGGTAGCGGCGTAGCCGACATAGGAGGCGCCGCCGATCCAGGCGGCCTCGGTGTTGGTCAGCTGCCACTCGGCGATGAAGACGGGGATCAGTGCCTGGAAGGTGAGCGAGCCGGACATCGCCAGCATCTGCACGAGGCAGAGCAAAAGGGTGAGGCGGAGCGGGGCCATCATTGCGCCGGGCACCCCCTGAGTGCGATAAGGGTGGCCGATCGCGCCTGCGATCCGGACCTCGCGAAGGCGCCGTCGGCTGTCGCGCGGCGCGGAGAAGACCCATGGCCAGGCAATTGCTGCATCTCGTTTTCGGTGGCGAGCTCGTCGATCCCACGAGCACCGAGTTCGCCGATCTCTCGAAGCTCGATATCGTCGGCATGTACCCGAACTACGCCGAAGCCGAGAAAGCCTGGCGGGCGAAGGCGCACGCCACCGTCGACAATGCGCAGATGCGCTATTTCATCGTCCACATGCACCGCCTGCTCGATCCCGAGGCGTCGCCCGGCGGTCAGTGAACGAGCCGGCTCGGGGCCAGGGCCTCGAGCAGATGGGCGAGCTCGTCGGGGGCAGTCGCGCCGAGTACGAGCCGGCTCGCGAGCCGCGCCATGGCGGGGGCGGTCTGAATACCATAGCCACCCTGACCGGCGAGCCAGAAGAAGCCCTCGGTCCTCGGATCGAAGCCGACGACGGGCGTCTTGTCCGGGGCGAAGGTACGCAAGCCCGCCCAGCTGTGCTCGATCCGCCGGACGTTCAGCGGGATCACCCGCTCGATCCGGTCCACGGCAATCGCGATGTCGAGCTCCTCGGGTTGCACGTCGTGCGGTTCCACAGGTGTCTCGTCGGCGGGCGAGCAGAAGAGCTTGGCAGCCTCTGGCCGGAAGTAGAACTGCTCGTCGATGTCATCGACCAGCGGCCAGTGCGCGACGTCGAATCCCGCGGGCGGGTCGACGATGAGCGCCGTCCGGCGCTTGGGCACGAGGCCGATGCGGCCGAGCCCCGCGATCTGCGCCACCGCGTCCGCCCAAGCCCCGGCGGCATCGACCACGATGGCTGCGGTCAGGCGATCGGCACCGGCGGTGACCTCCCAGCCGCCGTGGACATGGCGGATGGCCTGGACGGATGCGTTGGTGCGCAGGGCCCCGCCTTTGCCGCGAAAGCCGCGCAGGTAGCCCTGGAACAGGGCATCGACGTCGATATCCCGGGCGTCCGGATCAAAAATGCCGGCAGCCGCGTAGCCCGGTCGAAGCGCCGGCATGAGGACGGTGAGCTCGGCGGGCTCGAGCCGGCGAGCCAGCGGCACGTGGCGGTGCAGCCGCTCGAGCGTGGGCATCAGCCGATCGAGCTGGTCCGGCCGCACCAGGCTCAAGGCGCCACGTGATTTGACCAGTGCTGCACTGGTGAAGTCCTCGGGGGGCGCCGTCAGAAAGGCCTCGCTGGCGCTCGTGAGATCGCGAATGACCGGGTTGCCGTAGCCCTTGAGATAAACGGCGGCCGAGCGGCCCGTCGTGTGGTAGCCAGGCTGCGCCTCGGCCTCGAGCAGGATGACGCGGGCCTCGCTCGCGAGCTCGAAGGCGACGCCGGCCCCGGCGATCCCGGCACCTATGACAATCACATCGGCGGACGACATTCAGGGAACCTTCGAGGCTGCTGCTCAGTTTGCGCCGAGCTCGGAAAAGACGAGGAAGCGGACAGGGTCGCCCGGGCTGATTCGGGTAGTCTCGGGGGCCACCTCGACGAGCCCGTCGGCGTCGGTGAGCGAGGTCAGGATGCCCGAGCCCTGGCGACGGATGAGCTCGGCCTTGGGGCCATCGGCCGACTGGACCAGCCGGGCGCGCAAGAGCTCCGTGCGCCCCGGCTTCTTGTGCAGCTCGAAGCTCGCGGGCACGACGAAGGCCTGGGGCTCCGGCCATGCCGCACCGGCGAGCCGGGCGAGCACCGGCCGGGCGAAACGCATGAAGCAAACGGCGGCCGCAACGGGATTGCCGGGCAGGCCGATGGTCACGGTAGTGCCGAGCCGGCCGAAGGCGAGCGGCCGGCCGGGTTTCATCGCGATCTGCCAGAAGTCGAGCCGGCCGTGTCGTTCGACCGTGCGCACCACATGATCCTCATCGCCCTTCGAGGCGCCGCCGGAGGTCAGCACCACGTCATGGCCGGCGGCGCCCTTGAGGATGGCATTTTCGACTGCAGCCGCATCGTCCGGCAGGATGCCAAGATCGGCCACGGTGACCGGCAGCTGCCGCAGCAGGCCCCGCAGCATGTAGCGATTGGCGTCGTAGATGCCGCCTGGCGGCAGCACTTCGCCGGGCTCGGTCAGCTCGTCGCCACTGGAGAAGAGGGCAACCCGCAGCCGGCCGAAGACCGGCAGGCTGGCGAGACCGAGTTCGGCGGCGACGCCGACATGCAACGGTCGCAGGATCTGCCCCGACGCGAACAGCGTCTGGCCGGCCGCGATGTCCTCACCTGCACGCCTGCGGTTGCTGCCTGGACGCAAGGACCGCTCGAGGGTGACGCTGCCGGCTTCGACCGCTACTTCCTCGTTCATCGCGACCGTATCGGTGCCGGCCGGCATCGCGGCTCCGGTGAGGACCTGAATCGCATGACCCGGCGGCACGATACCCTCGGCCGGGTGGCCTGCCGCCGCCCGTTCGTCGACCAAGGCGAGCCGGCTCGGGCCCGAAGCCGCGAGGCTCTGGGCGGCGAAGGCGTAGCCGTCGACGGCCGCATTGTCGAAGGCCGGCACCGGCCGCCGGCTGACGAGGGGGGCCGCGAGCACCCGTCCGGCGGCCTCGGCGAGCGGCACGGTCTCGCTCGGGGCGATGGGCGTCATCCGGCGGCGCAAGCGATCGAGCGCGTCCGCGACAGAGATGTGGCCACGGCTGAAGTCGAAGCAGTCCAGCGGCAGGTCCCGGCTCAGCGCTCGACCTCCCGGGCATGCTCCAGCACCAGGGTGGCCACGGCCGGGATGTCGTCCAGGTGGACCACGGGAACGGCGAGGCCCTGCAGGTCGATGTCGGTGGCCACGGCGACGACGTCGGGGTCGCGGCGCGCGATGAGCTCGGTGCCGCGCGCGCCGCGATGCACCTCGATCTTGGGCAGGCGCGTCCCCTTGAAGCCCTCGACGACGACGATGTCGACCGGCGCCAGCTTGGCCAGGAGTTCGCTCAAGGGCGGCTCGGCGACGTCCCGGAGTTCGTGCATCAGGATCCACCGCCTCGAGGTCGCGAGCACCACCTCGCGCGCCCCAGCCTCACGATGCCGCCAGCTGTCCTTGCCGGGCTTGTCGAGATCGATGCTGTGGTGCGCATGCTTGATGGTCGAGACCTTGAGCCCCATCCGGGTCAGATGCTCGACCAGGCGCACGACCAGGGTCGTCTTGCCATTGTTCTTCCAGCCCACAACACTTATGACGCGCATGACACCCCGGGCAAACCCGCGAAACGGTGCGGGTTTCGCCCGCAAGCACCGATCTAGCATGACGGTTGGCCATCGACCACACCGAGCGTTGCTTCGCACCCGCGCCGAGCCGGCGACCGGGTTGGGGTCGGCGACGCAGCCATGGTCCCTGGCGAGCTCGAGGAGGCCATGACCAATCCGATCGAACTCGATACCCGTGGGCTGAACTGCCCGCTGCCGGTGCTCAAGGCGCAGAAGCTGATGCGTGGTATGGCCGTGGGCGAGCAAGTGCTCGTGCTCGCAACGGACCCCAAAGCACCCAGCGATTTTGCGCAATTCTGCGAGGCTGCAGGCCACCTGCTGGTCGCGTGCAGCGAACGTCCGGATGGCTATGCGGTCGTGATCGAGAAGCGTGGCTGAGCGGTTGCGGCTTGAGCTTCCGGCCTGGGCCAAAGGTGTCCTGGTGGTGGCCGACGTGCACGGCCATCCCGACCTTTTTCAGGCGATGATCGATCTCGCCCAGGCGGAAGAGCGGTTTATCGTGTCGCTGGGTGATCTCGTCGATCGGGGCACCGACAATGCCGCGACCGTGCGACAGATGCTCTCGCTGCTGCAGGACGGCAAGGGCCTCTTCATCCGCGGCAACCATGACGACAAGCTTTTTCGGACGCTCAAGGGCAACCCTACGATCGTCGACAGCGACCTTGCCGTGACCATCGAGCAGTTGGATGCGGCACCTGACGGACAGGCGCTCAAGAAGGGCTTTGCCGATGCCTATCGGGCTGCTCCCTATATCGTCCGGTTCGGCGATACGGTGCTGGTGCACGGCGGTTTCGCGCCCGCGATGCTCAAGACCAAGAGCCTGCCGATGAAGCTCAAGTCACTCGCCCTTTACGGCGAGGCGACCCAGGACCCCTTGCGCCAGAAGCCGATCCGCACCTATCGCTGGCTCGACACTGTCGCCGCCGGCACGACCGTCGCAATCGGCCACCATCCGGTCAGCGACGAGACTCTTCTCGTCCGCGAAAACGCGCGTGGCGGCCGATTGCTGCATCTCGATTGCGGTGCTGGCAAGGGACGTGGCCTCGGGGCGCTGCGGTTGAGCCGAAGCGGAGCCGTGCAGAACGCCTGCCGCGCCAGTCGTCGCGATGACGCCATACTGGTCGAGGCGATGAATATGGAGGCCTACTCAGCTATTGCGGGGAACGGCAAAATAGGATAATAAACCTTTCACCTGTCACAGCATCGGGTGCAAGGTGCGCGCTTTTCTGCTTCTTCCCGCATTGCCGCTGGTCGTCGGTCTGATCGCCTGGGCGCAATACGATGCGCAGGCCTCGGTCAGGGTGGTGATCCTCGAAAGTCTCACCGCCAGTACGGCGAGCGAGGTGCTGCCGATTTTCGAGGCCGAGCTCGAAACGCAAATGGCGGTCGAGCGGCGCTGGGTTCGTTTCGTGCGAATCCACGTTGCCGCTGATGGCGGGTTGCCGGCGCTGGAGCGGGATCGTCTGGCCGCCGCGGATCTCGTCGTCAGCTTCGGGTCTGCGGCGGCCGAGACCGGCAGCCGAGCCTTGCGCGGCACGACCACGCCGCATCTCTTTGCCTACTTGCCGCGCGATCTCGCTTTGGCGCTGACCGACGCTTCGACTGGCGCCGGGCGGGGACAGACGACCGGCATTGCCGGGCAGCTGCCGCGTGGCGCCGCCTTCGCCATTGCCGCCCAGCTGCTCGGCAGCCGCGATGCGCCGCCGCTGCGGATCGGGCTGGTTCACCAGGTTTCGGCCGACACGTCGACGCCGACCATCCGACTTCTGGCCGAGGCCACGCGATCGCCGGACTTCGTCTCGGTCCCCTTCGTGGTACCGGCTGAAGCCGACACAGCCGTGCTGGTCGAGCGGGTAGTCGCCGCCGCCGCCGCTGCGGCGACGGGCGAGCTTGCGGTCGATGCCTTCTGGCTCGCCCTCGATGCGACCGCACCGCTCGAGGTCCTGGTCCAGGCGATCGAGCAGCACACAGGGCAGCTTGTCGTCTACGCGCCGAGCCAGGCAGCGGTGGCCGCCGGTGCCCTGATGTCGCTGGCACCCGAGCCGCGCAGCACCGCACTCGAGGCCGCCATTCTGGCAAAGCGGATGCTCGACGGGGGCGTGCCGGCCGGTCTGCCGGTGCGCGCGCCCCATCGCGTCGATTTTTCCCTCAATCTAGACACCGCGGACGCGCTCGGCCTGGTACCGAGCCACGAGCTCATGGAGCTCGCCCGCGGCCGGTTGTTCCGGTGAGATGACGATCATGCGTTTGCGCGGCAAGCTTCTCCTCGTGCTCCTGCCGGTCGTGTTGGCCGGCCTCACGCTGCAGTGGGTGGTCAGCAGCTATACCCAGGACCGACAGATGACCGGCCAGCAGGCAGCACTCTTAACTCATCTGCTCGACAATGCGGCGTTGCGGATGATCGACGAGCGGCATCGTGTCCTGGATACCTACGGTCTCGACCGCAACGAGACTTATGTCGAGCGCTATCAGACAGGCGTGCTCGCCGATCTCGCCGATCTCGCCGAGCGGGCCCACGTGCTGCTGGTCGTTCGCGATGCCGACGGCAAGGTGCTGCAGCCGAGCTCGCTCGCAGCATCGGACATGCCGCGCTTCGACGGGCTGGCGGCGGACGACAAAGGCCGCTTCGTGCTGGCACTCACGGACCAGCCATACTTGGTGGTTGCGCGGACCTTCGGGCCCTGGGGCTGGACGATCTTTGCCGCCTACCCGCTGGCGGCGATCAAGGAGGCGATCAAGCAGGTCAATCTCGCGATCACGGCGAGCCTCATCCTCGCCGGCCTCTTGGTCGCGCTCAGCCTTTTTGTCAGCGTCGACCGGCTGGTCATCGGGCCGGTGCGGCAGCTCGAGGAGAAGCTGCGCGCCTTCGCCGAAGGCCGGCGGCTTGCCGATCTCCGCCTCGGCGGGGCGGACGAGATCGCCGAGCTCGCGGCCGAGATCGATGCGATGGCGACTGGTATCGTCACCTACACGGCCGAGCTCGAGCGCTCCAACAGCGAGCTCGACAGTTTCGCAACGACGGTCGGCCACGATCTGCGCACGCCGCTCAGGGCGATCGACACCATCGTCGGCTGGCTGTTGGCCGATGCCGGCCCGCTGCCGGATGTGGCGCTCGATCATCTGGAGCGGCTCCGCGACCAGGTCGCGCGCATCGACATGATGCTGAAGGATCTTCTGCACTATGCCCAGGCCAGCCAGGTAACGGGTCCGCTCGGCCCCTGCAACATTCGGGCCCTGGTCACCGAGCAGCTGGAGCTGCTGGCCCCCGAGAAAAAGGTCGAGCTCGAGGTCGTGGGTGACCTGCCGATCCTGATCACCCCAGAGCCACCCTTGGCACTTGTACTGCGCAACCTCATCGGCAATGCGATCGAGCATCACGACGCGGACGAGGTCAAGCTCGAGATCCGCGTGGCGTTGCATGGCCGTCGGGTGATCTTTAGGGTCAGCGACGACGGTCCCGGCATCAGGCCCGCCGAGCAGGTGCGGATCTTCCGCCTGTTCGGCAATCGGGATGGCCACTGCCGCAACCCGCACAAGGCCGGCTGTGGTGGCATCGGGCTGGCTCTCGTCCGGCGCATCGTCCAGCGGCTCGGCGGCTCGATGGAGATCGAGAGCGATCGCAACGCGCGGGGCACCACGGTCGTTTTCGACTGGCCGCTCAATTGCACCATGTTGCCGACCCTGGCAGGGCCGGGCCTGCGCCTGCCGACCCCACTGGCGGTCGCGGTCTGAGACCGCTATGACCCTGCCGAACCGGCAAGGCAGGGTGGGGTATGGGCGCGGTACGCGAGGTGATCGAGCGGCTGGAGCTTTCCGGCATCAGCAAGGTGGCGTTGGGCGCGCTCGGTGATCCCGACGTGATCCCGCTCTGGTTCGGCGAGAGCGACATCGTCACGCCCACCGTCATCCGCGAGGCCGCCAAGGCCGCGATCGATCAGGGCGAGACTTTCTACTCCTACTCGCGCGGCACCCCCGCACTCCGGGACGGGCTCAAGCTCTATCTCGATCGGCTCTATGGCCTCGATGTGCATCCCGACCGGATCACGGTCGCGGGCTCGACCATGCTCTCGGTGGTCGTCGCCTGCGAGTGCCTGCTGACCGAAGGTGACGAGATCATCCTGATCGGGCCCTATTGGCCGAATGTGCGGGTCGCTGCCCAGCTCATGGGAGCAAGCCACGTCGATGTCCGGCTGCGTGACGCCGGTGCCCGCTGGGCACTCGAGCTCGGCGATGTCGAGGCCGCGATCACGCCCCGGACCAAGGCCGTCTACGTCAACACGCCGTCCAACCCCACGGGCTGGATCATGCAGGCGGACGAGGGCCGGGCACTGCTCGAGCTCTGCCGCCGCCACGGGCTCGGGCTGATCGCGGACGAGGTCTACCACCGCAACGTTTTCTCGGGCCGCAATCCCGCGCCGTCCTTTCTCGAGCTCGCGGGCGAGGACGAGCCGGTCTTCGTTCTCAACGGCTTCTCCAAGGCCTGGGCGATGACCGGCTGGCGGCTCGGCTGGATGGTGACACCCAGATACCTGGTCGAGCCCATGGCGGTGCTCGCCGAGTGCAACAATACGGGTGCCACCGTCTTCGCCCAGGCGGGCGGGCTCGCGGCACTCAAAGAGGGCGAGGCATTCGTCGCCTCCTTCGTCGAGCGCACCCGGGCCAATCGCGACCTCGTCATGGAGCTGATCGGGGGCCACCCGAAGGTGCGGCTCGCCGAGCCCGAGGGGGCCTTCTACGCCTTCCCGCGGATCGAGGGGCTCACCGACAGCCTTGCCTTCTGCCGTCGAGCCCTCAAGGAGGCCAAGGTCGGCATCGCCGCGGGCTACACCTTCGGGGTGGAGAACGAGGGTCACATCCGCATCTGCTTCGCAATCGAGGGCGAGCGGCTCAGAACCGCCTTGCTGCGCCTGCGCCGCCTACTCGACGAGCTTTGAGATGCGCTCGGCCTGGCCGAGATCCTCCGGCCGGTTGACGTTGCAGAAGGGGTCGAAGGGCTGGTCCGGGAAGTCGACGACGGCGACGCAATAGCGCCCGGCGAAACGGTCGATCTTGCGCTCGTCCTCCTCGACCAGCGCCGTCCGCAAAGCCACGATGAGAGCCGTCCGCCAGAGGCCGAAGACCGGGTGAGTGCGGCCGGCCGATGCGGCAAACGCGACCTCGGCCTGCGCCGCCTCGGCTGCGGCCGTGAGCCGAACCACGAGATCGGTCGGGAAAAAGGGTGTGTCGGTCGCCGCTGTGACCAGCCATTCCGCCTCGGGCGTCGCCTCGTGCGCCCAGACCATGCCGGTCAGAACCCCGGCGAGCGGCCCGGCGAAGCCGTCCACCACATCGGCCACGACCGGCAGAGCGAAGGCCGCGAACCGCGCCGGATCACCATTGGCATTGATCGCAAGGGCCGCCACCTGGGGCCTGAGTCGGGCGATCGCATGCGCCAGCATCGGCCGCCCTGCCAGCGGCAGGAGGCACTTGTCGCCACCGCCCATCCGCCTTGCGAGGCCGCCGGCGAGCAGCAGGCCCGCGACCGGAGCGTCAGGCATCGGCCTCGGCCGCCTTGCGCTGGTGCTTCCTGTCCTCCTCGCCCACGGCCGAAAGGTCCGCATCGAAGACGATCCGCTCGGCACCCGCAAGGGCGAGGAACCGCCGGCCGCGTGCCCGGCCGATCAGGGTGAGACAGGCCTGCCGGGCCAGATCGACCCCCCAGGCGGTGAAGCCCGAGCGGGAGACGAGGATCGGGATGCCCATCTGCACGGTCTTGATCACCATCTCCGAGGTCAGCCGGCCGGTCGTGTAGAAGATCTTGTCGTGCGGCTCGAGCCCGTGCCGGAACATGTAGCCCGCGATCTTGTCGACCGCGTTGTGCCGGCCGACGTCCTCCATGTAGAGCAAGAGGTCGGGGCCGCGGCAGAGCGCGCAGCCGTGAATGGCGCCGGCCTCGAGATAGAGTGAGGGGCAGGTATTGATGGTCTTCATGAGCGCATAGAGCCAGGAGGTTCTGAGTACGGCCGAGGGGGAGAGGGTGACCTGCTCGAACTTCTCCATCACGTCGCCGAACACCGTTCCCTGGGCACAGCCCGAGGTTCTCACCTTCTTTTTCAGCTTCTCCTCGTAATCGGTGGCGCGCTCGGTGCGCACGACCACCACGTCGAGGTCGGCGTCGTGCTCGATCGCGGTCACCTTGTCGTCGGACTTGAGCATGTTCTGGTTCAAGAGATAGCCCAGCGCCAGATAGTCCGGGTGATCACCGATCGTCATCATGGTGACGATCTCCTGACCGTTGAGAAAAAGCGTCAGCGGTCGCTCGTGAACGACGGAGGCCTCGGTCGCCCGGCCTTCGTGATCGATCCCGGCGACCCTGCGGGTGAGCAGCGGATCCAAAGGATCGGGGAGGATCAGGCTCCGGGCCAGGGCGGGATCGGGGCTCGCCATTGGCGGGGTCTCTCCTACAACACTTTGCTTGGCGAGCAGACTAGGCGGTTGCCCGAGACTTGCAATGCGGCTGCAGCCTTGCGATCTCCTCGCCTCCAGACCCGCGTGACCCTGCCCTTGCGAAGGATCGATGGCCAGACGCCTGCGCCCACCCAAAGCCGAGCCGCAGCAGCGGGCGCGGTCGAAGCAGCTGGAGAAGCCCCGCCGGCGGCCGCTCCGCTTTCTGCTCAGGCTCGTGCCATCGGTGATCGTCGGGGGCTTCGTCATCTGGGTCGGGCTTTTTGTCCTCTACGCGCCGGAGCTGCCCGATACGGGCGCGCTCTTCGCCGACGCCGAGCAGGCGAGGGTCACGCTGATCGCGGCCGACGGCAGTGTGCTTGCCGAGCGGGGGGCGAGCGGCACCGCCTATGTCCGTTTGGGCGAGGTGAGCCCGGTGCTGCGCGATGCGGTGATCGCGACCGAGGACCGGCGGTTCTACAGCCATTTCGGCGTCGATCTCAGGGGCACCATCCGGGCCCTCGTCAGCAATCTCCGCGCCGGTGGTGTCGTTGCCGGCGGCAGCACGCTGACCCAGCAGCTCGCCAAGAACCTCTTCCTCACGCCCGAGCGGGCGCTGCGCCGCAAGATGCAGGAACTGATCCTCGCCCTTTGGCTCGAGGCACGGCTCACCAAGGACGAGATCCTCGAGCTCTATCTCAACCGCGTCTATCTGGGGGCGGGTGCCTATGGCGTGGAGGCTGCGAGTCAGCGCTATTTCGGCAAACCCGCAGCCGAGGTCGACCTCGCCGAGGCGGCGCTGCTCGCGGGCCTGCTCCAGGCACCGTCGCGCTTCGCCCCGACCAACGACCTGGCGCGCGCCAACCGCCGGGCGGCAACCGTCCTGCGGCTGATGGCCGAGACCGGCAAGATCACGGACGAGCAGGCCGCCAGTGCGCGGGCCGCCCCGGCGCAGCTCGCCGCATCCGGCGGTTCCGAGGTGGCCGGCCACTTCGTCGACTGGGTCCTGGACAGCCTGACCGAGCATCTGGGCAAGCCGCAAGCCAGTTGGGTCGTCCGCACCACCCTCGACCCGCGGCTGCAGCGGCTGGCCGAGCGTGCCGTGGCCGAAGCGCTCGTCCCCTATCCCGGGATCGAGGCCGCGGTCGTGCTGCTCGACGGCAGCGGTGCCGTGCGCGCCATGATCGGCGGTCGCAGCTATCGGACGTCCCGCTTCAACCGCGCCGCCTTCGGTCAGCGCCAGCCGGGCTCGGCCTTCAAGCCCTTCGTCTACCTTGTCGCACTCGAGGCGGGCCGCCGACCTGAGGATCGGATCGACGACCAGCCGTTCGCCGTCGCCGGCTGGACGCCGAGAAATACGGGCGGCCAACATTTCGGGCGGGTCAGTCTCGACGAAGCGCTGGCCCTCTCGATCAACACGGTGGCGGTCAGGCTCGGCCAGGAGGCGGGCATGGCCACAGTCGCCGACCGCGCCCGGCTGCTCGGCATCGCGAGCGCGCTGCGGCCGGTCCCGTCGCTCGCCCTCGGCACCTCGGAGGTGACGCCGCTCGAGCTCACCGCCGCCTACCAGCCCTTCGCCACGGGCGGTACCCGCCGTCCGGTCTTCGGTGTCGAGCGGGTGAGCGACGCGGTCGCCCGCATCCTCTACCAGCACCGCGACACCGAGGTGCAGGTGCTCGATCCCGACGTCGCCCGGCAGCTGCGCAACATGCTGGCATCCGTCGTGCGCAGCGGCACCGGCCGTGCGGCCGCCCTCCCGGATCGCCAGACAATGGGCAAGACCGGCACGACGCAGGACAATCGTGATGCCTGGTTCGTCGGCTTTGCCGGCGAGCAGGTGCTCGGTGTCTGGGTCGGCCGCGACGACAACCAGCCGATGCCGGGCATCTCCGGGGCCGACCTTCCGGCCCGGATCTGGGCGCGGATCATGCAGGAGACGGCCCCGCCCGACCTCATGGCCGGCCTCTCCCCGCCACTGGCCAAGCCGACCCCGGGCGACAGCGGCGACACCTATGTGCTGCACGAGCTCAAACGCTGGCTCGACCGCTTCCTCGGCGCCACCAACTAAGCGAGCTCGATCAGTCGAGATGAAATGCGGGGGAAATGATTTCCCCCACGCCCCCTCGGTTTTTTTGGAGGCTGATGGCTGCGAAGTAGCTCACAACCAAAGTAATGGTGGGGCGCGGGGCGTCGTTGCCTCCCCGATTCTTCCTTCCTATTCCGGAATGGCCCCGTTGGTGAGCTGCTTCAGGTAGGCCCTGCCCTGTTGCGAGACCCGGAAGCGGCCGCGACTGACGGCGAAGACGCGGCGGGCGGCGAGGGACTGGCGGACGCATTGCGAGGCGTTGCCGATCTTGATGCCATGCTCGGCGAGGCGCTTGTTGGCGTCACCGGTGGCGAAGCTGTCGTCGGAGGAGAGTTGCTGGAGGTAGAAACCGGCGGCGAGCATGCGGTCGACTTCAGTGGCACTTTGCGGGAGGTAGTGGAGGTATTCGCCGAAGGGCGGCAGGTCGAGCTTGGCGGGCGCGGCAGGCGAGGGGGCTGCCTTGGCCGGTGCTGCAGCCGGGGTCGGGCGGATCGCGACGTGGGCGTCGGGTAGACGGTCGAGCAGGGCGTCGATCTGTGGGCGAAAGCCCCGGATGAAGTCCTCCGTGCCCTCGACCTCGAGCTCGGATTGAGCGAGGTTGATGCGGATTCGGCTGCGCTCGCTCAACTGGCCCGCTCCCCTTGTCATGAAGCGGGTTTAGCGGCTGGGGACAAGTGAGGCAAGCTGAGGCGAAATCAGGCCTGCTCAATCAGCCGATGGCTTTCGAGGACCGTGCGGATCCGGGCCGGGATCGCGGTCGGGCGTTGGGTCGTGCGGTCGACGAAGACGTGGACGAAGTGGCCTTCGGCCGCGGCCGTGGTCTCGTCGTTCTTGAAGATGCCGATGGTGTAGCGGACCGATGAGGTGCCGAGATGGGCGATGCCGACACCGGCGGTTACGAGGTCGGGGTAGGCGAGCGAACTGTGGAAGCGGCAGCCGTTCTCGACCGCGATGCCGATGACCGGGTCGTTCCAGGGGTCGAGGCCGCCCTCGCCGAGCAGGAGGCCGGCGATCGCCGTATCGAAATAGCTGTAGTAGACGACATTGTTGACGTGGCCATAGATATCGTTGTCGTGCCAACGCGTGGTCATCTGGGCGAAGTAGGTGAAGGCAGCACGGGTGACGGGTGGCTTGCGCTCGGGCTTGCTCAACGGCTTTCTCCAGGAAAGCGGCGCTCGAGCATGGTGAAGAGGGCTCTGAGGCCGGTGGCTTCGCCGCCTCGGGGTCGGCCGGGCCGGGCTTCGTCGTTCCAGGCGAAGATGTCGAGATGGGCGTAGGCCTTCGTATCCTCGACGAAGCGGGCGAGGAAGAGGGCGGCGGTGATCGCCCCGCCCATCGGCTTGGAGCCGGTGCTCGAGAGATCGGCGACGCTGCTCTTGAGCAGGTCGCGGTAGGGGGCGTGAAGCGGCAGGCGCCAAAGCGGCTCGCCCACGTTGTTGCCGGCTGCCAGGATATCTTGTGCCAGGGCATCGTCAGTCGAGAAGAGGGCGGGAAGGTCGGTGCCGAGTGCGACGCGGGCAGCACCGGTGAGGGTTGCGGCATCGAGGAGGACGGCGGGACGCTCGTGGTCGGCTTCGGTCAGCGCATCGGCGAGGACCAGGCGGCCCTCGGCATCCGTATTGCCGATCTCGACCGAGAGCCCCTTTCGGGTCTGGATGACGTCGCCCGGGCGGAACGCATTGGCGGAGATGCTGTTCTCCACGGCAGGGACCAGGAGACGCAGACGCACGGGAAGGCGCGTTGCCATGATCATCCGGGCAAGCCCGGTCATGCAGGCAGCCCCGCCCATGTCCTTTTTCATGTTGCGCATGGCCGAGGACGGCTTGATGTCGAGCCCACCGGTGTCGAAGCAGACACCCTTGCCGACCAGCGTGACCTTGGGTGCCGAAGGCTCGCCCCAGGTGACGTCGATCAGCCGTGGCGGGCGGCTGCTGGCGCGACCGACGGTATGGATGGCGGGGTAGTTGGTTTCCAGCAGCGCCTCGCCTTCGATCGTTCGGACGGTGGCGCCAAAGCTTTCGGCGACCCCGCGGATGGCCGCCTCGAGCTCGGCCGGGCCCAGGTCGTTGGCCGGGGTGTTGACGAGATCGCGGGCGAGGCCGACCGAGGTCGCGAACTCGCCGGCGCGCGCGGCCGTGGCCGAGTCGCTGGTGGCGAGGCGGCTCGCGGGTTTGCCGTTCTCGGCCTTCTTGTAGCGCTCGAAGCGGTAGCCCGAAAGCGCCCAGCCATAGT
>DAIRDJ010000012.1:0-2351 GCA_036796215.1 Geminicoccaceae bacterium
TTGGCTGGCCCGCCTGGCACCCTATATCCGCACCAAGCAATGCATCGTGGACCGCTTGCATGACTGTTGACCTGCGTGAACGCCTGGACCGGGCGGACGATCGAGCAAGCCTGCTCGCGATCGCGGCCGGTCTCGCCGACACCACGCTCGAGCCGCGCCTCGCCGAAAAGTTGGTCCGGCGGCAGGGCGAGCTCGCCTTGCCGGTCGATCTGCGCGTGCTCCTGCTCGGCAACCACACGCTCGAGCCTTTGGCGCGCATGACCACGGCAGCGGCCCTCTGCCACGGGATCGTGCTCGAGGCCCGGGTCGGGCCCTTCGGCCAGCACATGCAGGTCCTGCTCGACCCGTCGCTCGGCCTCGCCGAGCAGGAGCCGGACGCGATCTTTCTCTCGCTCGAGCTCGATCGCCTGCTGCCCGCTCTGCCCGACGGCCTCGTCCGGCTCGACGCGGCGGCGCGCCGGGCACTGGTCGACGAGGCCATGGCCGCGGTGACGTCCTGGGTCGAGACGGCCAGATCGGTGACCCCGGCCACCCTGCTGATCAGCAATTTCTGGCGCCCCACGCGAGCACATCTCGGCCTTGCCGATCTGAAGCTCAAGAACGGCGAGGCAGCGCTCTATGCGACGCTGAACGCGCGGCTGCTCGAGACCTTCGCGGACGATCCCAAGGTGCACGTGGTCGACATCGACCACGCCGTTGCCACCACCGGGCGCAAGGTCGCCGAGAGCCCCCGCATGCGGCACCTCGCCAAGCTCGCCTGGGCCGAGCCGGCGCTGCCCGGGATCGGCGACCTGCTCGCCCGCTTTCTCGTGGCCCTGGTCCGCCCGCCGAAGAAGTGCCTGGTGCTCGATCTCGACAACACGCTCTGGGGCGGGGTGCTCGGCGAGGAGGGGCCCGACGGCATTCGGATCGGCGAGGGCGATCCGGTGGGCGAGGCGTTCCGGGCCTTTCAGCGGGCGATCAAGGGCGTGCAGGGGCGCGGTCTCCTGCTCGCCCTCTGCAGCAAGAACAACCGGGCGGATGTCGAGGAGGTGTTCCGCCTGCGCCCCGAGATGCCGCTCGACCTTGCCGATTTCGCCGCCACCCGGATCAACTGGGAGCCCAAGCACGACAATATCCGGGCGATCGCGGCCGAGCTCAAGATCGGCACCGACAGCCTCGTCTTCGTCGACGACAATCCGGCCGAGTGCGAGCTCGTCCGCCAGCTGCTGCCCGAGGTCGAGGTGATCCAGCTGCCGAAGGACCCTGCAGCCTATGCGGGTCTGCTCCTCGACCGGCCGTCGCTGGAGCGGCTCGCGATCTCGGCCGAGGACCTGCGCAAGACCGAGCAGTACCGGGAACAGGCGGCGCGCGAGGCGGTGCGCGTCGAGGCCGGCGACATCGAGGCCTATCTTTCGAGCCTCGAGACCGGGGTGACGATCTGGCCCGCGAGCCGGGCCGAGCTCACCCGGGTCCACCAGCTCTTTGCCAAGACCAACCAGTTCAACCTCACGACCAAACGCTACCGGGTGCCGGATATCGAGCGGTTCCTCGCCTCGCCCGACTGGCACCTGGAGGTCGTGGCGGCCAAGGACCGGTTCGGCGATCTCGGCATCATCGCGGTCATGCTCTTGGAGCGGCGCGGCGATAATGTCGTGGTCGACAGCCTCTTGATGAGCTGTCGGGCCATGGGCCGCGGCATCGAGACGGTGATCGCCAACCGGATCAAGGCGATCGCCCGCCAGCTGCGGCCCCAGGGCCGGCTCCTGGGCGACTTTCGTCCGACGGCGAAGAACAAGCCCGCGGCCGATTTCTACGCCCGCCAGGGCTTCGTGCTCGACGCCACGGACAGCGAGGGCAACGAGCGCTATGTCCTGACGATCGCCGAGGCCTTGGATGTGCCTTGCCCAGCCATCACCGTCGACCAACGAGACATCGCCCAAGTGAGTAATAAAGGAGTGATCTCCCTTGAACCCCAAGCTGGCTGAAGTCATGGCCGACATCCTCGAGGTGAAGCCCAGCGAGCTCAGCCCCGAGACCGTCCGCGACGGCCACCCGACCTGGGATTCCCTCAACCATTTGCGCCTGATGACCGCGATCGAAGAGGAGTTCGGCGTGCAGTTCTCGATGGACGAGATCGAGAGCATCGAGACGGCGGGCGAGCTCGACGACCTGCTCGGCGGCTACCTGCGCGCCGCCTGAGAGCTCTAGGCAAACGGCGGCTCGCCGAGGTTCAGGACGAGCTTCTGGCCACTCATCCCGGCACTCCAGCTCGACGCCAGATAGACCATCGCCTGCGCCACCTCGATCGGCTGGAGATTGCGCTTCATCGCCCGGGCATTGCCGGCGCGGCGGATATAGTCCGAGGGGAT
>DAIRDJ010000012.1:2451-48805 GCA_036796215.1 Geminicoccaceae bacterium
GATTGCGCTTCATCGCCCGGGCATTGCCGGCGCGGCGGATATAGTCCGAGGGGATTGCGGCCAGAAGATCGGTCTCGGTCATCGCCGGCACCACGAGATTGACCTGGATGTTGTCGCGGGCGAGTTCGAGGGCGAGGCTCTTGGTGTAGCCTTCGACCGCCGCCTTGGCAGTGATGTACTTGCCCTGGCCCTTGACTGGATGGCCAGTGTAGACGGTCGAGACATTGATGATGCGGCCGCCGCCCCGGCCCTTCATGCGGGGTATCGCCGCCCGGCAGCACGAGTGCAGGCCTTTCAGCGAGACCGCGAGCTCGCGCTCCAGCTCGACCCAGCCGAGCACCTCGAGCGGCGTCGAGCTGACATCATTGACCGCATTGTTGACCAAGACGTCGACGCCGCCGAACTCGGCTGCCGCCGCCTCGACCAGCGCCTCGACCTCGCCCTGCTCGCGGATATCCGCACCGAGCGCCAAGGCCCGGCCACCGGCCGCCTCGATGTCGGCCACGATCGCCCGCGCATCCGCCTCGCCGCGGAAATAGTGCACCACCACCCGAGCACCGTGCATCGCAAAGAGCTTGGCCGCGGTCTCGCCGATGCCGCGGCTGGCGCCTGTGACGATCACCACCTTGCCGGCGAGCCCGAGGCCGGTGTGGTCGGCCTTGATCTCGGCCGCCGTCGGCATCCGTCGCGGCGGCGGATTGACCAGGGCGCGGATCTCGCCATCGGCGATGCTGGCATCGCCCTGAACGACCCGGGTCGCCGCAATCAGCGTCTCGCTCGCCGCCGAGACCTTGCCGACCCGGCCCTCGAGCACCGCGTCACTTCCCGCCTCGAGATCGCGGCTGAAGTCGAGCGCGAAGCTCGTGAAGGTCGCATACCGGCCCGGCAGCCGCATCCCCACCAGGGTCGAGAGCAGCAATGTCGCCGCGAGGTTCGGGCAGACCGCAAGCCCGGGCTCGAGCCCGGTGAGCCGGCGGATGGCGTCGAGCGCTGCAGCGCTCACCCGAAACGGCAGGGCCTCGACCGCGTCGACGAGCGCCTCGGGCCCGCTCACCCGCTCGGCCACCGCTGCCGGCAGCAGGCAGGAACCATCCCCGGCCACCGGCACGCCCGGTGCCTCGAGCGCCAAGCTACCACTCGCCGTCATGACCCGCGCCCCGTCCCGAACCGCCGTCCACAACGCCTCGAACGGCACCAGCCCCTCGGCCGCAGGGCCGAGGGCGACCGTCTGGCCCAGCCCCTCGGCCGCGGGGCCGAGGGTGACCGTCAGACAAAGCGTCGTGTCGAGCGGGATGGGGGCTTCGAACCGACCCTTCAGCTCACGAAAGCGCACGCACCGATCCGCAAACCGCCGCTGCAAGAGGGCCAGATGCGCCACCGCCACCATGCCGTGCGCCACCCGCCCGCGATAGCGGCTGCGCCGGGCGAAGGCCGGGTCCATGTGCAAGGCGTTGCGGTCGCCGGACAGGGCGGCGAAGGCCTCCACCATGGCGGCGTCGACGTGGAAGGTCTCGCTGATCTGGGCCATGCTTCCCCACACTGCTTCGGCGACCTCTGATGGCGGATAGCGCCTTCAGCCATTGCCGGCCAGCCGAATTACCGCAGGCAAGGGATGTCCAAAACCGCTAGAACAGGCTAAGCTCAAACAACCAGTGCGTGATCGGATGCCGCATGCGGCTGCTCTTCGTCAATTATGAGTACCCGCCCTTGGGCGGTGGCGGCGGCGTCGCCTGCCGCGATGTGGCGACAGCGCTTGCCCGCCGGCACGAGGTGCACGTGCTCACCACCGCCATGCCCGACCTGCCGGAGACCGAGGTCTTGGACGGGGTCAGGCTCCACCGGGTCCGGGTGCTCGGCCGCAACGCGCGGGCGCGGGCCTCGCTCGCCTCGATGCTGACCTTCTTCCCACAAGCCCTCGGGCACGGCAGCCGAGTCTGCCGACGGCATGCCTTCGACCTCGTCGTCAGCTGGTTCGTCGTCCCCTCGGGAGCCATCGGCCACCGCCTCGCCCGCCGCTTCGCGCTGCCCCACGCGGTCCTGATCATGGGCAGCGACGTCTACGGCCCGCACATGTGGTACGCCCCGCCGCAGAACCCGCTTTTGAGTCCCATCGTCCGCCGCATCCTCGACGGCGCCGATCTCCGCGTCGCCCCCTCGCGTGATCTGGCCAGAAAGGCACGGCTGCTGCACGGCGTCGAGGGCGCCATCGAGGTCGTCCCGCACGGCCACGTCCCCTGGCCCCATCTGCCCGGGCAAGAGCAGCTGCCGCCACGGCAGACCGATGGCCCCATCCGGCTCGTCACGCTGGCCCGCCTCGTGACGAGAAAGCGCCTGGATCTGCTCCTTCAGGCAGCAGCACAGGTGGAAGGAGTGCCGATCGACCTCACCATCATCGGCGACGGACCCGAGCGACCACGGCTCGAAAGCCTCGCCCGCGAGCTCGGCCTCGGGCCGCGCGTCACCTTCACCGGCTATGTCAGCGAGGCGGCCAAGCACCACCACCTCGCAACATCCGACCTCTTCGTCCTCGCCTCAACGCACGAAGGCTTCGGCCTCGTCTACCTCGAGGCCATGCAGCACGGCCTGCCGATCATCGCAGCCGAGACCGGCGGCCAGGCCGACTTCCTCGAAGACGGCCAGACCGGCGCCCTGGTCGAGCCCGGCAACGCCCGCGCCCTCGCCGCCGCGATCGATGCCCTCGCCCGCGACGACGACACCCGCCAGCGCATCGATGCCCACAACCGCAGCCTCGCCCGTGGCCTCACGGTCGACGCCACCAGTGCCCGCTATGCGGCCCTATTCACCGACCTGATCGAGCAACGGCGGCGGCTGCCGGAGAGGGTGACGGGTGAACCCGTGGCCCAGCCGGCGCACGGGCGACGCTCGTGAGCAGGGGGCAGGAAATGTGGGGAAGATGATCTTCCACACGCCCCAACAAAACTTTCGAGGGGGCGTGGGGGGAATCATTTCCCCCACATCCTTCATGCTACCGCTCGACCCGCTCCTCGCTCGCGAAGATAGTCCACCTGAGGCCACCGCCGATGCCGAGGGTGAGGTCGTCGCGGTGGAGGGGGCTCGAGTCGTTGGCCGAGTGGTTCCAGTAGCCGAGCTGGACGCCGCCGAAGAGGCGGAGCTTTTCGCTGAAGCCGTAGGAGACGCCGAGGCTGAACTCGGTGCCGAGATAGCCGTCGTCGGCGGCGAACTCGGGCCGGCCGGGGCGGGCGTCCTCGGGCCCGACCGCGTAGAAGTAGTCGTTCAGGCCGTCGAAGCCGAAGATGGGCTCGAGCCAGACGGTCGCGTTGAAGTCGCGGCCGCCGATGCGGTTGCGCCAGTAGGTCAGCCGCGGGGCGACGGTGATGCCCTGGTAGCGCCAGTTGGCGATGTCGGTCGAGAAGACGGCGCGGCCGGCCAGCGAGAAGTAGAGCGAGTCGCGCTCATGCCGGGGCAGGATGTACCAGGTCAGGCGCGGCCCGACCTCGAGCAGGTAGTCGAGGTCGGCCATGCCTTCGCGGGCGTCGTTGTCGTCCGAATCGATCCGAAAGGCGGCATCGACGCCGACGTCGAGCTCGAAGCGGCTGGTGTCGGCGAAGATGCCGCGCGCCACGCCGCGATCGCCGAGCCGGAAGAAGTCGCCGCGATAGACCGCGTAGGGCAGGGCGATGGCCTGCGGGCTGTTCTCGTCGGCGGCCGGATAGTCGGGCAGGTAGCCGCCGGCGCCGACGAGGCCGATCTCCCAGAGCGGGACGGTGTCGGCGTCGCCGTCGAGTGGCAGATCCTCGACCGGCGGGACGGCCTCGGCGACCGATGCATCGCCAAGCGCCGGCACCGGGCCCCCGGCCCGGGCCTCGCCGGCCAGCATGAACGCGGCGGCAACTCCGAGGACCGCCGCCCGAGCCGCAGCGCTCAAGCTGCCATCTGCGCCTGCAGGCCCTGGTCGAGCGCGTCCAGGAACTGCTCGGTGGTGAGCCACGGCTGGTCGGGGCCGATCAGAAGGGCCAGGTCCTTGGTCATCTGCCCGCCTTCGACGGTGTCGATGCAGACCTTCTCGAGGGTGGCGGCGAATGCTTCGACCGCCGGCGTGCCGTCGAGCTTGCCGCGGTAGGCGAGGCCGCGGGTCCAGGCGAAGATCGAGGCGATCGGGTTGGTCGAGGTGGCCTTGCCCGCCTGGTGCTGGCGATAGTGCCGGGTAACGGTGCCGTGCGCCGCTTCCGCCTCGACCGTCTTGCCGTCCGGGGTCATCAGCACGGAGGTCATCAGGCCGAGCGAGCCGAACCCTTGCGCCACCGTGTCGGACTGGACGTCGCCGTCGTAGTTCTTGCAGGCCCAGACGAAGGCGCCGCTCCACTTCATCGCGCACGCCACCATGTCGTCGATCAGCCGGTGCTCGTAGGTGATCCCGGCCTCGGCGAACGTGTCCTTGAACTCGGCCTCGAACACCTCCTCGAAGAGGTCCTTGAAGCGGCCGTCATAGGCCTTGAGGATGGTGTTCTTGGTCGAGAGGTAGACCGGCCAGCGGCGCATCAGGCCGTAGTTCATGCAGGCCCAGGCAAAGTCGCGGATGCTGTCGTCGAGATTGTACATGCCCATGGCGACACCGGCGCCCGGGAACTGGAAGATCTCGTATTCCGTGGCCGCGGCCCCATCCTCGGGCTCGAAGCGCATGGTGAGCCGGCCCTTGCCCGGAACCTTGAAGTCGGTGGCCCGGTACTGGTCGCCGAAGGCGTGACGGCCGATGACGATCGGCTGGGTCCAGCCGGGCACCAGCCGCGGCACGTTCTGGCAGATGATCGGCTCGCGAAAGACCGTGCCGCCCAGGATGTTGCGGATCGTGCCGTTGGGTGAGCGCCACATCTTCTTCAGGCCGAACTCCTCGACGCGGGCCTCGTCCGGGGTGATCGTGGCACACTTGACACCGACATTGTGCTTCTTGATCGCCTCGGCCGCATCGATCGTCACCTGGTCGTCCGTGGCATCCCGATGCTCGATGCCGAGATCGTAGTAGAGGAGCTCGATATCCAGGTACGGCAGGATGAGCTTGTCCTTGATCATCTGCCAGATGATCCGGGTCATCTCGTCGCCGTCGATCTCGACGATCGGGTTTTGTACCTCGATTTTGGCCACGGCCGTTCCCTCCAGCCCGCTTTTCTCTGCGTCGCGCCGTTCTAGTCGACCGCTCGGCGGGGCGCAAAGCGCTTACCGGTCGCAGCTTCGGCGGAGCTGGAAAGGAGCCGTCAGCGGTGCCAGATCGGGTCCTTCAGGCCGGCGATGAAGGCGGCGTGCGCCTCGAGCTCGTCCGCCGGCACGCTGAACTGACGTGGCGGCCGGCGTGGCATCTCGCCGGCGCGCCGATCGCGGCCGCCGGTTCGCTGCACGGCGAGGCCGAGATCGACCTGGCGGCCACCCTTGAGGTGCAGATAGACCTCGGCCAGGAGCTCGCTGTCGAGGAGTGCCCCGTGCAGCTTGCGGGCCGAGCCGTCGACATTGAAGCGCCGGCAGAGCGCATCGAGACTGGCCGGCGAGCCCGGAAACTTGCGCTGTGCCATGGGCAGGGTGTCGATGGCCCGCGCAAGCGGCAGCAGCGACCGGCCGGCCAGCTGCAGCTCCGCATTGAGAAAGCGCAGATCGAAGCGCGCATTGTGGATCACCAGCGGACTATCGGCGATGAACGCGAGGAACCCGTCGACGACGGCCGCGAAGACCGGGAAATCCTGCAAGAAATCGGTGCCGAGCCCGTGCACGCGAAAGGCGTCGTCCGGCATGTCGCGCTCGGGATTGACGTACTGGTGATAGTGCCGGCCGGTCGGCACATGGTGGAGGAGCTCGATCGCCCCGATCTCGACGATCCGATGACCCTGGGCGGGATCGAGCCCGGTGGTCTCGGTGTCCAGCACGATCTCGCGCATCCATTCCCTCGCTTCAATGCCGCAGCCAGGCGGCGGGCCAGGCGCGCCGCGGCCAACGATCGAGCCGGCCCAAAATCCGCCTGACGCCAGCCGCACTGGCGCCGCGATCGTAGCCCGCGGGCAGGACGAAATCGGCGCGGCGGCGCTTCTCCGCCCCCGGCAGCTGCTGACGCCTTATCGCAGCGAGCCTCGCCTGCGTCATCCCCGGGCGACGCAGCGCCCGCGCTGCCTGCAGCTCGGGCCGGACATCGACCGCGACCACGCAGTCGACCAGCCGCTCGCCGCCGGTCTCGAACAGGAGCGGCACATCGAGCACGGCCATGGCGAAGCCGTGACGCGCCACGTGCTGGAGGAAGCGCCGCTCCGCCGCGCGCACGACCGGGTGGACGATCGCCTCGAGCCGCCGAAGGGCGACCGGATCACCGAAGACGCGGCCACCGAGGGCCCGGCGATCGATGCTGCCCGTTGCATCGACCGTGCCAGGAAAGGCGGACTCGACCTCGGCCACCATGGGCGAGCCCACGGCGAAGAGCGCGTGCACGGCGGCATCGGCATCGAAGACCGGCACGCCGAAACCCAAGAACAATCGGGCCGCCCGGCTCTTGCCGGTGGCGATCCCGCCGGTGAGTCCGATGACGAGCAGGCTCACCGCAAGAGCACGCGCTGGTCGCGGAGGAACTGCAAGAGCGGCAAGAGCGGCAGGCCGAGGACGCTGAAGTGGTCGCCGCGCACCGCGGCGATCAGCTGGGCACCCAGGCCTTCGAGCTCGTAACAGCCCACCGAGCGGAGTGCGGCCCCGCCGGCAGCGTCGAGATAGGCGTCGAGCGCCGCGGGTGAGGCGCGCCGCATCGTGACCTGGGCAGCACCCACATGGTGCCAGATGCGGGCACCACCGCGAAATGCCACTGCTGCCGCGACCAGCTGGTGGGTCGTGCCGGCGAGTGCTTCGAGCCGGACCCGGGCGGCGGCCCGGTCGGGAGCCTTCTCCAGCCAGAGACCCTCGTGCTCCATGAGCTGGTCGGCGCCGATGACGATGACGTCCCCAGGCAGACGTGCCGCCACGTGCTGTGCCTTGACCTCGGCGATCGCCGTCGCGGCGTCGGCGAGGGTCGCCTTCTCGGCAAACAGGCCCGCGCGCAACGCCTCCTCGTCGATCGGCGCCGGCCGCACGGTGAAGGCGAGGCCGGCGGCGCGCAGCATGGCCGCCCGTGCGGTGCTGCGCGAGGCCAGAACCAGCTCCGGCGATGCCGCCTGCAGTGGCGTTCGCGTTAACTCCATCTTTACATGCCCCGGCCTATGCTCCGCTCCTGACGATCGATCGCGCGGAGAGCGAAGCCATGGATCCCTTGCCCGACTCGGATGCCCCACCGCGGCTCGTCACGCAAGAGCACTGGTTGGCACTCGTGGCCGATGTCGCCTATGTCCTGCCCATCAGCGACGAGGGCGAGGTCTGCTATGGCATCTTCGCCGCCGATGGCACACCTTTGGCCGTAGCCCCGACCCGCGACCTGGCCATGGCCGTCATCCGCAAGCACGACATGCGCCCGGCCGACGCGCACTAGGATCGCTGCGACCCCGTCCGGTCATGCCGGCAGCCGCAGCACGGCCCTTGCCCCGCCCTTGCTGCCCGTCTCGAACCTCAGATCACCGCCATGGCCGAGCACGATGTCGCGGGCGATGCTCAAGCCGAGGCCGGTGCCGCCGGTCTGCCGCCGCCGGGCGACGTCGATCCGATAGAACGGCTGGAAGACCGCCTCGCGCAGCGCCTCGGGGATGCCGGGGCCGTCGTCCTCGATGGTGATCATGACGTCGCGCGCGGTCCGCTTCGCTGCGATCTTGACCCACTTGCCATAGCGCGCGGCATTGTCGACGAGATTGGCGAGACAGCGGCGGATGGCGAGCGGGCGAAGTGTCGTCGCGATGCCACCCGCGACCTCGAGCTCGGTCGTGGCCCCCGCCCGCTGGGCGCGCTGGGCCATCTGCTCGAGCAGGGGGGCGAGCGGGACGAGCTCCGCCGTCTCGCCCTCCTCGCCGCGGGCGAAGGCGAGATAGGTGTCGACCAGCTGGATCAGGTCGTCGACATCCGCCTCGAGCTCGCGCGCCATCGGGTCGTCCGAGCCCAGCATCTCGAGCTCGAGGCGCATCCGGGTGAGCGGTGTTCGCAGATCGTGGCTGATCGCTGCCAGCATATCGGTGCGCTGCCCCATATGACGGATAATGCGCTCGCGCATCACATTGAAGGCGGCAGCGGCGCGTCTGATCTCGCTCGGGCCGTATGGGCGGAAGTCGCCCACGTCCTCGCCGCGGCCGAAGCTCTCGACCGCCCGGGCCAGCTCGCCGATCGGCCGCACCTGCAGCCGCACATAGTAGACCGCAACGGCAATCAGCACGAGCGACGCACCGACCATCCAGTAGAGCAGCAGCCGCGTCGTGGTCGCCGTCACCCGATTGGCCGGGGCGAGCACCCGCAGGAGGCCGGCGTCGAGCTGGACATAGGCCACGACAAAGCCCGGCATCTCCGAGCGGAGATCGATCGCAAAGGGCTTGTCCAGCCGTTCTTTGAAGCCCTGCAGCACCTTGTTGTCGATGTGGCTGAGCCTGCGGGTGTCGATGCCGGCGCGCTCGACGGCCGCCGCCAGCTCGCCGCCAGGCTCGAGCGACAGCCTGAGATCATGGAATTCGCGAAACCGGGCGAGGACGAGACGCCGCGCCTCGGCGGTCTCGGCCTCGTCCAGGAGTTCGACCGCGAGCGCCACCTCGCCGGCGACGCCGGTGGCGAGCCAGCGGGTCACCGCGTCCCAGTGGCGGTTGTAGAAGATGACCGTCAGGACGACCTGCAGGATCAAGAGCGGCAGGACGACGATCAGGATCGAGCGCCAGAGCAGCGACGGCGGCACGATGGTGCGGTTGAGAAAGCGGCCGATCGGCCCGAGCTCGTTCGCTTCTCGGCGCATCCGCGGTCACCGCCCCGTCCGCAAGGCGTAGCCCTCGCCGCGAATCGTCAAGAGATGGCGGGGCTGACGCGGGTCATCCTCGAGCTTGCGCCTGAGCCGCAGCATTTGCACATCGACCGCCCGGTCGTTGCCCTTGATGTTCGAGAGCTCGCCGAGTTCCGCACGGCTGATCGATGCTCCGGCGCGTTCGGCCAGGGTGCGGAGCAAAGCGAGCTCGCCCGAGGTCAAATGCACCACCTCGCCCTCGCCACGGGTGAGCTCCAGGGTCGAGAGATCGAAGCTGAACGGGCCGAAGTGCAGTACCTGCGGCGGTGCCGCGGCCGTCGCCTGCGGGCGCGTGCGGCGGAGGATCGTGGCGATGCGCAGGAGCAGCTCACGCGGCTCGAACGGCTTGACCAGGTAGTCGTCGGCACCCGCCTCGAGCCCGGCGATCCGATCCCGGCCCTCGCCCTTGGCGGTGAGCAGCAGGATCGGCAGGTCACGGGTCCGGCGCAGCTCGGTGGTGAGCTCGATGCCGCTCTGCCCCGGCAGCATCACGTCGAGGACGAGCAGATCGAAGTCGAGCCCCTCGAGCTTCTGCCTGGCCGCCTCGGCATCCGCCGCCACGCTGACCAGATGGCCGCTGCGGCTCAAGAAGCGCTGCAGCAGGGCGAGGAGCCGCTCGTCGTCGTCGACCACCAGGAGATGGGCGGGCTCGCTCACCGCTCACCGCCGATCAGCACATCGACCGACGCCGGCGTGCCGCCACGCGCGCTCGTTGCCGACAGCTCGGTCGCAGGGCCACCCGGCAGCGGCATTTGCCGAGCCCGCCCGGCATGCTGCGCTGCCACGGCCAGCACGTTCTGGAAGCCCGCGACCTCGGCCGGCCCCGCCCGGCGGAAGATCCGCCTGAGATGCCGCTTCTGCAGGCCCTTGAACGCCGCCACCTGCTGGCTGGCCTGGCCGGTCGGCAGCACCTGCTGCTTGCGCCGGTCGGCGGGCGACGGCCGCCGCTCGACCAGGCCGCGATCGAGCAGCCCGGCCAGCCGCCGCGACATGCGCTGCTTGGTCCAGCCGAGAAAGCCCGCGAGCTCGGCCGCGGTCGCGGGCTCGCCCTGGGCTGCCGTCTGGTCGATCCGGGCGAGCAGCAAGGCATCCGCGGGCTCGATGCCCTGGCGCTCGAGCAGCGGGCCGATCGCAGCCTCGAGCTCGAGCTGCAAGAGCGTGAGCAAGGCGAGGCTGCGCTCCAGCTCGCTATCGCGCAGGAAGAGCGGGTTCTGCGTACGCTGCGCCTGTATCATCGCATCCATGCCAAATCGCCAGCACCGGCCGAGCCGCCTGCCGAGGTTGACGCCGTCGGGCCACCGTTCGGGCAGGCCTGCCATGCAGCGATGCGCGGCCTCGGGCGACGGTCCTCGCATTGACACTTATGGGGCCCGGTGATAGCGATCACAACCCCTGAAAGCCCCCGACTTTCCCTGAAAAAACCTGCATTTTCAAGTGGGAAGGTCGAGACGAAAGCCTGGACCATGGCGGAGATCATCCCTTTCGACGCGCGCGACGGCGCTATTTGGCTGAACGGCGAGATGGTGGCCTGGCGGGACGCGACTCTGCATGTGCTGACCCACGGCCTGCATTACGCGTCCTGCGTGTTCGAGGGCGAGCGGGCCTATGGCGGCAAGGTCTTCAAGCTCACCGAGCACAGCCAGCGGCTGATCGACAGCGGCAGGATCCTGGGCTTCGACATCCCCTACACGGCAGCCGAGCTGGACGAGGCGACCAAGGCGGTCATCGCCGAGAACGGTGCCGCCGACTGCTACGTCCGGCCGGTCGCCTGGCGGGGCTCCGAGCAGATGGGGGTCTCGGCGCAGAAATCCAGGATCAACGTCGCGATCGCGAGCTGGGAATGGGGTGCCTATTACAGCGACCTCACGCTTACCCGTGCGCTCTATCAGCGGCCGGCACCGCATACCGCCCCGGTCAAGAGCAAGGCCGCCGGGCTCTACATGATCTGCACGATCTCCAAGCACGCGGCCGAGGCCAAGGGCTTCGGCGATGCGCTGATGCTCGACTACCGCGGCTATCTCGCCGAGACCACCGGCGCCAATCTCTTCCTGGTCATCGACGGCGCCATCCACACCCCGACCCCGGACTGCTTTCTCGACGGCATCACCCGGCGCACGGTGATCGAGCTCGCCAAAAAGCGCGGCTTCGAGGTGATCGAGCGGCACATCATGCCCGAGGAGATCGACCAGGCGCAGGAAATCTTCGTCACTGGCACCGCCGCCGAGGTGACGCCAGTGCGGGCGATCGACGACAGGCATTTCCAGGTGGGCCCGGTCACCGGCCGGCTGGTCGACGACTTCCGCGCCCTCACCAGGGCACCGGTCACCGCCGCCTGACGCTGACGCCGAAAGAAATGGTGGAGCCGATCGGGATCGAACCGACGACCTCCTGCTTGCAAAGCAGGCGCTCTCCCAGTTGAGCTACGGCCCCACTCGGTGACGGATCGTATATGGTCAACGGGGCCGGCAGGGCAAGGGCTGGCTAGGGCGCGGGCAGGCAGGCCGCGGCGAAGGCCCGCATCGCTTTGCCGCGATGGCTCAGCCTGTCCTTCTCCTCGGCGGTGAGCTCGGCCATCGTGCGGGTTTCGCCCTCGGGCACGAACATCGGATCGTAGCCGAAGCCGCCGGCACCGCGCGGTGTTTCGACCAGCGTGCCGTCGACCCGACCCTCGAAATAGGCACAACCGCCATCCGGCCAGGCGAGGCAGATCACGGAGAAGAACGCCGCCCGCTGGTCGGCCGCGGCAAAGCTGCCGAAGCGGGCCGCCAGCGCGTCGCGGATCCGCGCCATCGCCGCCGGATAATCCTGGTCCGGGCCGGCCCAGCGCGCCGAATGGACGCCGGGGGCGCCGTCGAGGCCGTGCACCACGAGGCCGCTGTCATCGGCGAGGCTCGGCAGACCGGTGGCCACCGCCGCCGCCTGTGCCTTGAGCGTGGCGTTGCCGCGAAAATCCGCGGCCGTCTCGTCCGGTTCCTCGAGGCGCAAATCTGTCGCCGAGCGCACCTGGATACCGCTGCCGGCGAGGAGGCCCGCCAGCTCCTTCAGCTTCTTGGGGTTGTGCGAGCCGAGCACCAGCGTCTCGCCGGAAAGGCGCCTCGTCATCGGGACCGGGACCGGGCAGCCATGACCGCCGCGCGCTGCCGCTCGACGAGTTCGCGGATGCCGCGCACCGCGAGCGCGTCCAGGACCGCGAACTCCTCGGCCGTCACCGGCCGCTCCTCGGCCGTCAGCTGCACCTCGACGATCCCGGCATGCCCGGACAGGACGAAATTGGCATCGGCCTCGGCCGTGCTGTCCTCGGCATAGTCGAGATCGAGCAGGGCCTGCCCGCCGACGATCCCGCAGGAGATGGCCGCCACCTCGTCGGTCAGCGGCAGGACCGGGATCAGCGCCTTCTCGACGAGGCCCGAAAGTGCCTGGTGCAGCGCCACATAGGCACCGGTGATGGCCGCCGTCCGGGTGCCGCCATCCGCCTGCAAGACGTCGCAATCGACGACGATCTGCCGTTCGCCCATGGCCTCGAGATCGGTGATGGCCCGCAGACTCCGGCCGATCAGCCGCTGGATCTCCATCGTCCGCCCGCTCTGCTTGCCGCGCGCCGCCTCGCGTGCCGACCGGCTGTGCGTCGACCGTGGCAGCATGCCATACTCGGCGGTGACCCAACCGCGCCCCTTGTTGCGCATGAAGGGCGGCACCCTCTCCTCGACCGTGGCACAGCAGAGAACATGAGTGTTGCCGAACTTCACCAGACACGAGCCCTCGGCGTAGGGACTCCAGCCTGGCTCCAGCACGATCTCGCGCAACTCGTCGGCAGCGCGGCCGCTAGCCCGCATGCGGTCATTCCCTTCATGATCGATCGTGGAGCGGCGGCAAACACGCCAGCCGATGGACGGCGGTGGTTAGCGCATCTGGCGGCCTTGGGCAAATCCGCGACGGTCGAGCATCGGGCCGGTCGGGCGGCTTGCGGATCGCCAGGCGCGTTGGTGACGAGCGTTAGGTGATTCTTAAGAATCTTGGTCTAGAATCGCTTCGAATGGCGAACTCACTCGAATGTTGTTCGCCTTTTGGTAGATTTTTAGGCTTTCGAGTGCTATCCGTGCGCAACGGAAGCGATCACCAACCCGTTCGAGCGAGGCTCATCATGCGACGACACACCCTCCTGGCGCTCTCCCTGGCTGCGGGCTTGGCGCTGCCGGTCGGCTTTTCGACGGCGGCACTGGCCATCACTGAAGACGACCGTGCCAACCTTGCCAGTGCCTCGACGATCAGCCCGTCGGCCATGCAGGCGGCCGTGACGGCAGTGCTGCAGAACCTCGTGGCGGACCAATCCCTCAACGCGGCCGTCGACGAGCTCGCCGGCATCCTGCTCGATCTCGGCGTCACCGACCAGTTCAAGGCCAAGTTCGCCCAGACCCTGGTCGTTGCGGCGCAGGAGCTCGCGGCGGCTGGCGCAATTGAAGGTGTCGATGCCGCAACGGCCGGCGAGACCGCGGCCGAAGCCGTGCTCGTTCAGGCGCAGGGTTCGCCGACGCTGCTCTCGGCGATCTTTGCCGAAGCCTCGGCCCCGGCGGCGACCGATCCGACAGGCCTCGCGGGTGGCACGGTGTTCGATGCCTTCGTTGCCGCCTCGACCTCACCCTTGATCGACACTGCGAACCAGAATGCGGTGCGCGGGGCGGTCATGGCAGTCCCCACCACGGCGTCGGTCGGCAATGTCGCGAGCAACCAGTTCGGCAATGGCGGCGCCGGCGGCGGCCCGAATTCCGGCGGCATGACAGTCACCAACAATAGGATTTCCAGCGCCGGTGGTGGCGGTGGCGACGGCTCCACCACCGGTGCCGGCGGCACAGTAAGTCCAAACTGACAACCGGCCTTGCCGACCCGAACCGCCGGCGGCGCGGCGGACCGTAAGCGCCGAGGGCGATGGGGCGCACGCGGGCTGCCGGCCGGTGACCGCCGCGCTGCCATCGCCCTTGCCGGGTTCTTTCTGCTGCTGGCGGCATCGGCATGGCCGGCGCTGCTCCACCATGCCAGGGCACTGCAGGGCAACCTCGCGCTTGAGGCAATCGAGGCGGGCCGACCGCTTACCGAGGCCGGGCTCGAGCGGGCCTTCTCCTCGCGTCGCGAGGCTTTGGCAGCACTTGAGAACAACCGGGCGCGACGCGAGCTCGGCCAGGCGCATCTGCGTCGAGCGCGGGACGAGGGGCGCAATTCCGCCGAGAAGCGCGACGCGGTCGAGGCCGCAGCGCAGGCGGTGCGTGCAGCGCTTGCCCGAGCACCGGCGGATCACTTTGCCTGGTACCACCTGGCGTTGGCCGAGGCGCTGGCCGAGCGCGAGCACGGCGCCGCTCGCGCATTGGCAACGGCATACGGATTCGCGCGCTACCATCCGCCGATCCGTGACGCCCGCATCGAACTGGGCTTGGTTCTCTGGCCCGCCCTCGGGACAACGAGCCGCTCGATGGTTTTCACGGATTTGGCCGAGGCCAGCGCCGAAAAGCGGCGCTGATCGACCGACAGTACACGACTCGGCCGCTTTCGACCGACTTCCCTCGCCCGATCGGGCCGCGCCAGGCTCGGTGTACCGTAGCGACGGCCGCCCGCCCCCTTCCGCAACCGGCACGCCCCCACCCAACACGATCATTCCGAGGCGGCGACTTGCAGCAGCGACAGCGAAATGGCGGTCGCCTCGACCTTCGAGCCTAGGTCTAGCCCTGGCCGAGAGGCCAGCGCGCCCGCCGCCGCGCCGTGCGCCTCATGGCGTCTATGGCGCAACGCCGCTACCTCGGCGGTCACACGTTTCGGCCTTGGCGGACCGGGTGCACGCCCGGCTATGCAGCAGGCGACCTGGCATTTTGGCCGCGGCTCGTCATCAGGTGCGGAAAGCACCCGATCGGCCGACTCAGCAACGGCGGTCCAGGCAGTAGCGGGAACGGCCGAAGTTGCGGACGTCGAGCTCGATGAAGTTCAGCCGGCGTTCGACCGCCTCGAGCCTGCGATTGGTCGATTGCAGCAGCAGACAGAGTCCATGCGCGTCGCTGCCGGGCGCGAAACCGGCGGCGTCGCAAGCGGCCGTGTCCATGACCTGCATTTGCTCGAGCGTGGGCCCCGTTTCGCAGCCGACGAGCAGCAAGGAGACGGCGGCGGCAGCGAGCAATCTCAGGGCCATGGTGCGGCAATCGAGGCGGGGGTGGGCCGAGGTGGCACCGGCTGCGGCTCGACGGCGGTGCCGATATAGAGAATACCAGTGATGGTTTCGCCATCGGCAAGGCCGAGCCCGTGGCGCACGACCGGCGATGCTGCAGTCGCACCCGTGGCCCACTTGCCGGCAAAACCCTGGGCATGCGCCGCCAGCAGGAGGTTGTGCACCGCACAAGCGGCCGAGGCCTGTTGTTCCCAGGCCGGGATCTTGGGGTGTTCCGGATCGATGCGGGCGATGGCAACGATGAGCAGGGGCGCGCGTAGCGGTGCCGCTCGCTGCTTCTCGAGCTCGGCAAGGCTCGTCGCCGGGCGCTCGGCAAGGAGACCCGCGGCGAACAGCTCGCCGAGCCGCGCCCGACCCTGCTCCCGCACCAGCAGGAAGCGCCAGGGGTGAAGCTTGCCGTGATCGGGGGCCGCGGCTGCCGCCTCCAGCATGCGACAGAGCGCCGCATCCGATGGCCCGGGCCCGCGCATTTTGACGGGCGGCACCGTCACGCGCGTCAAGATTGCTTCGAGCGCCTGCATCTCGTCTCCTTGCCCAACGCCACACGACTTGTGTGCTCCAAGCGGCGTCGTCAACGCTTTCTTAAGCCCTGCCTGCTCTACTCCAATCGGCCGGTGGACGGATTGCCTCTTGATGCAGCGCAATACGAACGGCATGCTGCTGTGCAAGCATGGCGATCTGCCAAAACGGCCGCGCCGGCGCCTGGGTCCTCGAGGCCAGGGCGACTTGGGTCGATATGAGGAGCTGCTCGATGTCCGACTATGGCTATGCGCTCGAAGACCTCCAGATCGGGATGAGCGCATCCTTCGCAAAGACCATCACCGACGCCGATATCTTGATGTTCGCCGGCGTCTCGGGCGATACCAATCCGGTCCACCTCAACGAGGAATTCGCCGGTGGCACGCCGTTCAAGGGCCGGATCGCCCACGGGATGCTGACCGCGAGCCTGATCTCCACGGCCCTCGGCACCAAGCTGCCCGGCGCCGGCTGTGTCTATCTGGCCCAGACGATGAAATTCCTGGCACCGGTCCGCGCCGGCGAGACCGTGCGCGCGATCGTCACGGTCCGGGAGATCGACGCCGAGAAACGTCGGGTGACCATGGACACCATCTGCCAGGTCGCCGGCAAGGACGTGCTGCTCGGCGAGGCGAAGTTGCTGATCCCAGCCCGCGAGACCCAGGCCGCTGCCTGATTTCGAGGTCGCGCGAACCGACCGACCTTGCGCGCCACAGCCGCCGCCGGCGACGCTTGGCCTAGAGCGTTTTCAAGCCGGCTCGAACCAGCCGGTACTTGGGAAATGCGCTAGAACAAGGAACTAGAGCGGCTGGAGTGAGCGTAGGCGAGCGGAAACCGCGCTTGCGCCGCGTTATGAGCCTTGTTGGTCAAATGGGAATCGCACCTCGAGAAGTCGACCACCAAGACGGGCGGCGGGGCGCTTCCCGGCTGATCTTGTCGGGTGGGTACCCTCGATGCCCGGGCAATACTGCTGACACTTGGCCCTTGGAGTCCACCCGAGAACCCTCCGAGGCACTCCATGCGCTTGGTAGTGAGCAGGTGTGGGAGGTTGCTCGACCAACGACGACGCAGGCGACACTGCCACGCCCCCTCCCGCCGGCTTGCGCCCAACGCCTCGCCGGCGCTCATCGGTGACATGCTGCGCACACTCTTGGAACAGATGGCCTGATTGGGCTGTCGCCAAAGCCTCGAGGGCGACTGCTCCGTTCGAAATGTCGAAACGTCGTCGGTGTGAGCCGCCACGAGCATCGCCGAGGAGCTTCCTCGACGTCCTCTCCCGGACTGGACGGATCGGTGAAAGAGACCGCGATCTGCGTGGTCGATGGCTGGTGTAACCTGACGATCGTGAAGGAGTTGCGGACCGAAAGCGAGCCCCGGGGCTTTGCACGATCCCCCGGGACGATTCGGGCTGCCGCTCGAGCGGGTCGGGATGTCGGCCTGCTCGCTCTCCGCCTGGCTGCACGACGGCCTGACCACGCCCGGCTGGACAGCGATCTGCATCGAGACGCTTGGCGCTGCCCAATGAGTTGCGGCGTCCGCACAGCCCCGCACAGGGTCGCGTCCGGCGGCATGGTGAGTGAGCGGCGAACTTCGGAGCGGTGCGAGGCTGATCAGGCGGAGACGGCGCGAGCTTGACGGTTGGACTGTCGGTGATGCGGGCAACTGTTTGAAGGCTCATGTAGCGTCGCGCCAAGGCCCATTCACGGTTGGTCTCGAGCATCAGCGCGTCGACGAGGCGCCCAATGGCGTCGTCGTTGGGAAAGATGCCGATGACGTCAGCGCGCCGCTCGACCTCACGGTTGACGCGCTCAAGCGGAGTCGTGGAGGCGGTCTGGGCCCATCAATGGCCCGGAGGCCATTGATCCGAACTTTGCAGGAGACGCGGCCAGGAGGCCGCGGAGGGGCTCGCGTGGGAAGGACATGTCGGCGCGCACGTCATCGCGAGAGGCGTCCATCAGGGCGCCGAGCTTGGGCTGCTTCTCGCGCAGCGCGTCGGCCGCAGCCTCCCACTGGGTTTCGGCATCGGCCTTCGTTTCCTGGGCGAAGATCGTCTTCAGCATCGCCGCAACCGCCATGCGCTGCTTCGTCGGCGCATGGGCGAGCGCGTTGCGCATCCAGTGAATGCGGCAGCGCTGGTGCGTAGCGTTGAACACCCGGCGGGCGGCGGCGCGCAGACCCTTGTGGTCGTCGGCGATGGTCATTTGCACGCCGCGCCGGCCGCGATCGGCGAGAGACCGCAGGAAGTCGGTCAAGAACGTCTCGGCTGCGGACGGGCCGGTAGCCACGCCCAGCATCATCGAAGACCAGCAGGTCCTCGATCCGCTCTGCGCAAGAGACGCGGTCAAGAGCCCGCGACGGGCGCGTGCCGCCATCGTTCACAGCCACGGCGATTGGCACGGCACGGCTGACGATGCGGCGGCCTTCCCGGACCTTCACGTGGGTCGCGTCGCGCCAGCGATTGGGCCACCATCGCTACCGTTGTTGCGATTGCGGCTGCAACGTCACCGACACGCCGAGGCGCGGCAAGTCGGCGGCGATCAAGGCCTTGGCGGCGCTGCCCTGCGCCATGGGAAACGCCCGGTACGGCATGCCCGCACGACGGTTCGGCGGCAGCGAAGTGGCTGTTTTCAAATGGATCCCCAGGGAGGCCACGGCGCTGCCGAATCCTGCGACCCCGGCCGAGGTAGAGATCGCGCAGCAGGGCGAGATGCGGCGCTTCGTCGATTGAAACCGGCAGAAAGAAATGTCGGGTCTGGAGAGCTTTCGATCCGCTCCAGGGGCGAACCCCCGATGCTCGCTGGGGGGCCTGGGTTCTGGGTCAGCGTGACGATCCGACCTGCAGGCAGTTCCTCGCCAATACCGGCATAGAGGGCCGGGTCTTCCTGACCGACGACCGGGACGGGTACAATCGATGCATCCCGCCGGCGCAACTCTTCAACGGAAACGAACTGACCTTCGAGATCGAGCAAGACAAGAGCACTATCCGACACTTTCTCGCCCGCTTTCGCCGCCAATCGAAGCTCAGCTCGCGCAGCCGAGCCATGGTGGCAAGGGAATCGCACAAGAAAAATGTAGAATCTTTTTGTGTTAAATTATGCTCGACTGCCGCCGTTTAAGTCTTCTGGGGGGAGCGGCATGGAGGGTTTTCGGGCGTGTTTTGCGGAACTGCTGGACCCGCGCCGGGGCAATGCGCAGCGGCACGAGTTGGACGAGATCGTGATGCTGGCGCTTTTGGCGATGGTCAGCGGTGCGGAGACTTGTGTCGACATGGCGCTGCTCGGCCGCTCGAAGGAGGCGCTGCTGCGCCGTTTCTTGCGGCTGCCGGGCGGCATTCCGAGCCACGACACGTTCTCGCGGGTGTTCCGGCTGCTCGATCCCGCGGCCTTCGAGGCGTGCTTTGCCCGCTACGTGGCAGCGCTCGCCGAGCGCGTTCAGGGCGTGGTCGCGGTCGACGGCAAGAGCGCGCGCCGCTCCGTCGATCGGCAGGGTGGCCCAGGTCCGTTGCACTTGATCAGCGCCTTCGCCTGCGACACGCGACTGGCGCTGGGGCAGCGCAAGGTCGATGGCACGTCGAACGAAATCACCGCCTTGCCCGAGCTCTTGGCGCTCCTGACGCTGGACGGCTGCATCGTGACCGCCGATGCGATGCATTGCCAAAAGGCAACCGCAGAAGCGATTCTCGAACGCGGCGGCGACGATGTGCTGGCCGTCAAGGGCAACCAGAAGACGCTTTTCGAGGACATCCGACTGCTGCTCGACGACCCCGAGGCCGTGCTCGACGACACCGCGCAGACGGTCGACGGCGACCACGGCCGGATCGAGACCCGCCGCGCCGCGGTCGTCCACGACGTGGCCCGGCTCGCCGAGCGGCACGGCTTTGCCGGGCTGGCTGCCGTCGGCAAGGTCGAGGCCACGCGCGAGATCGACGGCAAGGCGATCACCGCCTGCCGCTACTACATCCTCTCCAAGCCACTCTCCGCCGCGCGCTTCCTCGACGTCGCCCGCACCCACTGGCACGTCGAGAACCGCCTGCACCGGGTCCTCGACGTCGTCATGGACGAGGACCCGTCCCGCGCCCGCAAGGCCGACGGACCGGAAAATCTCGCCCGATTGCGCCGCTTCGCGCTCAATATCATTCGTGTCAAGCAGGACAAGGGCTCGACGCGAGGCAAGAGCAAGCGCGCCGCCTGGGACGATGCGTTCCTGCTCGAGCTGCTCGCCGCGGGCCAATGCGATTGCCTTGCCATGGTGGATCTGTCCCTTGACCTCCTCCATCATCTTCGATAGTTCGCAAATTTTCTGTGCCGTCAACAAGTTTCCCTATCCATTTTTCTGATTATCCATGATTTTCGGCCTGGGATGTGCGAGCCAGCCCAGGCGGTTGCGATCGTTTGGAGGCGGGCATGGGCATGAAACTGGCGGCCAAGGTGCGGGGGCTGAGCGAGCCGGGTTTTCGGGCGCGGTTCGGGACGGAAGAGCAGTGCCTGGCGGTGCTGTTCGAGATGCGCTGGGGTCGTGGCTTCACCGGCGAGCGGTGTGGTTGCCGAAAGCATTCGCGGATGAAGAGCCGCAAGCAGATCCAGTGCAACGCCTGCAAGCATCAGACGGGGTTTACCGCGGGCACCATCTTCCACAGCACGAAGCTGCCGCTGACCACGTGGTTTCGCGCGATCTACGAGTTGACGCAGGCCAAGGGCGGGATCAGCTCGATCGAGTTGGCGCGACGACTGGGGGTGCGCCAGCCGACGGCCTGGCTGATGAAGCAGAAGCTGATGAGTGCCCCGCCAGGGCCTGCTGACCGCGTCTCCTCCGGAGATCGGATGAAAGGCCTGCTGGCCTTTCATGGCAGAGCGCGACGCCGGCGAGCCGAAGATGAACGGCAGGATCGAGCGCCCAGCGGGGCCGTGGGGTCCCCGCAGCCCCACGAGGGACGCGTCTCTGGGCGGGGTGCGCAGTGGCGGCAAGCGCGGCCGCGGTGCGGCCGGCAAGACGCCGTTCGTGGCCGTGCTCGAGACGACCCACGATCGGAAGCCGAAGCGCCTGAAGCTGCAAGTCGTCAAAGGGTTCCGCAAATGAGAGATCGCCAAGCTCGCCCAATCCAGCTTCGCCGCTGGTAGTAACGTCGTCAGCGATGGGCTGACCTGCTGGCAGGCGGTCACCGCGGCGGGCTGCGACCACTTCCCGATGGCAACTGGCAGCGGGAAGAAAACAGCGCAGTGGCCATCGTTCAATTGGGTCGACACCACGCTCGGCAACTCGAGACCGCACTCGCCGGCACCTGCCACCACGTCGGCCAGAAGCACGCGCAGCGCTACCTCGCCAACTTCGCCTGGCGCTTCAACCGTCGCTACCAGCTCGACACCATGACCGAAAGGTTGATGTGGGCCGCACTCCAGGCCAAGCCGCGGCCGTAGCGGGTCGTTATCGTCGGCTGAGGATAGTGGATAATCGGAATCCATTTTTAGCTATTGATATCCCATATTGTACCTGATCTTTAGAGGTGCCGGTGCTATGCCGTTGGCATGGAGCACGAGGACTTTCGGAGCATCGGCCGGGCGGCGCAGGAGGTGATGCGGTGGCGGGCTTTGTGGCTGGTCGAGCACGACGCGCTGAGCCAGGGCGCGGCTCGTGGGCGTGCAGCGGCAGACGGTGAACCTCTGGGTCAGGCGCCGGCGCGACCTGGGCGAGGACGGCGTGCTCGACGGGCTGCGGGTGTCGCGGCGGCGCGGCAAGGGGCAGTTGACGGCAGTGCCATGCCGCCAGGTCAGGGGCTGGATCGCCGACACGTCGCCGGAGCAGCGGAAGCTGCCGTTCGCGCTTTGGACGGCGCCCGGGGTTTTGGAACTGATCGAGGAGCGTCTCGGCATCCGTCTGGGGCTGTCGACCGTGCAGCTTTACCTCCGGCGCTGGGGAATGAGCCCGCAAGAGCCGCTGCTGTGGGCGCGCGAGCGCGCGCGTGCGGCGATCGCGGCCTGGCTCGAGCAGGATTATCCGGCGATCGCTGCCCGCGCGAAACGCGAGGGAGCGGTGCACTTTCGGGGCGACGAGACCGCCGTCAACTTTCAGGACCAGACCGGGCGCGGCTGGGCGCTCAAGCGCCAGACGCCAGTGGTCACCTGCCATGCCCGGCGCTTCGGCGGCAGCATGATCTCTGGCGTCAGCAAGCGCGGGCCGATGCGCTACATGCTCTGCGCCGGTGCCTTGAATGCCGACCTCTTCCTCACCTTCCTGCGCCGCCTGATCAAGGACGCGAAGCAGAAGATCTTTTTGATCGTCGACAACCTGACGGTTCATCACGCCAGGAAGGTCAAGGCATGGGTCGCCGCCCACAGCCAAAAGATCGAGCTCTTCTACCTCCCGGCCGACGCGCCCGAGCACAATCCCGACGAGCACCTCGACAACGATCTCAAGCAGCAGCTGAGGCAAAAGCCGCAGCTCAGGACCAAGGATCAGCTCAAGAGCAAGATCCGTTCGGCCATGCGCCACCTCCAGCGCCTGCCAGAGCGAAGCAAACGCTGCTTCTCCCTGCCGGCCGTGCGGTATGCGGCGTGAGAAGTCGGGTAAAATCCTGGGATACTAGCAAGTCTCTCCCTCCGCCTGTCGCAGCGCGATTGGGAGAAGGCTCTGTTGCGCGGGAACGACTCATTCGACGGTAACCGATTTGGCGAGGTTGCGCGGTTGGTCGACATCCGTGCCTTTGAGGATGGCCGTATGGTAGGCGAGGAGCTGGATCGGTACCGTGTAGAGCAAGGGTGCAACGAACGGATCGACCTTGGGCATGACAAGACAGTGCTCGGCGTGCTTGCCCAAGGCTTCGACACCGGCTGCGTCACTGAGCAGCACGATGCGGCCACCGCGTGCCGCCACCTCCTGCAGGTTGCTCGCTGTCTTCTCGAAGAGCGTGTCGGACGGGGCGACCACCACGACCGGCACAGTGTCGTCAATAAGGGCGATCGGGCCATGCTTGAGCTCGCCTGCGGCGTACCCCTCGGCGTGGATGTAGCTGATCTCCTTGAGCTTCAAGGCTCCCTCGAGGGCAATCGGGTACATGGTCCCGCGGCCGATATAGAGCACGTCCCGGGCCTCCATGATGCCGGCGGCGATGCGCCGGATCGCACCGTCGTGCTCCAAGACCTCGAGCATCAGCGCCGGCACCTCGTCGAGGGCGCGGACCAGGCGTCCCTCTTCTTCGGGCGCCAGACGGCCGCGCGCCTTGGCGCAGCCGAGGGCGAGGCAGGCCAGGGTGGCGAGCTGGGTGGTGAAGGCCTTGGTCGAGGCGACGCCGATCTCGGGCCCGGCGAGCGTCCGCAGGACCCCGTCGGCCTCCCTGGCAAGCGAGCTCTCCGGCACGTTGACGACGGCGAGGGTCGGCCGGCCGAGGCTCTTGACGTAGCGCATCGCGGCGAGCGTGTCGGCGGTCTCGCCCGATTGGGAAACGAAGAGGCCAGCGGTGCCATCGCCCAGCGGCGGCTCACGATAGCGAAACTCCGACGCGATATCGCATTCGACGGCAAGGCCGGCCAGGCCTTCGAACCAATACTTGGCGACCATGCAGGCGTAGTAGGCGGTGCCACAGGCCACCGTGGTCAGCCGGGTGAGCCGTTGCGCCTCGAACGGCAGGTCGGCGAGGGCAATGCGGTGATCGGTGCCGGTGTCGCCCACGGCGGCGAACGACCGGAGCGTGTCGCCCAACACCGCCGGCTGCTCGAAGATCTCTTTTTCCATGAAATGGCGATGGTTGCCCTTGCCGATCAGGGCCCCGGAGAGCGCTGTCTGCCTGATCGGCCGTTCGACCACGGCACCACTCGCATCCTCGATCCGCACAGCACCGATGCGGATGAACGCGATATCGTTCTCTTCGAGATACTGGATGCGATCGGTCAACGGGGCCAGGGCCAGGGCATCGGAGCCGACATACATGGCGCCGTCGCCATAGCCGACGGCGAGCGGGCTGCCGCAACGGGCAGCGATGAGCAGGTCCGGCGCCTCCTGAAAGAGGAGAACGAGGCCGAATGCCCCCTCCAATCGCGCAATGGCTTGCCGTGCTGCGTCCTCGGCGCCCAGGCCCCGGGCCAGATTCTCGGCCACGAGATGTGGCACCACCTCCGTGTCGGTCTGGGTCTTAAAGGTATGGCCCAGGCTCTCGAGCTCACGGCGCAGGCTCGCGAAATTCTCGATGATGCCGTTGTGCACGACCGCGACACCGCCCGCGAGGTGCGGATGGGCATTGACCTCGGTCGGTGCGCCGTGGGTCGCCCAGCGGGTGTGGCCGATCCCGATCGTCCCGCCCAAGGGATGAGCGTCGAGCAGGGTCGCGAGGCGATTGAGCTTGCCCTCGGCGCGCCTGCGGTCGATCCGCCCGTCGGCAATCGCGGCGATGCCGGCGCTATCGTAGCCCCGGTATTCCAAGCGCTGCAGCGCCTCGAGCAGGAGATTGGCGACCGGCTCTTGCGCTATGGCACCGACGATACCGCACATGCTTGATCCTCTCGTCCTGGCGATCGACCTCGAGCGGCAGCATTGCCGCTGCCGCGATTGCGCGTCAATCGGCGATTGGCCGATCTGCCGCTGCCGCGCCGGCACGGGCCGATCGTCGTTGGCGTTGCAGTGCGGTTGCGGTCATCGCTCACTCGCCTTCCGGCAATGCCGTGGCAAACGCCGTTACCGCGCCGTCCGGGCCGGTTTCGGCGACCAACGCCGCCTGCCGTTCGATCAGTTGCCGCAACTGCCTGGCCGGCATCGGCTGGCCGGAGAAATAGCCTTGCACGATGTCGCAACCCTCGGCGAGCAGCAACTGCAGTTGGTCCTTCGTCTCCACGCCCTCGGCGCAAACGCAAAGATCGAGCTCATGCGCCAGGGCGACCACCGAGCGGACGATCGAGGCCGCATGACCCGAACGGGCGATCCGGCGGATAAAGGATTGATCGATCTTGAGCTTGTCGAAGGGAAAAATCTGCAGATAGCCGAGCCCGGCATAGCCGGTGCCGAAATCGTCGAGGGCGATCCGCAAGCCCAGCCGCTTCAGGCGCAGGAGCACATCGAGCGTTCCCTCGGTATCCTCGATCAGCACGCCCTCGGTGATCTCCAACTCCAGGCGCCCCGGGTCCAGCTCGGTCTCGATGAGCAGCTGCTGCACATATTCGACGCAGTCGGGGGCCGCAAGATCGATCGGCGACAGGTTCACGGCGATGCGAAAATCGCCGAGCCGCCGACCGTCGAAGCACGCCTGCCGCAATGCCCAACGGCTGAGCTCGACGACCAGGCCGGTGCGCTCGGCCAGCGGAATAAACCGGGCGGGTGAGACAAAGCCGTGCTCGCGATGATGCCAGCGCATTAAGGCCTCGGCACCGATATAGCGGCCGGATTTCAAATCGAGCTGCGGCTGATAGACCAGAGCCAGTCGGTTGGTCGAGATCGCATCGCGCAGCTCTTCCTCGAGCCGGCGGATCGATTCGGCCTCGAGATCCATCCCATCCATGAACAGGCGGGTGAAGCGCCCATCCTGGCGCGCCCGGCTGACCGCGAGCTGTGCCCGTCGCAGGCAGGCTTCACCGTCGCGATCGTTGCTGGCGATCTCGTAGACGCCGAGATGGCAGCTGATCTTGAGGGTCGTCTCGGCGACCGAGTATGGCTCGCCCAGCGTGCGCTCCAAGCGCGAGGTGAGGTCGGCCAGGGAATCGAACGGCAGTGCGCTCGAGCGCAAGAGCATGAACTCGTCGGCCGACAGGCGACCGAGGACATCGCCCTCGCGCGCGCACACGCGAACGCGCTCCGCCACCTGCTGGATGACCATGTCGCCGGCCGCCGAGCCGAAAGCCTCGTTGATGCCGCGAAAGCGATCGATGTCGATCACCATGAGCAGCGGCCGCTCGCTGGCCTGGCGGCCATGACCGAGAAATGCGGCAACCGCCCGCATGGCGCCGGAGCGATTGAGCAGACCGGTAAGCCGATCGTGACGATCCACGAATTCGAGACGCTCGCGGGTCTCGACGACGTCGCTGATGTCGATGCCCGCACCACGGTAGCCTTCCAGCCGGCCCTTGGCATCGAAGAACGGCCGGGCGATCAGGCGAATGTGTCGGCTCTCGTTGTCGGGTGCGATCAGCGCTACCTCGATGTCGCGAAACGCCCGCGCCGAGGCGATCGCCATGCTGACGGCCCGGCGGGCGGACTCGGCGAGCTCGGCCCCCGCCACCTCTTCCCAGCGATGGCCGATCGCAGCACCACGGGGATGGCCGCTGCAGCGCTCGAAGCCGTCCGATAGACTGGTCAGCCGCCCCGCGGCATCAGCTTGCCAGATGAAGGCGGCACCGGCATAGGCGACGTCCTCGAAGAGCGCATCAACGCTCGCGCTCTGGCCGATTTCGCGCTGCATGTGGCGGGCCATGACGACCACGGCCAGAAGACCACTCCCGGCGCAGAGGCAGATAGCGACCACCCAGCGCAGCGTGTCGCCGGTCGCAGCCGGTTGGCCGGAAACCGCGGCACCGGGTGCGAGGCCGGCAGGGCCAAGGAGCGCTGCCGAGACGAGCCATAGGGCCGCCGCCGCGACGCCACCGACGATCAGACCCAACGGCAGCAGCAACAGGTGGCCGATTGGCCGCTTGCCGGATGTCTGCGGGGCTGCGTCGTCGATCGTCACGGCCATGCGTGGCTGCCATCTCCAAATGCTCAGCCACTGTCGCACCTGCCACTTAACAGGCAGTAAACCGCACACGAAAAAAAGCCGATGGCGCAGAGATGACGCCTGTCGTTCAGTCGGGCAGGCCGAAGATCGACGGATCTCGCCAGCGGAAGAGCTCTGGATCGATCGGCCCGCCGGTTTGCACCTCCTCCAGGAGGATGAGCGTCGTCAGTCCTTGTGGATCGACCAGCGACCAGCGGCGAAGGGTCATGGGCTGCTCGCCGAAGACCAGGGTCACCGAGCCCTGGCCGGCCTCGCCATCGCGGACCAGGGTGAGGGCGATTTCCTCGCCGGCGCGCGCGACATCGACCACCTCGACGTCATCGTCGAGGCTGATCTGCCGGCCGAGCAGGATGCCGAGCGGGGTTTGGCGGATCGGGATGACATTCACCTGCTTGATCGAGGCGTCGTAGAAGATCAGGCGCCAGTCGCCAGGGGCGATCAGGCGGATGCGGGATGGCGGGTCGTAGTCGAACCGCAGCCGGCCCGGGCGGTGCAGGTAGAGCTTGCCGGTGGAAAGCCCGCCATTGGGGGCGATCTGCTGAAAGCGGGCCTCCAGCGTGCTGATCGTATTCAGGTAACGCTCGACGTCAGCGATGATGCTCGGCTGGGCATGGCCGGCGAGCGGGCGGCCGAGCGTACCGGAGAGGCCGACAGTAGCACCCAGTAGCGCGAGCGCGCGTCGCCGGCTGATGCCACCCTTGCCGCGTCGGCCACCTTTTCCGGTCCAGTCCATGTGTCCCCGGTCACCCCGTTGCGTCGCTCAATCGTCGTCCGTGCGTTCGGTGCCGTCGAGCCCGCCGCGGCCCATGAGGACCTGGCGGCGGCCGACATGATCGGCGGTCGTGATCAGCCCGTCCTGCTCCATCCGCTCGATCAGCTTGGCGGCACTGTTGTAGCCGATGCTCAGCTTGCGCTGCAGGTAGCTGGTGGAAGCCTTGCCGTCGCGGGCGACGATCTGCACCGCCTGCTCGTAGACATTGTCGCCGGTGGCCTCGGCCACAAGGGGTGTGTCGTCGCTGCCGCCGGAATCGAGCGCCCCGCCGTCGCTGGTCACCTCGTCCTGGTAGTCGGGCTCGCCCTGGGTCTTGAGGTGCGCCACCACCCGCTCGACCTCGCCATCCGTGACGAGCGGCCCGTGGATCCGCATGATCCGGTCGCCGGGCATCAGATAGAGCATGTCGCCCTGCCCCAGGAGCTGCTCTGCCCCGGGCTCGCCGAGAATGGTCCGGCTGTCGATCTTCGAGCTGACGCGGAAGCTGATCCGGGACGGCAGGTTCGCCTTGATCACACCGGTCAAGACGTCGACGGACGGCCGCTGGGTCGCGACGATCAGGTGCACGCCGGCAGCCCGCGCTTTCTGCGACAGCCGCTGGATCGCGTGCTCGATCTCCTTGCCGGCGGTGAGCATCAGGTCGGCCACCTCGTCGACGATGACGACGATCAAGGGCAGGGGCGTCATGTCGATCGGCTGATCCTCGATGATCGGCTGGCCGGAGCCCGCCTCGAAGCCGACCCGCACCCGGCGGGTCAGCGTCTCGCCCCTGGCCTTCGCCTGCTCGATGCGGCGATTGAAGGCAAAGATGTCGCGCACGCCCAGATGCGACATCAGCCGATAGCGCTCGTCCATCTGCCGGACGACCCATTTCAAGGCGACGACCGCCTTGTGCGGCTCGGTGACGACCGGAGCGAGGAGATGCGGGATGTCCTCGTAGACCGAAAGCTCGATGACCTTGGGATCGATCATGATGATCCGGCACTGGTCCGGGGTCAGCCGGTAGAGCAGCGAGAGGATCATCGCGTTGATCGCGACCGACTTGCCGGAGCCGGTGGTGCCGGCGATCAGGAGATGCGGCATTCGGGCGAGATCGACGATGATCGAGTTGCCCGAGATGTCCTTGCCGAGGGCGAGCGCGAGCCGCGCCTCGCTCCGCGAGAAGGTGTCGGACTGGAGCAGACTCCGGAGGAAGACGGTCTCGCGGCCCTCGTTGGGCAGCTCGATGCCGATCACGTTGCGGCCCGGCACCACGGCAACCCGGACGGAAAGCGCGCACAAGGACCGGGCGATGTCGTCGGCGAGGCTGATCACCCTAGCAGCACGGGTGCCGGGTGCCGGTTCCAGCTCGAACAGGGTGACGACGGGGCCGGGCTTGGCGTCGATGATCTCGCCGCGCACCCCGAAATCGTCGAGCACGCTTTCCAGCTGGCGCGAGACCTCGTCGAGCTGCGTCTTGGTCATGCCGGGCTTGGTCCCGGGCTTGGGCGCTGACAGCATGTCGAAGCGGGGCAGGACGAAGGCGTTCATCGGCAGGTCCACCTGGACCGGCCCGGTGGCGGGCGAACTGCTCGCTGCCGGGCGGCTCGGCAGGCGCTGCTGCTGCACCTCGTCGGCGAGCGTCGGTGCCTGGCGAAGGCGGTGCGTCGCGTCCTGCGGCGCCGCCGCTTCGGCCCGCCCGGTGCTGGCGCCGCTCCGCCGCAACCGCGCGCCGCCGCTCGGGCTCTCGCCCAGATCTTGGGCCAGCTCGGCGAGTGGGTCGCGTCGCCGGGGCCAGGCCTTGGGCAAGCGCTCGACGATGCGGGCGAGCAGCCCCGGGCGCATGTCGTCCGGGGTCAGCGGCTCGGGCACGGCACCCGCTGGCACCTCGGCGATGGCCGCCCGTCTGAGCCGCAGATTGCGCCGGCCTTCGTCGATCAGCCGGCCCGAATAGGCCGTGGTCGCTTGCGCTGCCCCGCCGAGCTGCCGGCCGAGCCAGCGCGAGCCCTGGCCCACCCGGCCGAGCGCCCAGGTGCTCTCCCGCCAGCGCAGGCCCAAAGCGGCGAGGCAGCAGACGAGCGCGGCTGCCCCGGTCAGCCAGCCATAGAGTCCGCTCGAGATGTGCTGCGAGAGGTAGAGGAACTCGAAATCGCCGACGATGCCGCCGAGACCGACGCGAAACGGCCAGTCGGCGGCACTGGGCTCCGGCAATCCGGCGAGAAAGGCAGCACTTGCCAAAAGCGCCAGGGGAAGTGCCACGAGCGGCAGCCACGGCCAGACCAGCTGGCGATTGGCGGCCATCCGCAGCCCCCAGAAGAATGCCACGAGCGGCACCAGCCAACCGGCCCGGCCGAAGGTCTGCAGCAGGAGGTCGGCGGCGATGGCACCCGCTGTCCCCGCTGGATTGCGCGCCGCGGACTCGGTCGCCCGGTTGAACGACGGGTCGGCTGGATCGAAGCCGATCAGGGCCAGTGCCAGAAAGGCGGCGGCGGCCAACAGCAGCAGCCCCGCCGTCCGCCGGCCGAGCCCGCGCATCCACTCGGCCACGCCCGTGCGGTCGTCGGTGTCGAAGTAGGATGTCGCCATGCTCGGGCTCTCCGCAGTCGATCGGATCAGGTGAGGGTCGACGCGATGCGCTCCAGCGCCGGGGCGAGGAGCGTCGGCTCGTGGACGAGGGCAACCCGGATATAGCGCTCGCCAGGGTCGTTTTCTCTGCTTCCGGTTGAGCTCTTCGCAGTCAGGAAGGCCCCGGGCAGAACCTTGATGTGGTGCCGCTGCCAGAGCTCGGCGGCAACGGCGACACCATCGCCGCCATCGAGCCACAGGAAAAAGCCACCGGGCGGGCGGTAGAAGCCGGCCCGGCCGGCCAGGGCCGCCTCGGCGAGATCGACCTTCTCGCGGTAGAGCGCCCGGTTGGCGACGACGTGCGCGTCATCATCCCAGAGTGCCGCTGCCGCCGCCATGACGGGCAATGGCTGGACGGCAGCGCCATAGGCGCGCACGCGCAGGAATTGCGCCAAGAGGTCGGGATCGCCGGCAACGAAACCGCTTCTGAGGCCGGCCGCACTCGAGCGCTTGGACAGCGAGTGCATGACGACGAGGTGATCGAGCGCACCACCCGAGGCGGCAGCGATCTCCAGGGCGCTCGAGGGCGGCTCCTTGTCGTAGATGTCCGAATAGCACTCGTCGACGACGAGCAGGAAATCATGAGCGCGGGCGAGTTCGAGGGCGCGCCGCAGATAGTCACGGCCGGCCACGACACCTTGCGGGTTGGCCGGCGTGCAGAGATAGCAGCAGGTGGTGCGGGCGAGCACCGCTTCGGGCACCGCTTCGAGGTCGGGCAGAAAGCCGGTTTGCGCCGTTGCCGGCAGCAGGACGGGCTCGGCACCGGCGAGGATCGCGGCCCCCTGGTAGGTCGAGTAGAGCGGGTTGGGCATCAGGACAGCGGGCTTGCCGCCCCGGCTCTCCGGATCGGTGGCGATCGTGGCGACGAGGAAAAGCGCCTCCTTGGTCCCGGCCACCGGCAGGATGTGCCGATCGGGCTCCAGCCACCCATCGGGCAGCTTGAAGCGGCGGCCGAGCCAGGCGCCGGCAGCGGCGCGCAAGGCCGGGGTGCCGCCAGCCGGCGGGTATTTGTTCCAGAGGTCGGCATGCTGTGCCAGCGTGGCGGCCAGGAGCGGCGGCGGGCGGTGCTGAGGCTCGCCGATCGAGAGATCCAACAATGGTGCATCGCCCGCCGGGGTGAGGTCCGCGAGGAGTGCTGCGAGGCGGCGGAAGGGAAACTCGTCGAGCGCCTGAAAGCGCCTGTTCCACATGGTTGCGGGTCTTGTCCACCGGGGTTTGCGGCACGATGGCCACTCTCGTCGACGCGGCTTTCGTCCCGTTGCCTGGCCGAAGTGTTGCCAGGCAACTTCGATTCTGACCTTAACACTGCTGGACAAACGGTTCAACTTGGCCATGAAATATTAAATGGTTTCGGTCTCGGGCGGTGTTGATGACGACACGTTCGAAAACCGCTAACGTGCAGCAGTCTTCCAACCGTCGGCGCTTCGGGGGACCACCATGCGCAGCATCGTCGCCTCGACCATCATCGTCTGGCTCTGTTGGCCGCAGCTGCTCCTCGCTGCCTTGCCGGAAGGCCTGGGTGGGTCCTGGCGCGGGAGCATCAAGATCGACGGGGCCGAGGAATCCGTGCAGGCGACGCTGCTCGACCGCCAGGACGGCTTCGAGCTCGATCTCGAGGTGCCGGGCGCTTTGCCGCTGAAGGCGCGGCTGGTGCCGACCGAGCGGCCACAGGTCTTCGAGGTGGCAGCCGCGAGCGGCGGCCTCTTCGGCTTCTTCGACGGCGGTGATCGGTCGAGCCCGTTCGATGGGGCGCCCTTGATCTGGGCCCGGACGGGTGCGGTTGGTCTCGTCGCCTATCGGCTCCTGATCGGTGCCGACGGCGGCATGAGCCTCTTGCGCATCGCCCTCGAGCCCGTCGACGGCCAGCTGCAACTGCGCGTCGAGCAGCGGGTCGATGCCCGACCACCGCAGCGGTTCGAGGCGCTGCTCGAGGCGGCGGACTGAGCGGTCATGCGGCGCGTCTCGCCCTCAGGGCTCCTCGTCCTCGTCTGCCTCTGCCTCGGCCTCGCGGGCTCGGCGGCCGCGGCCTCGCTCGACGATTATTTCGGCAGCTATGTCGGCGTCGCGGCGGAACGTGACGCGGCCGATCGGATCGTCGAAGAGCGGCACATGGATGTCGTGATCACGCCGTTCCGGCGAGGCGGATTTCAGATCCGCTGGGTCAACGTCACCCTGGTCGATGGCCGGCGCGACCTTCCCGGTGTCGAGCGCCGGGTCGCCGAGGTCGCCTTCGAGCCGCAAGGACGCGGCGGGTTGTTCGTCGAGGCGCGGGTCGCCAGCCCGTTCGTCCAGCGTGAGGAAACGGCGCCCATGGCCGGCGATCCCGTGCGCTGGGCCAAGCTCGACGATGACGGGCTGCATGTCTTCTCCTTCGTCGTGCTGCCCAATGGACGCTACGAGCTGCACACCTACACGAGGCGGTTGCGGGACGACGGGGTGGATCTCATCTTCGAACGTGTCGTCGACGGCGATGTGCTGCGGCGGATCGAAGGGCGGGCGGTCCGTGCCGATTGATCGACGCGGCCTGCTCGCGACCGCCGGCGGGCTGGGGCTCGCGGCACTCGCCCCGAACCTAGCGGTCACCCAGGAGATGCGCCTCTTTCGCATCGGCACCGGTGGCATCGCCGGGACCTACTATCCGATCGGCGGGCTGATCGCGGCGGTGATCAGCCAGCCGCCCGGGGCGCGCCGTTGCGAGGACGGCGGCTCGTGCGGGGTGCCGGGCCTGGTTGCCATCGTCCAGTCCTCGAACGGCTCGGTCGCCAATGTCGAGGGCATCGAGAGCGGCCAGCTGGAGAGCGGCTTCGTCCAGAGCGACGTCGCCTATGGTGCCTATACCGGAACCGGCGCCTTCGCCGGCCAGGCGCCGCTCTCCGGGCTGCGGGCACTGGCCAGCCTCTATGTCGAGAGCCTGCAGCTCGTCGCGCGCGCCGACAGCGGGATCGAGAGCGTCGCCGACCTGCGCGGTCAGAGGGTCAGCCTGGACAGTCGCGGCTCGGGCACGCAGATCGACGCACTGCTGGTGCTCGAGGCCTTCGGCATCGATATCGCCGAGCTCGACGCCCTTTACGTCAAGCCGGAGCCATCGATCAGGCTGATGGCCGAGGGCGAGCTCGACGCCTTCTTCATCGTGGCCGGCTACCCCACGCCGTCGGTGCTCGAGGCCACGGGCACGCACGGGGCGAGGCTCGTGCCGATCGACAGCGACGAGGTCGGGGCGTTGATCGAGCGCTATCCCTTCTTCTCGAGGGATCGCATTCCGGCCGGCATCTACGCGGGCGTGCCACCGACCCCGACCATCGCGGTCCTCGCGCAGTGGCTGGTCCATGAGCGGCTCGACGAGGCGCTCGCCCACGACGTCACGGCGGCACTTTGGCATCCGACGCACCGCACCGTGCTCGATGCGGGCCACGTCAAGGGCCGCGAGATCACGCTCGAGACGGCCCTCGACGGTCTCGGCGTCCCGCTGCACCCCGGTGCCGAGCGGTTCTATCGTGAAATGGACATGCTGCAGCGCGAGTAGCCGATCTCAGACGAGGCCGATGGCGGCAACCTGCAAGCCAAAATGGCGCTCGCCGGCCTTGGTCGCCCGGCGGAAGCTGAAGAACCGCCCCGGATCGGCGAGCGTGTCGAGGCCCAGCCGCTCGATCCGCACGACGCCGGACCGCTCGAGCCGCATGGCGCAATAGCCTTCGAGATCGAAATGCCGCCTGCCGCCCGCCATGGTGGCGAAAAAGCTGCCGCTCGCCGCATCGGCCTTCAGGAAATCCGCTTCGAAGACGGTCCCGACCTCATAAGAGGCGAGAGCGATGCAGGGGCCGATCGCCGCGACCAGGCGATCCGGCAAGGCGCCCAGGGCGACCGCGGCCTCGACCGTGGCCTCGATGATCCCGTCCTTCGCCCCGCGCCAGCCGGCATGCGCCGCGGCGATGACGCCAGCCTCGGCGTCGGCAAAGAGGATCGGCGCACAGTCGGCGGTTGTCACCCCGATGACGAGCCCGGGCGTGCGGGTCGCCAAGGCGTCCGCCTCGGGTGGGGTGTGGGGATCAAACGCGGCAGATATGGTGGCACAGTTGACCCCGTGCACCTGACGCGCGATCAAGAGCGGCCGGCCCGCTGCCCCCAGCGCCGCGGTCACCCGCCGCCGGTTCTCGAGCGCATCGGCGTCGTGGTCGGCATTGCGCAAGGAAACGTTGAGGCTGCCGAAGGGTCCGTGGCTGACCCCGCCCTCGCGCCCGAAAAAACCGTGCACAATGCCATCGAGCGCAGCGAGCGATGTGGCCTCGACTCTCACGGAGCTGCCTCCTCGGCCGCGAACCCCGGTGGCAGCAAAGGCCAGCTCGTCACCGCCATCACCTTGAAGAGTGCGCCCATGGATTCCACCGAGGTGAGCCGCTCGTGGCCGGCCTGCAGCATCGCCGCCTCGGCGGCGGTCGCCTGGCGCAGCAGCTGGGCGAGCCGCAGCCCGGCACCGAGGCGGTCGAGATAACGGCCTTGCGGGATCGGTCCGAAGACCCGAAGCCCGGCCTGCCGGGCGGTCCGGACCAAGGGGCCGAAATCGACGCGGCTCGAAAGGTCCACCTCGCCCGGCCGGGTCAGGGGGTCGACCTTGCGATGGCGATGCACCGCCTGCAGCGTGCTGCCCGGTGAGGGGTCGAGCTCACCGTAATCGATGATCAGCGCGAGGCCGCCTTGGCGTCGCAGACGCTCGGCGAGGTCGGCCATCAGCGCCTCGCGCGCCGGCGAAAGCTCAAGGACGCTGCCGGGCGGGGCGTCGCCGAGCCCTGAATCGGCGAGCTTCGCATCGAGCGCCGTGCGCGCGGCAGCACGGGTCAGGCAGAGCCGGCGCTGGTCGTCGATGGCCACCTCGATCTCGTGCCAGCCGGTGGCCTCCTTGATGAACTGGCGGATCGGCAGCGCGTCGAACAGCTCGTTGGCGACCAGGAGCAATGGCCGGTCGGTCGGCACCGAGGCCATAGCCTCGTGCCACTGCAGCCGCTCGATCCGGGCCAGCCACTCCCGTTGACGGCGGCGCAAATCGGGACTGGTCTCGATCAGGTGCACGTCGAGCGCGGCCTGAAATCCCGATACCCTTGCGGTCGCCCGCCAGAGATCGGCCATGAGGGTGCCGTTGCCGGGGCCGAGCTCGACCAGCGACGCCAGCGGTGCGCCGGCCGTCCGCCAGGCATCGGCAAGGGCGAGGCCGATCAGCTCGCCGAAGAGCTGCGAGATTTCCGGCGCCGTCACGAAGTCACCCGCAGCCCCGAGCCGCGCATGCGCCGGGTAGTAGCCGTGGGTCGGATGCCCGAGTGCCAAGGTCATGAAGGTCGCGACATCGATCGGCCCGTCCGCCTCGATCAATGCCACGATCCGGGCTTCGAGCGGCGTCGGCGACGCAGGATCCCTGGCCTCGGCCATGGTCATTCAGCGAAACCGCCAGGCATGGGCGCGCCAGACCAGAAAGAGGCCAGCGGCGATCATCGGCAGGGACAGGAGCTGGCCCATGGTGACGAGGCCGAAGAGATGACCGAGATGCGCATCCGGCTCGCGAAAGAGTTCGACAAAGGCGCGGGCGAGCCCGTAGCCGAGGAGAAAGACCCCGCCGAGCTTGCCGGCAGTGGCGGGATCGCGGGCACCGCGCGCCATCAGCTGGAGGACGATAAAGAGCACCACGCCCTCGAGGAACGCCTCGTAGAGCTGGCTCGGATGACGCGGCTCGGGGCCGGCATTCGGAAAGATCACGCCCCACGGCATGGTCGTTGGCCGGCCCCAGAGCTCGGCATTGATGAAATTGGCGATTCGCCCGAAAAACAGGCCGATGGGCGCCACCACGGCCACCGCGTCGCCGACCTCGAGCAAGCCGACACCGTGCTGCCGGGCGAAGAGCCCGCAAGCGGCGATGACCCCGACGAGGCCGCCGTGGAACGACATGCCGCCCTGCCAGACGGCCAGGATCTGCAGCGGATGGCTGAAATAGTAGCCCGGGTGGTAGAACAGGACGAAGCCGAGGCGGCCACCCAGGATGATGCCGAGCGTCGCATAGAAGAGGAGGTCGTCGATCTGCTCGGCGGTGAGCGTCCAGCCGGGCCGCTGGACGATGCGCTTCAGGAGCTGCCAGCCGATGAGCAGGCCGGCAATATAGGCAAGTGCGTACCAACGAATGGCAAGGGGGCCGAGCTGAATCAGCACCGGGTCGAATCCGGGAAAAGGAATTGCCAAAAGCGACAAGGACGCTGCTTCCAATTAAATCGCAGGGTTGGCGGCGCGCGCTGCCGCCGGATGCGTGATAGAGGCTGGCAGTGGACACGACAAGCGCACCCTGGGCTTGTTCGGCAACGGTTGATGTCCGATATTGCACATACCGGCTCGATGTCGACGCCGTGCTCGATGGAGGCTCTGATGCAGACCGAGAACCGCCTGTTCGATGATCTCGCCCGCGTCGCCAGTGGTGCGATCAACACGCTTGGAGGCTTGCGGGAAGAGATCGAGCTGCGCGTCAAGGAGCGGCTCGAGCGCCTCGCCAGCGAGATGGATCTGGTGAGCCGCGAGGAGTTCGACGCGGTCAAGGCGATGGCCGCCAAGGCCCGGGCCGAGCAGGCAGCGCTGGAAAAGCGGATCATCGCCCTCGAGGCCGCGCTCGTGGAAGCCGGCAAGGCACCCGCCGGAGCGAAGCCGGCCACCCGACGGGCCTCGCCCGCCAGCCGCAAGAAGACGTCGGGCAAGGCCAGCACGGCTGCCGCCGAGCCCGCGGCGGACGGACCCGCTGCCGACAAGCCGGCGGACGGCTGAGCCAGCGCAGCCCATCCACCTTGCCAGCACCCGACGCATTTGGCACGCTCGCGCGCGAGCGCCGCGGCACATCGGCCCGTGCCCCGCTCGGCTACGACGTGACGCCCGCGATCGCCAGCCCGGCGCGGCCGATTTCGCGGATGCGCGGCGAGCCACGCCTTTGGAGTAGGCACACGTGACTTCCCTCCTTTCCGAGTTCCACACCTCGACCCAGAACCCGCTCGACATGGTCGAGAAGATCGCGGTCGCCAACGATTGGCCCTTCCACCGGCAGAGCGACGACGAGCTGGCCGCCGAGATCAGTGGCCAGTGGTGCCACTACAAGCTGTGGTTCGCCTGGCACCCCGAGATGGGCGTGCTGCACCTGTCCTGCGCGCTCGACATGAAAGTGCCGGCGAAGAAACTGCAGGCCTTCTATCACATCATCGCGATCGCCAACGAGAAGCTGTGGCTTGGCCATTTCGAGGTCTGGCCCGACGAGGACCTGCCGGTGTTTCGCCACGCATCGCTGTTTCGCGAAGGGGCCACGGCCAGTGCCGGCATGATCGAGGACCTGGTCGAGATTGCGCTCACCGAATGCGAGCGCTTCTACCCGGCCTTCCAGTTCGTGCTCTGGGGCGGCAAGGACCCGCAGGAGGCGATCCTCGCGGCCATGCTCGAGACCGAGGGCGAAGCCTGATGACCATGCCGGGCTCGCTCCTCCTGGTCGGCGGCGGGCGGATGGGCTCGGCCCTGCTCGACGGCTGGCTGGAACGGGGGCTGCCGCCCGGCGGCACGGTGGTGGTCGAGCCCGATGCCCATCGGGCGGCGGCCCTGGCCGAGCGCGGCGTGGCTGTCCACGACACTGTGATGGCCCTGCCCGAAGGTTTCGAGCCCGCAGTGCTGGTGCTTGCCGTCAAGCCGCAGGTCATGGCCGGAGTGCTCGACGAGCTGCACGCCCGCCTCGTCCGGCCGTCGCTCGTCGTCTCGATCGCCGCCGGCAAGTCCTTGGCCCTCTTCGCCGCCGCCTTCGGCACCGACGTGCCCATCGTTCGCGTCATGCCCAATACCCCGGCTGCGATCGGCCGCGGCATTTCGGCCCTGTTCGCCAACGCGGTCGCCGGCCCAAACGACCGGACCGCGGCCGAGGCGCTCATGGCCGCCGTCGGTGAGGTCGTCTGGCTCGCGACCGAGGACGACATGCACGCGGTGACCGCCCTTTCGGGTGGTGGGCCGGCCTATGTCTTCCTCCTGGTCGAAGCCATGGCGGTCGCCGGCGAGCGCCTCGGCCTCGAGTCCGAGCTCGCCATGCGCCTCGCGCGCAAGACCGTGGCCGGCGCCGGAGCGCTCCTCGACTCGAGCGACACCACGCCGGCGAGCCTGCGTCAGGCGGTGACCAGCCCCGGCGGCACCACCAGGGCCGCCCTCGACATCCTGATGCCGAGCGGCGACGAGGACGAGGGCGGCGAGGAGCCCATGGGCCTCGCCGAGCTCATGACCGAGGCCCTGGCCGCCGCCGCCGAGCGCTCCCGCGAGCTCGGCTGAGCGCCAAACGCGAGAAAACACGCATGGCTGAGCCGAAGACCAGAGCAAAGACGAAAAGCCGCCCCGACCTGCTCGAGGCCGCCTTCACCCACATCGCCGACGTCGGCTGGGCCGGCTGGTCGCCGAAGACCCTGGCAGCCCAGACCGGCTACGACCTCGGCGAAGTCTTCGACGCCTTCCCCACACCGGCGGCCCTCGCGCAAAAGCTCGGCCAGCGCCTCGACAAGGCGATGCTGGCGATCCCGCTGGACGAGCTCGAGGGCCTGAGCCACCGCGAGCGCCTGTTCGAGCTCTTCATGCGCCGCTTCGACGCCATGGCGCCGTTCAAGCCCGGCCTCAGGCGGCTCACCCGCGAGGCCGGCCCCGAGCCCGAGCTCCTGCTCGCCAGCCTCTGCAACCTCGACCGCATGGCCCACTGGCTGATCGAGCTCGCCGAGCTCCCCTATAGCGGCCTCCAGGCCCGCCTCGCCCGCGCCACCCTGGTCCTCGCCTATGCCCGCATCTTCCGCGTCTGGCTCGACGACGCCACCCCCGACCTCGCCACCACCATGGCCGAGCTCGACAAACGCCTGGATCAATTGGAGCGCGCGGCCAACCTCGGCGACCGCCTGTTCGCCGGCTTCGCCCGCCGCGGACAAGCCGCCTGAGCCCATTTCTCGTCTCGAGGCGATTTCTCAGGGGTCGGCAAACGCTTTTTTAACGTTCTTCCCGGATAACCGAAGGTGCCGCGTGCGTCGAGGCGCGCGTCGGCGGTGGCTCCAGACTGTCAGGGGCCACCCTTGACGCACCCGAAGCGACCGATCCGGAGACCGACCCATGGTCAACAGCATTACCACCAACACTACCGCCAACACCGCGCTCCGCTATCTCGACTTGAACAGCCGCGCCTCGTCGAGCAGCCTCGCCAAGCTGTCCTCCGGCTCCCGCATCGTCCGTGCTTCCGACGACGCCGCCTCGCTCGCCGTCGGCACCAAGCTCCGGGCGGACGTGACGGCCCTCAAGCAGGCCCAGGTCAACGCCAGCCAGGCCTCGTCGCTGCTCCAGGTCGCCGATGGCGGCCTGGCACAGACCACCGAGATCCTGATCCGCATGAAATCACTCGCCGCCCAGTCGCTCTCCGGTCAGGTCAGCGACAACGAGCGTGGCTTCATCAACGCCGAATACGCTCAGTTGGTCACCCAGATCACCGACATGAGCACACAGGTGAAGTACAACAATACGAAACTGCTGGACGGCGCTTATGACGAGAACTTCGTCGTCGGGGTTGCCGCTACCGACATCATCACGGTCAAGCTCGACGCGGCCGGCTTCAACCTGGCGACGCTCGCCGGCACGCTCGGCACCGTCGCGACCGCGGCCGGCGCCACCGCTGCCATGGCGGCGCTCGACACCGCCATCGCCAATGTCAACGAGGGTCGCGCCAATCTCGGTGCGCTGCTCGCCCGCTTCGAGTATGCCGGTGCCAATCTCGCGACCACGGTCGAGAACATCGATGCCGCGCGCTCGGTTCTGCTCGACGTCGACATGGCCGCCGAGATGAGCAACTTCTCGTCGAAACAAGTGCTCCTGCAGGCCTCAGTGGCGATGCTCGCCCAGGCCAACCAGCAGCCCGAGCAGCTCCTCCGACTGCTGCAGTAGCAGCGCCGGGCGGCAGGCGGTTTTCGACACCTCGCTGGCCGAACGGCGCTAGCGAGGCGGTTCGGTCCCGTGGGCGGGTCGGCCGCCTCTCGGCAGGACAATCCATGCGCGCTGACATTGTTGAACTCCGCTGTTTTTCGCCTTATAGTTGATTTTTTTCGACTAGAAAGGCCAGCGATGCAGGGATTCTCCGAGCTTCGCTACATGAGCCGCTTTGCCTGTCTCGGGCCGACCTGCCCGGATCACTGCTGCAAGGACTGGCTGATCGTGATCGACCCGGCGACCGCCCGCCGCTATCGGTCGATGGCGGAATCCGACGTCAAGCAACGCATCCTGTCGTCGCTCACCGAGGTGAAGAACAAGGAAGGCAAGAAGCAGACCTGCATCAAGCTGACGCCCGAAGGGCTCTGCCCGATGTTCGGAGACGACGGGCTCTGCGGCATCCATGCGACCCTCGGCGAGGATTACCTGTCGCACATCTGCGCCACGTTTCCCCGCCTGTTGACCGGGACGATGGAGAACGGCTTTCGCGCCGGCACGGTCGCCTGCTGCGAGGTCGCCCGCGAGGTGCTGGAATCGCCGGATGCGCTGCAGGAGGTGAGTTCGGCAACGACCAGCGGCTGGCAACCCGCCGCGCGGCCCGCAGCACCAAAAGGGCCGGTCTTGTCGATGGACGAGGCGGCGATGGTCCGTGGTGCGATGCTCAAGATCTTGACGACGACCAGCCAGCCATGGCTCGGCCGGATCACGCTTGCGACCCTGTTCTGCAACGATCTGAGCCAGATCGATCTCGTTCGCGATCGGGGTGCCCTGACACCCCTCGTCCTGCAGATGCACGAGGTGGTGGATCGCGCCGACCTGCGCGAGATAGCTGCGGCCGATTCCGGCGATCAGGTGCTGCTCGACACCTTCGTCACCATGCTGCGGATCGTCACGACCCCCGGCACCTGGCCCGCCAAGAAGGGCAGTCGTGGTGGCGAGCTCGTCCAGTCGGCCATGGCTGCCCTGCAACGGAATGGCACCGAGCTGGATGCGGTGACCCGCACCTTCGGCGAGGTGCACCGGACGGTTCTCTTGCCGGAGCTCGACGCCCGTCCGCATCTCCGCGGCAACCTGCTCGCCAATCTTCTGTTGCAGAAGCAGTTCCCGTACGGTCGGCCGAGCCGCGCGCGGCGCTGGCTGTGGGACGCGGCATTGAGCCTGACCCTCTGGCGGGTCCTCCTGGTCGGGCGCCTCGCCGAGGATGCGTCGACCTTCGACAGCACCGCCCTAGACGTCACCTACCTTGTCGGCCGTCTCTTCATGCACCATCCGCATTTGAGCGATCTTCTGTACACACCGATGGACGAGCGCGGGCTCGCCAACGACGCCACGCTGATCGCACTCCTGCGCTGATGCGGCAGATCGAAAAAACGACCAGAAGTGCCGAAACACACCCTCCGGTATGTCGCCTGCCGCTGAGTATCGACGCATGAATGCCGCGGGTCGCCGGCCCTTCAGCAATTGTTAAGGGTTGTCGGCTAAATTCGAACCTGCATCCAGGACGGATGCCCTTCGGCAGATAGCCGATGGAACACCCGGGCCCTTCGGGCCTCACTTCAAGTAGAAGGGTAAAGCGATGTCTCTCTCCGCCGCAACCAACACCACGGCCAACACCGCGCTTCGCTACCTCCAGCAGAACAGCGCCGCCTCGGCCAGCTCGCTGGCCAAGCTCTCCTCGGGCTCGCGCATCGTCAAGGCATCGGACGACGCCGCCAGCCTCGCCGTCGGCACCAAGATCCGGGCCGACATCACCGCCTTGAAGCAGGCCCAGGTCAACACCAGCCAAGCTACCGCGGTTCTTCAGGTCGCCGATGGTGCCTTGAACCAAACGACCGACGTGCTGATGCGCATGAAGGCGCTCGCCGCCCAGGCTTCTTCCGGCCAGGTCGGTGCCACTGAGCGCGGCTTCATCAACGCCGAATACCAGCAAATGCAGAGTCAGCTCACCGACATCGGCAACATGACGACATTCAACGGCACGAAACTCCTGGATGGTACATACAAGCAGAGCTTCGTCGTCGGGGTGGCGGCGGCCGACGACATCGAGGTCGATATGCTGACCGCAACGGGCGCCGGCTTCAACGTTGGTGGTATCGCGACCACGCTCTCAGCCAAGAACTTGTTGCTGCCCGCTGACGCGGGTGACGCATCCGCCCTCCTCGACACCGCGATCACCAATGTCAACACCGCGCGTGCCAACATTGGTGCCTACATGTCCAGGTTCGACTCGGCTGGCGCCACGATCGCCAACACGGTCGAGAACCTCGATGCAGCCCGATCGACGTTGCTCGATGTCGACATGGCCGCAGAGATGAGCAACTTCTCGTCCAAGCAGGTCATGATGCAGGCCTCGGTGGCGATGCTCGCCCAGGCCAACCAGCAGCCCCAGCAGCTGCTCAGGCTGCTCAACTAACCCGGCGGGATCCGGGGCCGGCTGAAAAACCGGCCCCGGCCCGATTTCTCGACTGGGCTTAACCGATGCTCAACCAATTGCCCCCTATTGTGTCGCCATCCGGCCCTGCTTCGCCGGTGCGGCCGGAGTCCCGGCCCATCGCGGACGAGAGCCGGCCCATGCTTCAGCAGGCGGTCCGAGCGGCCGCCGGCAAGCCCGAGGGCGAGCCCCTCGGCAGGAGGCTGGAGCAGATCGTTGACCAGGCGGCCCGGGACCTCTTTCCCGGCCGGGAGGTGGCAGTGCAGAGCTTCTACGACAAGGACAGCGGGCGCTACGTCCATCGCATCGCCGACAGCCAGAGCGGCGAGCTTCTGCTGCAGACCCCGCCGGACGAGCTTCTGCGCTTCTTCGCCAGCGGCCGTGAGCCCTACGGCGCCCCGCTGCTCGAGATCGACGCCTGACCGTCCAGGAGACGACCCATGGACTCATCGATCAACTTCGGTACGCTTTCGACCGCGAGCGGCACCCCGCGCCTCTCCGGCTCCGCCTCGAAGCTGGATACCGAGTCCATCCTCGAAGCCACCTACGAAGCCGGCCGCCTCCCCGCCGTGCGCCTCGAGAACCGCACGACCCGAAACGAGGAGAAGATCGCCGCGTTCGAGGACATGCGCTCGCTGCTGGACAACCTGAAAGCGGCGACCGAAAGCTTGCGCAACCCGCCGGGCTTCTTCGGCGCGCAAAACAACGCCTTCGAGACCAAGCAGGCCTTTTTCAGCTCGAGCTCCGCCGTCCCGCCGGCCGAGATCGCCGGTGTCGCCGTCACCAACAGCGCCGCCGCCGGCAATTTCGACCTCACGGTCACGCAGCTCGCCACCGCCGAAAAGCTCGCCACCCCCGCCGCCAACGCCGTCAATGCCGCCGATGCCAAGCTCGGCGACGCCTGGAACGGTGGTGCCGCCTTCAGCGGCACCCTCGAGATCGGTCTCGACGGCGGCGCCACCGCGTCGATCGCTGTCGACGACGACATGACCATCTACGAGCTGCGCGATCGCATCAACGGCCAGCGCGGCACCACCGGCGTGCGCGCCAGCGTGCTCAAGGTCGCCGACAACGACTTCCGCCTGGTGATGACCGCCGAGGAGACCGGCAAGGCGATCACCCTGAACGACGCGAGCGGCCTCACCGGCGGCTTTCCCACGACCCAGCTCCAGGCCGCTCAGCCCGCGCTCTTCGAGGTCGACGGCGTCGAGATCGCCCGCCTGACCAACCAGGCCGACGACATCCTCCCCGGTGTGACCATCAACCTCTTCAAGGCCGACCCCGGCACCACCATCAACGTCTCGATCGAGCCCAGCCTCGGCGACATCAAGGATCGCATCGCCGGCTTCGTCGAGGCCCACAACGCGTTTCGCGACTTCGTCGCCGAGCAGTCGGCGGTCAACGGTGACGGCCGACCCGCACCCGAGGCGGTGCTGTTCGGCGATCGGACGATGCGTAGCCTGGTCGGCGGTCTCGGCAACGTCGTCGGCAGCGGTGTCACCGGCCTCGACCCCGACGCCCTGTCGTCGCTGCGCGCCATCGGCATCGAGCTCGACGAGAACAGCCGCCTGCAGATCGACGACAGCAAGCTGGACAACGCGCTGCTCACGAAGATCGACGAGGTCCGCAACATCTTCGAGTTCCGCTTCGACTCGAGCTCGAGTGAGCTTGCCGTCCTGGCCCGCTCCAACGCCTTGACGGCAAACGACCTGACCATCGAGATCACCGATGCCGACTCCGACGGCACGCCGGAGGCGGTGACCATCAACGGTGTCGCCGCCGAAATCGACGGCTCCATTATCAGGGGGGCCGCGGGCACTGAATTCGAGGGTCTCGAGCTGGCCTGGAGCGGTCAGGGCAGCACCACGATCGACGCGAAGGTGAGCCAGGGTATCGCCGATCGCGTCTTCAACTTCACAGGTCCCTCCACCGACAAGCTCGGCGGCTCGATCGCCCAGGCGATCGACAGCCTGAAGGACCAGAACAGCAACTGGTCGAAACAGATCGAGCGCATCGAGGACCGCGCACTGCGCGCCCGCGACCTCCTGATCGAGCGCTTCACCGCGATGGAGGCGGCCCTCAGCATGGCCGACATGATGATGAACCAGATCCGCGCCCAGGTCGATGCCATGACGGCCGATCGCTAGCGTGGCGTCGTCCGCCGCGAGCCTGTCGTCGGCAACGGCGAGCCGATCAACCGAGGAGCCTTTGCCGATGAGCACCCTGCAGCATCGCGCCCGCGCGATGAACGCCTACCAGGCAGCCAGCACGACCGTGACGCCGGCGATGGCGATCGTCATGCTCTACGACGGTGCGATGAAATTCCTCTCGCTCGCCACAACCGCCATCGCGGAGGGTCGCATCGAGGATCGCTGCCGGCTGGTCACCAAGGCGCATGCCGTCATCCACGGCCTGCAATGCCAGCTCGATTTCAACGTCGGCGGCGAGGTCGCCGAGACCCTCGATCGCTACTACAGCTACGTGCTGCACCGAATGATGCAGGTCAACATCAAGAACGATCCGGCGATTTGTGACGAGCTGATCGATCGCCTGCGCGAAATGCGCGAAAGCTGGGCCACTATTGCCAGCGGTGGCAACTAGGTGATCCCTACATTGACCCAGCGCAGGCTGCGACACTCCAGACGGCTGATCGAGAGCCGAGGCGGTGGGCCGGGACGGCAAAGAGGCGCGGCATATGACGGCAAGGTCCAAGCAGGACGCCGCCCGTCGCGTACGCCGCGGCGGTCCGCCGGCGACGGTGGCGCCGGGGTCCCGGGTGACGGTGGCCGATCCGAGCGCCTGGCGGCACGCCTTGCTCGAGGCGGAGGTGGGGAGCCTGAAATCCCGGCCACGCACTGACCGCGAGGGGCGTGACCCGGCCCCTTACTCAGTCCCCTGAAACAGGTTCGTGGATAAGGGGCATCTGTTCTGCCTTGGTTCGCAAGGAGGTCAGAGCCGGTCCGAGAAGTTTTCCAGGTATTTCATGAGCTCGGCAGTGAGCAAATGCGCGGAGTCGGTCGACCGACGACGAAGCAGGTGCCTCCCTGTGGGGAGCGACTGTCTTGGCTGTCAAGCGGTTTGCCACGGTTTTTGATCCCGCACGACGGCGTTGAGGATGGTGAGGAGCTTTCTCGCAGTAGCGATCAGGGCGACCATCTTGGGCGTTCCGGCTGCGATGAGACGCTCGTAGAAAGCCTTGAGGATGGGGTTGTGGCGGACTGCGACCAAGGCACCCATGAAGAGGGCGGAGCGGAGCGCGGTTCGGCCACCGGCGATGGCTGCCTTGCCCTTCCACTGGCCGGATTGCTGTGTGAACGGTGCCAGGCCGGCGATGGCTGCCGCTTGGCGCCGGTCAACGGTGCCGAGCTCGGGAAACTCGGCAATCATCGTCCGGGCGATGGCCGGTCCGATGCCGGGCACGGAGGTGAGCACAGTCTCCTTTTCGCGCCAGATTGGCGAGCCGCGGACAGTATCGTCGATTTCCCGGTCGATGTCCGACAGCTCCTTCTGCAGCGCTTTCACGAGGCGCTGAATGCTCTTCCTCGTCCGTTGTGAGGCGCGCTTCTCACGCTGCCCTTCCGCCACGATCATCTGGATGATCTGCCGGCGGCGGGCGATCAGGTCAGCCAGCGCTCGCGTCTCGGCATCGGCAAGCGGGCGGATCGGCGGACGGGTCGCTTCGGCGAACCTAGCGATCACCAAAGCATCGATTGGGTCGGTCTTGGCGCGTCGACCGAGCGCCTGCGCGAAAGCCCGCACCTGCGCGGGATTGACCACGACGACCGGCAAGCGCGCCGCGCCGAGCTCTGCCGCCACCACGCTCTCCAGCCCACCCGTGGCTTCGACCGCAACCCTTACCGGCGCCAACTGCTCGAGCCGGTGAATCAAGACCGCGATCCCCGCCGCGTCGCTGCCGACTGCAAACTCGTCACCGGCCGGCAGAATGTGCACGTCCAGCCGAGCCTTCGCCACGTCGATCCCGACAACCACCGCGTCTTTGTCCATCCGATCCCATCCTTGCCTAAACGGGCTCGCCCCGCGGCCCCGGCGACTGTTCGGGTTCGATGGAACGGCGGCCGGCGACCCAGGCTCCCCAACGGGCTCGCACACCCCAGGCGCACGCGGGCTACCGACCGCCACCGCGACTGGCACCATACCAGATGACGGTGATTTCAAGTTACAAGGCAGCGCCTCCCCACATCTTCTTGTTTCTTATTCGCTAATTCAGCTCTCCAGCAGCCGCC
>DAIRDJ010000013.1:0-46725 GCA_036796215.1 Geminicoccaceae bacterium
TCGGAGTGTAGCTCAGCCTGGTAGAGCACCGTCTTCGGGAGGCGGGGGCCGCAGGTTCAAATCCTGCCACTCCGACCAGTTGCGTCCTCCCGATATGCCCATCACGGTCCGCTCGAGTGCGAGCCGGCCTGGACGCCGGCACCCTCTTGCGCCACTCTCCCGGCGTCGGCGACCAACGCCGACCAAATGGACGGCCGACGCGGCCGGGAGGAATGAAACGTGCGGGTGGCGACAGCGGCCGCCCTGGTGTGGCTCTCGGCGGGCAGCGCCGGGGCCGACTGCATCGACATCAATGCGGATGCCACGAAGCGACTCCAGGAGATCGTGCATATCGACGAGCCGCGCGCCCTGGCGATCGAAGCGGGCCGGCCGTGGCCCGACGTGGCATCGCTGACCGCAATCCATGGTATCGGCAGCGGTCGCATTAGCGACATTTTGTCCGAACGCCTCGCCTGTGTCGGGCTGCGGGCGAAGCCGGGTAACCGAGCGCTCGTCGCAGGCCTCGCAACGGTGCTCGATGCCGATACCCTTATCGTGGCGGATGTCCGCATTCGGCTGATTGGCATCGATGCGCCCGAGCGTCGCCAGAACTGCCGGCTCGACGACGACGATTGGCTCTGCGGCACGGCCGCAATTGCCGCAGTCGATGCGCTGGTCGGCACCGAACCGATCGCCTGCGAGATCTACGGGTACGATCGCTTCGACCGCGCACTTGCGGTCTGCTACCAGAATGGCATGGACCTCAATGCCGAGATCGTCCGCAGCGGTTGGGCGCTCGCCTGGTATCCGGAGAGCGGCGCGGTGATCGGCCCAGACTACGCGGCGGCCCAAGAGGAGGCGGAGCAGAAGGCCGCAGGCATCTGGCAAAGCACCTTGACCGACCCCTGGATCTGGCGGCGGACCGACTGAGGGGGGGGGGCGGGTAATGCGCTGGCGCGATTGGTTGCCGTTCGGTCGGGTTCCGGAACTGACGCCCGAGGATCTCGTCCGTCGGCTCCAGGATGAAGGCTCGGCTCAGCTGATCGACGTCAGGACGGCCCTGGAGTTCCGCCATGGCCATATCCAGGGTGCGGTTCACGTCCCCGTGCACGCCTTGCCGGCCGCCCTTCTTGGGCTCGCACTCGACCCCCACCTCCCGGTGGTCGCGGTGTGCAAGACCGCGCACCGGTCGATTCCGGCCGTTCGACTGCTCACCCGAGAGGGCTTTGCGGCGCTGCAGCTCAGGGGTGGCATGGATCGCTGGCGTCGGCTCGGGCTGCCGGTGGTCGTGGGATCGGCAGACAGCTGAGGAGAGACCCGTTGTCCCTGCAACTCCTGTATTTCGCCAACCCGATGTGCTCCTGGTGCTGGGGCTTTCAGCCGGTCGTCGACGCCTTGGCTGAACGCGGCTATCCGCTCACCTTGGCACTCGGCACGCTCGGTGCCGATCGGGCCCGGCCGATGCGCGACGTCGACAAGGCCGCGGTGCGCGAGCATTGGCAGCACGTGATCGAGCGGACGGGCCAGCCCTTCGACTTCGGCTTTTTCGAGCGTGAGGGCTTCGTCTACGACACGGCACCGCCGTCGCGGGCGATCGCCGTGGTGCGCCGCCACTTTCCGGCTCTGGGAGTGCCGTTTCTCGGCCGCCTGCAGGAGCGCTTCTACGCGCTGGGCCAGGACATCACCGACCCGGTCGTGCTGCGCGGGGCCGCCGGCGAGTTCGGCATCGACGCCCCGCGGTTCGACGCCGGCTTCGGCGATCACGCGACCACCGCCGAGATCGCCGCCGAGTGGCAGCAGACGGCGCGCCTCGGGGTCACCGGCTATCCGACACTTCTGGCCTTGCCGCCGGGCAAGCCCGTGGTGATCACCATCGGCTGGCGCCCGATTGACGCGGTCCTGGCGAGCGTCGATGCCCTGCGGGACAACCCGCCTGCGGCCCGCTTGTAGCCAACGGGCTAGCGCCCGCGGGCGGCACGGAGCGGGCGGGCCGGACCCGCTGTGCAGAAATCGGCTATCGGCACCTCCGTTTGGGGTCTAAACTTCATCGAGCGACTCACGCTGAGACTCCGGAGCGATGAATGCGGCGACTGGTTTGGCTGTTGGTTCTTCTCGTGCTCCATGCGGGCAGCGCCGCCGCGCAGGACGGGGCCCCGGCACCGGAGGCACCGCCCCCGGCGGTGACGGTCGTGTCGATCGAGGCCACGGACGTCACGCCTTCGATGTCGTTCACCGGCCGCATCGAGGCCGTCGACAAGGTCGAGCTGATCGCGCGGGTGGAAGGGTTCCTCGAGGCGCGGCCGTTCACCGAGGGTAGCATCGTCCAGGCAGGCGATCTCCTCTTCGCGCTGGAGAAGGGGCCTTATGAGGCTCGCATCGGCGAGGTCGATGCCGACATCGCTGCGGCCCAGGCCGAGTTGACGTTGGCGCAGCTCGAGGTGGATCGCCAGACCACGCTCGTCCAGCGTCAGGCCGCGGCGCAGGCCGTTCTCGACGAGGCGACCGCGTTCGCCGGCAAGGCCGAGGCCGAATTGCTGCGCGCGCAGTCGTCGCGCGCCCGGGCCGAGCTCGACCTCTCCTATACCGACATCAAAGCACCGTTCACCGGGCGCATCGGCCGCTCCGCCGTCTCGGTCGGCGACTTTCTGTCCTCCGCCTCCGGCACGCTGGCCACCCTGGTGAGCCAGGACCCGATGTACGTCGCCTTCCCGATCACCCAGCGCGAGCTGCTCGATGTTCGCCGCCAGGCCGCCGATGCCGGCTTCGACCAGTCGGCCGTCACGGTCAGGGTGCGACTGAGTGACGGCACCGTGTACGAGGAGGTGGGAACGCTGAACTTCGTCGACGTCCAGGTCGATCCTGGCACCGATACGGTGGCCGTGCGCGCCCAGATCGCCAATCCGAACGCAGCGCTGATCGACCAGCAGCTCGTGAGCGCAATGGTCGAGATCGCCCAGCCGGAGCAGGCGCTCCTGGTGCCGCAACAGGCGACCCTGGTCGATCAGGGCGGCCGCTTCGTCCTCGTCGTCGGCGACGACGACACCGTTGAGCAGCGGCCGATCACGGTCGGCCGGACGATCAATGGCAACTTCATCGTGACCCAGGGCTTGGCGGAGGGCGAGCGGGTGATCACGGAAGGCATCCAGCGCGTCCGCCCCGGCATGGTGGTCGACCCTGCTCCGGCCGCGGGAAGCTGAGCCGATGATTTCCGCCGTCTTCGTCGACCGGCCGCGGCTGGCGATGGTGATCTCGATCGTCATCACGCTCGCCGGCCTGATCGCCATGCAGGCGATCCCGACCGCCCAGTTCCCCGACATCGTGCCGCCGCAGGTCTCGGTGCAGACCAGCTTTCCCGGTGCAGCCGCCGATGTCGTCGAGGCGACCGTCGCACAGCCGATCGAGTCCAAGGTCGTCGGCGTCGAGGACATGCTCTACATGAAGTCGTCGAGCGGCAGCGACGGCAGCTACAACCTGACGGTCAGCTTCCGGGTCGGCAGCGATCCCGACATCAACACGGTGAATGTCCAGAACCGGGTGCAGCAGGCGCTCTCCCAGCTGCCGGAAGAGGTGCAGCGCCAGGGGGTGACGACGAAGAAGAAGTCGGCGGCCTTCCTGCAGATGGTCAGCCTCTTCTCGCCCGATCAGAGCCGCGACGCGCTCTATCTCTCGAACTACGCGACGATCAACATCATCGACCAGATCAAGCAGATCCCGGGGGTCGGCGACGCCTATCTGTTCGCCAGCCTCGACTATGCCATGCGGGTCTGGCTCGACGTCGAGCGGCTGGCCCTGCTCGGCATGTCGGCCAACGACGTGATCGAGGCCATCCGCTCGCAGAACGTGCAGGCCGCCGCCGGGCGCATCGGGGCGCAGCCGATGGCGGATGCCGAGCTCCAGCTCAACATCCAGGCCCAGGGCCGGCTCACCGACGTCGCCGAGTTCGAAAACATCGTCGTGCGCGCCAACCCGGACGGCTCGTTCGTGCGGGTCCGGGACGTCGCCCGGGTCGAGCTGGGTGCGCGCACCTCCGACGTCGTCAGCCGCTTCAACAGCAGCGATGGTGCCGTCATCGCGATCCAGCAGCTGCCGGGCTCGAACGCCATCGCCACCGCCGAGGGCGTGCGCGAGCTGCTGCACGAGCTGAGCGAGCGCTTCCCGCCAGGGATCGCCTACGAGATCCCCTACGACACCACCCGCTTCGTCGAGGCGAGCATCAAGGCGGTGATCCATACCCTGATCGAGGCCTTCGTCCTCGTCATCATCGTCGTCTTCCTGTTCCTCGGCAACGCTCGGGCGACCCTGATCCCGCTGATCGCCGTGCCGGTGGCGCTGATCGGCACCTTTGCCGTCATGCTGGTCCTGGGCTTCTCCGCCAACACCGTCTCGCTTTTGGCCCTGGTGCTCGCCATCGGCATCGTCGTCGACGATGCGATCGTCGTGGTGGAAGCCGTCGAGGCGAAGCTCGAATCGAAGCCCGACCTCTCGGTGGCGGACGCCACCAAGGAGGCGATGGGCGAGATCACCGCCCCCATCATCGCCATCACGCTGGTGCTGCTCTCGGTATTCGTGCCCGTGGCCTTCATCCCCGGCATCTCGGGTCAGCTCTACCAGCAGTTCGCCGTGGCCGTGTCGGTTTCCATGGTGATCTCGGCGATCAACGCGCTCACCCTGTCGCCGGCGCTTTGCGCCGTGCTGCTCAAGCAGAGCCATGGGCCCAAGCGCGGGCCGATGCGCTATGTGCTGGCCACCATCGACCGCTTCCGCGACGGCTATGCGGCGATCGTCGCCAAGCTCGTCCGGGTCGCCTTCATCAGTCTGATCCTCTTGGTCGGCTTCGTCTTCGGCACGGGCTGGCTCGGCAGCCAGGTGCCGACCGGCTTTTTGCCCGACGAGGACCAGGGTGTGATCTTCGTCGAGGTGCAGCTGCCCCAAGGTGCCGCCGTCAACCGGTCGCTCACCGCGGTCGAGAAGATCGAGGCGGTGATCAAGGAGAAGCCGGGTGTCGTCAGCGTCACCTCGGTCGTCGGCTACAGCTTCATCGACGGCCTCGCCAAGTCGAGCTCGGCCTTCATCGTCGTGACACTCGCCGATTTCGCCGAGCGGACGACGCCCGAGACCCGGGCCCAGGGCCTGATCGCCTCGCTCCGGCAGGAGTTCATGGGCTTTCGAGAAGCCGTCGTCATTCCCTTCAACCTGCCGCCGATCCTCGGTCTCGGCACCGGCGCCGGCTTCGAGTTCCAGCTGCTCGACCTGCAGGGCGGCAGTTCCGCCGATCTCGCGGCGACCGCCAACGGACTGATCCTGGCCGCCAACCAGGACGGGCGCCTGGGTGCGGTCTACACCACCTTTGCCGCCGCCACGCCGCAGCTCTTTTTGGACATCGACCGCGAGCGGGCGCAGACGCTGGGCATCGACCTGGGCGACGTGTTCAACGCCCTGCAGTCGACGCTCGGCGGCTTCTATGTCAACGACTTCAACCTCTTCGGCCGTACCTGGCAGGTGCTGATCCAGGGCGAGGAGGCGGATCGGGCGGCGGTCGAGGACATCTACCGGATCAATGTCAGGAACGCGGCCGGCCAGATGGTGCCGCTGCGCGCCATCCTCGAGCCGCAGCTCGTCCTCGGGCCGCAGTTCATCCTTCGCTACAACAACTTCCGCAGCATCACCATCTCGGGCCAGCCGGCCGAAGGCCGCAGCTCCGGCGAAGCCATCGCCGCCATGGAGGAGGTGGCAGCGAGCACGCTGCCGGAGGGCTACAGCTTCTCCTGGACCGGGACGGCCCTGCAGGAGAAGGAGGCGGCAGGCCAGACCGGCATCATCCTGGGCTTGGCCGTGCTCTTCGCCTTCCTCTTCCTGGTCGGCCTCTACGAGAGCTGGACCATCCCGGTGCCGGTGCTGCTCTCGGTCACGGTCGGCATCTTCGGCGCCATGCTGGGCCTGCTCATCGCGTCGCTCGAGAACAACATCTATGCGCAGATCGGCATCGTCGTGCTGATCGCCCTGGCTGCCAAGAACGGCATCCTGATCGTCGAGTTCGCCAAGATGCGGCGCGAGCAGGGGCATTCGATCCTCGATGCCGCGGTGATGGGCTCGCGCGAGCGATTCCGGGCGGTGATGATGACGAGCTTGGCCTTCATCGCGGGCCTCTTCCCGCTGGTGATAGCGACCGGAGCGGGTGAGCTCAGCAGGCGCGGCGTGGGTACGGCCGTCTTCGCCGGGATGATCGCCGCAGCGGTGGTCGGCATCTTCATGATCCCGACGCTCTACGTGGTCTTCCAGTGGGCACGCGAGAAGGGCAAGCGGCTCTTGGGCGGCAAGCCAGCGGCTGGGCACGAGGTCGAGAAGCCGGCACCACCGTTGGAGAAGGCGGCGGAGTAGCGATTGACAGGGCGGGCTGCGACCCGTTAAACATCGTCATCTCGCGTGGGCAGCGCGAGCGCTGTCCGTTGCGCCGTTGCCCCGCCCCATCCGGATCGGTTCAGCTCGATGTACGCAGTGATCAAGACCGGCGGCAAGCAGTACCGCGTCGCTAAGGACCAGCATCTCAAGATCGAGAAGCTCGAGGCCGAGGTCGGCAGCACGGTCGATTTCGACCAGGTGCTGCTGGTCGGTGGCGACGGCGCCGAGGCCAAGGTCGGCACGCCGCTGGTCGCCGGCGCCAAGGTCACCGCCGAGGTGGTCGAGCAGACCCGCGGGCCCAAGATCGTCATCTTCAAGAAGCGGCGGCGCAAGAACTTCCGGCGCAAGACCGGTCACCGGCAGTCGATCACCGTGGTCAAGATCGCCGATATTGCAGCTTGATGCGGGCGGCCTGAGCCCGTCGACCAGAAGGAGCAGTCCATGGCACACAAGAAGGCAGGCGGCAGCTCGCGCAACGGCCGCGATACCGCCGGCAAGCGGCTCGGCGTCAAGAAGTTCGGTGGCGAGCACGTCATACCGGGCAACATCATCATCCGCCAGCGCGGCACCAAGGTGCACCCGGGCAACGGCGTGGGGCTGGGGCGTGACTTCACCATCTTCGCGCTGGTCGAAGGTCAGGTGACCTTCAAGAAGCGTGGCGACCGGCAGTACGTCCATGTGCTGCCGCCGGTGGCGCAAGCCGCCGAGTAGGGCCCACCGACGACCAGCAGCCGCACGACCGGGCGGCAGCCCAGATCGGTGGCAGCCCGGATCGGCGCAGCAAAGGGAAAGGCCAGGGCCTTTCCCTTTTTTGTTTGGCATCTCCCATGCGCTTTCTCGATTCCGCCAAGGTGTTCATCAAGTCCGGCGATGGCGGCAATGGCTGCGTCTCGTTCCGGCGCGAGAAGTTCATCGAGTTCGGCGGGCCGGACGGCGGTGACGGCGGGCGTGGCGGCGACGTCGTGGCCGTTGCCGACGAGAACCTCAACACGCTGATCGACTACCGCTACCAGCAGCACTTCAAGGCGAAGCGCGGCACCGGCGGTGCCGGCCAGAACCGCACCGGCGCCAGTGGCGACGACGTGGTCCTGAAGCTGCCGGTCGGCACCCAGATCCTCGCCGAGGACAAGGAGACGCTCCTGGCCGACCTCACCGAGCCCGGCCAGCGCGTCGTGCTGGCCAAGGGCGGCGATGGCGGCCACGGCAATGCGAAGTTCAAGACCTCGACCAACCGGGCACCGCGCCGCGCCGATCCGGGCTGGCCGGGCGAGGAGCGCTGGATCTGGCTCGAACTCAAGCTGCTGGCCGATGCCGGGCTCACCGGCTTGCCCAATGCCGGCAAGTCGACCTTCCTCGCGGCCGTCAGCCGGGCGCGGCCGAAGATCGCCGACTACCCCTTCACCACGCTCGAGCCCAAGCTCGGCACCGTCGTCCTGGACGACACCAGCTTCGTCATCGCCGACATCCCGGGGCTGATCGAGGGTGCCTCGGAAGGCGTCGGCCTCGGCGACCGCTTTCTCGGGCATATCGAGCGCTGTGCGACGCTGATCCACCTGGTCGACGGCACCGCGGAGGCGCCGGAAGAGGCCTACCGCATCGTCCGCGACGAGCTCGAGGCCTATGGCCAGGGGCTCGCCGAAAAGCCCGAGATCCTCTGCCTCAACAAGTGCGATGCGCTGACGCCGGAGGTCATTGCCGAAAGGCGGCATCGGCTGGAGGAAGCGTCGGGCGGGCCCGTGCGCTGCATCTCGGGTGCTGCCAAGCAGGGGCTCGACAGCATCCTGCACGAGGTCCTGGGTCACATCCGCGCCCGGCGTCAGGCCGAGCAGGAGGCAAGGGTCGCAAGCGCATGACCCCCGTCGCAGCCCTCGGCAAGCCGCGCGTCACGCTCAAGGTCGGCTCCGCCCTGCTGGTCGACGAGGCCGGCCGGGTGCGGCGCGGCTGGCTCGACGGCCTCGCGGCTGACCTTGCGGATCTCAAGGCCAAAGGCGGCCAGGTGATCGTTGTCACCTCGGGTGCCATCGCCCTCGGTCGGCGGGCGCTGGAGCTGCCGCAGCGGGCGCTTCGGCTCGAGGAGAAGCAGGCGGCGGCCGCCGCGGGGCAGATCCTCCTCGCCGGCGCCTGGGCCGAAAGCCTGGCAAAGCACGACCTCGCCACCGCCCAGATCCTCGTCACCCTCGACGATACGGAGAGCCGCCGACGCTACCTCAACGCCCGGGCGACCATGGAAACCCTGCTCAAGCTGGGTGCCGTGCCGGTGGTCAACGAGAACGACACGGTGGCCACGACCGAAATCCGCTATGGTGACAACGACCGGCTGTCGGCGCGGGTCGCGGTGATGGCCGCAGCCGAAACGCTGGTGCTGCTCTCGGATGTCGATGGGCTCTACACGGCCGATCCGACCACCAATGCCGATGCCCGGCATCTCGCCGAGGTCAGCCTGATCACGCCCGAGATCGAGGCGATGGCCGGCGGCAGCGGCAGCGATGTCGGCACCGGTGGCATGGCGAGCAAGCTGGTCGCGGCCAAGATCGCGACGCAGAGTGGTTGCACCGTGGTCTTGACCAGCGGCAAGGCCGACCGGCCGCTCCAGACCCTGCTCGGGGGGGCGAAGAGCACGCTCTTTCTGGCCCAGAGCAACCCGCGCAGTGCGAAGAAGCACTGGCTGGCGGCGAGCCTGAAGCCTGCGGGCACGCTGACCGTGGACGACGGGGCGGTGCGGGCGCTGCGCCGCGGCTCGAGCCTGCTGCCGGCCGGTGTGACGGCCGTCGGCGGCCGTTTCGAGCGGGGCGATGCGGTGCTCGTCGAGACGGCCACGGGTACGGCCATCGCCAAGGGACTCGTGGCCTACGACGTCGCCGACGCCCAGGTCATCAAGGGCCGGCAAACCGAGGCGATCGAGGCGCTCCTCGGTTATCGCGGCCGCGACGAGATGATCCACCGCGACGATCTGGTGCTCCTTTGACCGCCACGCTCGATCCGGCGCTGGTGCCGCTGCTGCACGAGATCCTGGGCAAGCCCTGGCGGTTCGCGATGGGCCTGCACGCCCTCGATCCGGCCGACTGGCTGGTCGTCACCGACGACTATGCGGCCGAGACCGCCGAGAAACAGCGGCTGTGGCATGCCGGGGCCGACATCCACCGGCTGCTGCCCGAGGGTGTCGACGCTGCGGCCGAACTCGGGACGGTCCTCGGGGCGCATCTCGCCCGGCAGCATCCGGCCGTGGCGCTCGATCACACCATCGAGGCACCTTTGGTCCGTCTCGGCCTCGCGCTCCAGGAGGATCTCTGCCTGATGCAGGCAGCGCCCGATGGCTATCGCCTCGTCGGCGCCTTCGTCGCTTTCCCCGCGCGCTGGAACCTCGCCGAGAAGATCGGCCGGCCGATCAGCGTCATCCATGCCCCGGTGCCGGGGCTCGAGCCTGCCATCGGCCGGCCGATCGGGCTCTTCTTCGAGCGCCTCGCGGTGGGTCATCCGGTCTGGCGCGCCAACTGGTCGATCAGCGACGATCCGGCGCTGCACCAGCCGAGTGCGGCCTTTCGCCGAACCGGCACCGTGGTGACGCCAGCGGCTGCCGGCCGGCGCTTGTGGCTCAGGGTCGAGCGGCAGACGCTGACCCGGCTGCCCGAGACCGGTACCGTGCTCTTCACCATCGTCACCTTCATCGCCCCCCTGGCCGCCATCGCCGCGGAGCGGGACCTTGGCCGAAAGCTTGCCGCACGCGTCAGCGAGCTGCCGCCGCCGATGCTGGCCTACAAGAACCTCGGCACCAATCGCGACGCGGTGGTCGCCTACCTCGAGGGCAGCTGAGCGGGGCTGGTCCTCGCCGCCCCTTTGCTGCTATCCAGCGTCGACTGCCGAGAACCCGGGGAACTGCCAATGGCCACTGCATTGCAGGATGATCTCGCCCACGACATGCAGGCCATGGGCCGCCGCGCCCGTGCAGCGGCGGCCGTCCTGGCGACCACACCGCGAATCCTCAAGGACGAGGCGTTGCGCGCCGCGGCCCAGGCGATGCGGGCACAGGTGCCGACGATCATGGCGGCCAACCACGCGGATCTGCAGGCCGGCCGGGCCAAGGGGCTGACCACTGCGATGCTCGATCGCTTGACGCTCGACGAGAAGCGCATCGGGGGCATCGCCTCGAGCCTGGACGCGATTGCCGAGCTCGGCGATCCGGTGGGCCAGGAGATCGCCCGCTGGCAGCGGCCGAACGGGCTCGACATCGCCCGGGTCCGCACGCCGTTGGGGGTCATCGGCGTCATCTACGAGAGCCGGCCCAATGTCACGGCCGATGCCGGCGGGCTCTGTCTCAAGGCCGGCAATGCGGTGATCCTGCGGGGTGGTTCGGAAAGTGCGCATTCGGCCCGCGCCATCCATGCCTGCCTCGTCGAGGGGCTGGAGACCGCAGGGCTGCCGGTCGACGCGATCCAGCTGGTCCAGACCACCGACCGGGCCGCCGTCGGCCACATGCTGGCGATGGCCGAGCATATCGATGTCATCGTGCCGCGCGGCGGGCGGTCGCTCATCGAGCGGGTCCAGGCCGAGGCGCGGATGCCGGTCTTCGCGCATCTCGACGGGCTCTGCCACGTCTACCTGCACCATGCTGCCGATCCCGCGATGGCGCGGTCGATCGTGCTCAACGCCAAGATGCGGCGGACCGGGATCTGCGGGGCCTTGGAGACCCTGCTCTGCGATGCCGCGGTGGCCCCTGCCCTCTTGCCGCCGATCATCGAGGATCTCGTCGCCGCCGGCTGCGAGGTCAGGGGGGACGCCGGCGTGCAGGCGCTGGACGGCCGTGTGGTGGCCGCCAGCGACGCGGATTGGCGGACGGAGTATCTGGACGCCATCCTCTCGATCAAGCTCGTGGCGGGGCTGGAGGAGGCCATGGCGCATATCGAGGCCTACGGCTCGCATCATACGGACAGCATCGTCACCGCGGACGCAGCGGCAGCGGCGGTGTTCCTGGCACGGGTCGACAGTGCCATCGTCATGCACAACGCCTCGACCCAGTTCGCCGATGGCGGCGAGTTCGGCATGGGGGCGGAAATCGGCATCTCGACCGGGCGGCTGCATGCCCGTGGCCCCGTGGGTGTGGAGCAGCTGACCAGCTTCAAGTACGTGGTCCGCGGCACCGGCCAGACGCGGCCGGGTTGAAGGACTTGCGCCTCTTTGCGGCCCCGCCCCTCGGCCCGAAGCGCGGCCCGCGGCTCTATCGGCGGCTGCCGCAGCCGGAACCCGCGCCACGGCTGCCGCGGCGGGCCATTGGGCTCTTGGGCGGCTCGTTCAACCCGGCGCATGACGGGCACCGCTATATCAGCCTCGAAGCGATCAAGCGCCTGGCTCTGGACGAGGCCTGGTGGCTGGTCTCGCCGCAAAACCCCTTGAAGCCCAGGGCCGGCATGGCGCCCTTTGCCGAGCGCTTCGCCGGTGCCGAGCGGGTTGCCCGGCATCCGCGGATCCGGGTGAGCGACCTCGAGGCCAGGCTCGGGACCACCTACACGGCCGAGACGCTCAGCCGGCTGACGGTGATGCCGGGGCAGCGCTTCATCTGGCTGATCGGGGCGGACAACCTCCTGCAATTGCCGCAATGGCAGCACTGGCAGCGCATCTTCCGGCTGGCACCGATTGCCGTTTTCGATCGCAGCCCCTATTCTCGCAGTGCCGTGGCGAGCAAGGCTGGGCAGCGCTACGCCCATGCCCGGATCGACGAGGCCGCGGCGCATACGTTGAAGGACATGGTGACACCGGCCTGGACCTATATTCACCTGCCGCCGCATCCGGCATCCAGCACCGCCATTCGGGCGGGCCAGCCCTGCTCGCCGAGCGGGGCGCACGCAGAGCCTCGGGAGATCCGATCATAACCGCTTTGGCCCAAGAGCCGGTCCCGGCACCGGCGATCCTGTCCCTCGTCCTCCAGTCGCTGGACGACGACAAGGCGCTCGAGCCCGTGGTCATCGACCTCGCCGGCAAGACCACCATGGCCGACCACATGGTCGTCGCCACCGGCACCTCGCAGCGCCACCTGGCCGCGATGGCCGAGAAGCTGATCGAGCGCCTCAAGGCCGCGGGCCGCACCGACATCCGCGCCGAAGGGCTCGGCGACAGCTCCTGGGTGCTGATCGACGCGGGCGAGGTCATCGTCCACCTGTTCCGCGCCGAGACCCGCTCCTTCTACGACATCGAGCGGCTCTGGCAGATGGCGCCGCCGCCCGAGCGCGGCCTCAAGGTGGCCGGCGAGCCCGACTGACGGCCGGGCTTGCGGGTCACCATCCTCGCCATCGGCAAGAACCGCGATGCGGCCCTCGACCGGCTGATCCGGACCTACCAGAGCCGCTGCCCCTGGCCGATCGAGCTCCAGGAGCTCGTGCCGCGCAAGGGCGAGAGCGAGGCGGACCGCATTGCCCGGGCGCTGCCCGAAGGCCACACCGTCATCGCGCTGGACGAGCGGGGCGAGCTCGCGACCAGCGAGGGCCTCGCCCAGCGGCTCGGCGGCTGGCGCGATGCGGGGCACAGCCTCAGCTTCCTGATCGGCGGCGCCGACGGCCTCGATCCCGGCCTCCTGGAGCGCGCCCACTGGCGCCTCGCACTCGGCCGGCTCACCTGGCCACACCTGCTGGTCCGCCTGCTGCTGGTCGAGCAGCTCTACCGCGCCAGCACCATCCTCGCCGGCCACCCCTACCACCGGTAGGGCATTTGGCCGAATTTCATCCTATTTCGAGCCGCCGGTCGACCCGTCTCCCGGGTTCGATCGGCAGATCGGCAGGGCCGCGGGTGGCGCCGATCGGACCGGTCTCAGATCTTGCCTGAGATGATCTCTCGAACTATTTGGCAATAAAGGACTCGAGTCGGCTACCTGCGACAACCTGCCCCCTCGGGTTCGTTCGCAAAAGTCGGGTTCGTTCGCGTGCCAGCCGGGTTCCTTCGTCGATTCCTCGGGTTCGAACGTCGATTCCGTGGGTTCGTTCGTGGGTTTTTCGGCCCAAATGAGTCGGTATATGACGCATCACGATTACTAATGGCGCATATACCGACTCATTTCTCGGGTTAGGCGTCATATACCGACTCGTTTCTCAGGGTATGTGTCGTATAGCGGCACAACCCGAGACAGAATGAGTCGGTATATGACGCATGGTTTCGGCATTCATGTGTAGGCATATGATTAACGATAAGCGTTGCTTATAGCAAGAATCACGGGGAGGCAGCACCTCCCCGTGGGCCCCTCCGGTCTTTTGGGGTGGGGCTGGCTGCGGCCGTCCGCGTGAGGCGAGCAAGCGCCAAGATGTGGGGGCGGAGGTCCGGGCGACGTCCGGGACGGCCCGAGCGCCGTCACGGGTCGAGCGCGCCAAGCCGCCGCTCCAACTCGGCGGGCATCCAGGCATCCTTCGGCGCCAGCCGCCCGGCCGCCTCCAGCGTGCGGACGATCTCCAGCGCCGCCGTCAAATGCGCGCGCGCCTCAGCCGTCGCCGTTGCTACCTCGCTCAACTTGACCCACGACACGATCAGATCGCGCTGCCACTCGGCATTGCCCGGGTCCGCTGCCGCGAGCTTCTCGGCAATCGCATGGCGTGCCCAGTATGCGTCGAGGGCGCCGGCGAGATCGCCCTGCGCCACCCGTACGTCACCGATTGTCTCGCAGCTAACCGAGAGATCGCGTTGCCAGTGGGTGTTGCCCGGGTCCGCCGCCGCGAGCTTCTCACGGAGCGCCTTGCCCGCCGTGTAGGCGTGGAGGGCGCCGGCGAGATCGCCGCGCGCCTCCCGCAAGTTGCCGACCTTCTCCCAGCTGACCGAGAGATCGCGCTGCCAGCCGGCGTTGCCCGGGTCCGACGCCGCGGGTTTCTCGGCGATCGCCTTAGCCGCCGTGTGGGCGGCAAGAGCACCAGCGAGATCGCCCTGCGCCAGACGTACGTCGCCGATTCTCACCCGACTGAGCCCGAGGTCGCGCTGCCTCTCAGCGTTGCCCGGCTCCGTCGCCACGAGCGGCTCGGCGATCGCTTCGGCCGCCCCGTAGGCGATGAGGGCGGCGGGGAGATCGTGGTGGGCCCACCTCACGTCGCCGATCTTGATCCAGCTGAGCGAGAGATTGCTCTGCCAACCGGCGCTATCCGGGTCCGCCGCCGCGAGCTTCTCGAAGATGTCATGGGTTGCCTCATAGGCGTCGAGGGCGCCAACAAGGTCGCCCCTTGCAACCCGCACGTCGCCGAGATCGGCCAATGCCACCGCTAGTTCGTGTACTCTGCCATTCGCCTCGGCGAGGCCACGGGCCGTTTGGAACGCCGCCGCTGCGCTTTCGAGGCTGCCGAGCGCCCGCCGCGCGCGGCCACACTCGATCCAGTACCAGATGTTGGTCTCGGCGAGTTCGGCCGCCTGGGTGAGCAGGGGCTCCGATCGCGAGGCCTCGAAGGGGTAGAAGAGGGTCGCCTGGGCGTGCTTGGAGCGCGCCTCCTCTTGGCGCAGCTCCCGTTCCTGTGCGGTGAGTGCTGCGCGGCGTTCGGCGATCAGCGCGTCGATCCGGGCGAAGGCGGTCTTGGCGCCGGCGATGTCGCTTCGGTTGAAGGCCTCGATCGCGGCATCGACCTCGGTGCGCCAGTCGGGATCGACCCGGCGAATCCGCTCCAAGTCTGCTTGTGTGCGGGCGACCTGCTCCTCAAGTGCCCGGGCCTTCTCCGGCGAAAGATAGCCCTGATGCTCGGCGATCGCCCGGACCAGGGAGACGTCGATGATCGGGGCCTGCTGGACGTGGAAGTGTTGGTCACGTCCGGCGGAGTAGTCGCCCGAGAAGAGCGGCGCGGCTTCGGCTAGCCCCGCGCCGCCTAGGTTTTTCCCGGCGGGGCCTTGACATTCTTGAAGGTCATGTCGGTCGCGGACGTGGCGGATTTTGCCTTGACCCCCTCGACGGCATCGAAGAGCAGCGCCCCGCCCGCGCGGATCTCGTCGATGTCGACCGCGTAGCGGGCCTGCGTCTCGGCCGGCAATGCTGCGATTGCCGCGCGCAACGTTTCGGCGAGCTGCAGGACCTCCGGGTCGCTGGCGATTTCCGGCTTTTCCAGCTCGACCTTGATCGCCGATTCGAAGGCCGAGGTCTTTGCCGCATCTTCGAGCAGTGGCAGGGACTTCACGCCGTGGTCGGCCGCGAGGCGGTTCTTGAGGGCATCGAAGGCGGCCTTGCCGGCGCCCTTGGCGAACTCGGTGACCGCACCGGAGGCGGCGAGTGAAGCACCGGTGGCCAGCACACTGAAGAGAAGTTGCGTCAGCGGCATGTCGGGCTCCCGAGTGGCATCGCCGGTTTCCTCGCGTTGACCCTTTACTACTTCGTACTCCTTCGGCGCGCGAGCGTCACGAGGAACGTTGCCGCCGCTCCCGCCCACCGTCGGTTTATGTCGCAACTCTCGTTGGCAGGTTATGTCGCAACTCTCGTTGAAAAGCCCGAGCGCTTCGCTGGCACCGGCGTCCTTCGCCAGAGTCCGGTCCTTACGAGCCTTGTCCACCCCCAAAAAACGGGTGGGGCGCGGGGAGGATCATCCTCCCCGAATCATGTCTTCATGTCGTGTTGGTCAGGAGGGGTCGGCCGAGAAGGTGTCGCAGGCTTCCATCTGGCCGGTTTCGAGGCTGCGTTGGAACCAGGCGCGGCGTTGGGCGGAGGTGCCGTGGGTGAAGCTGTCGGGGACGACGTAGCCCTGGCTTTGGTGCTGGAGGGCGTCGTCGCCGATGGCGGAGGCGGCGTTCATGGCTTCGTCGATGTCGCCGGGCTCGAGGGAGCCGAACATGTCGTGGGCACCGCGGGCCCAGACGCCGGCGAGGCAGTCGGCCTGGAGCTCGACGAGGACGGAGATGGCGTTGGCTTCGCGGGTGGAGGCCTGGGCACGGCGCTGGCTGGTCTGGTCCATAATGCCGACGAGGTTCTGGACGTGGTGGCCGACCTCATGCGCGATGACGTAGGCGCGGGCGAAGTCGCCTTCGGCGCCGAGGCGCTGTTCGAGGGTGTGGAAGAAGTCGAGGTCGAGATAGACCCTTTGGTCGCCCGGGCAGTAGAACGGGCCGACGGCTGAATCGGCCATGCCGCAGGCGGCGTCGACGGCGCCCGACCATGACAACGTTGCAGGTTCCCGTCAGCCGGTGGTCGCCGCGAGCGGCCGGGCCCAGGCGCCGGGCCGGCTGAAGCGGGCGCCGACCCAGGGGCCGAGGCTGATCAGCAGGATGCCCATGGAGAACTGGCACCAGACCGCGGGCATCTCGTTCGGGTTGTCGGTGGGCAGGCGCGCGAGCAGCGGTCCGACCAGCGCATAGAACATCACGAACCGCCGGGCGCCCTAGGCGGGCGGCAGGGCGAAGACGGCGACGAGGTAGGCGCAAAATGCGATCGTGGTGCCGAGCGTCTGGTCGAGCGGCACCAGCAGGCCATTGTATGGCACCTGCCAGCCGATGTGCCAGTTGCCGGCGACCGTGCAGAGCTCGACGCCGCAGAGCAGGTCGCCGGGCCGGCAGCTGCCGGCGACGGGCAGTGGCATCAGCTGCGGCAGCATGACCAGGCTGGCGAGCGCTGCGAGACCCGGCGCCCAGGGCCGGGCCCGGCGCCGCTGCTCTGGTGCCACCAGCTCCATCGCGAAGGCGTCGAGGACCAGGGGCTGGAAAACGATGTGCAGGCAGGAGAGCAGTGTCACCACCTGGTTCGCGGGAGCGCCGCAGGCATCGACGACCGTGTAGCCCCGGACCCGCAGCCCTTCCATCCGGGTGACATGGCCGAGGGCCGGCGAGACGGCCGGCGGCCGGCGCAGGACGACGGTGGCCACGGTCGCCGCGGCGCCGGCGCCGGCGCCGAGAAACATCATCGACGCCGCCAAACCCCAGCAGATTGGTCTTATCCTCGTCCGCCGAGGCCCGGCCGGCGCGGCGCGGCGCTGCATATGGGCAGGTTTCGGCCGGCCCGCCCCGGTCGCGTGCCGTCGCGACGGGCCGGGCCGGACGCGACGGCAGCCGGCCACCCTGGGAACCAAGAGCAAGCCCATGGACAGCTCTGCCGACATCCATAAGCTGCAGCGGATCATGCACCACCAGGAGATATCCCGATGACGGAGCAGCCGAATCCCCTGCACAAGGCGAGCGAGATCGCGGCCCTTGCCGAGGTACATTTGCGCCATCCCTGGAACGCGCGGTCGGATGTCTATTTGAAGCAGCTCTCGATGCTGGCGGGGCTGACGCGCACGGTCTTGACCCTGGCGCGGGTGCCGCCCGGCAAGGAGAGCTTCGTCTATCACAGCCACGAGCGGGACGAGGAGTTCGTCTTCATCCTCGCCGGCCGTGGGCGGGCGGAGATCGGTGAGGAGGTGGTCGAGGTGGGGCCCGGTGACTTCATGGGCTTCACCGCGCCGGGCGTCGCGCATCACCTGGCCAACCCCTACGACGAGGATCTGGTCTATCTGATGGGTGGTGAGCGCTCCGGCCTCGATGTCGGCTATTTTCCGAGGCTGGGTCGGCGGATCGTCTTCAGCAAGAGCAGCATCACCGCCGTCGACGATGCGACCACGAGCCAGCTGAGCTTCGCCGATTTTCTGGCCCCGGCTGATCAGCCGAGATAGCCGCGGCGCCGGTCGCGCTCGACGAGCGCCGGGTCGCGCCTGGCGGGATCACCATAGCCGCCGCCGCCCGGGGTTTCGATGTGGATGGTGTCGCCTGCGGTGATGCGGATGTTCTGCGCCTTGGAGAGGTGCTTCGGGGTTTCGGTCCGGCCGTCCTGGTAGCGGATCTCGATGCGGTTGGGCGCACCGTCCTGACCGCCCAGGACACCTTGCGGGCCGAAGCGGCCGTGGTCCATGACGAAGCTGGCATTGGCGGTGCCACGGCGAAGCGTGACGGCGTAGCGCAGGCCCAGGCCGCCGCGGTGCAGGCCGGCGCCGCCGGAGCCTTCGCGCAGCGCGTATTCCTGAAAGAGGATGGGGTATTGCTGCTCCATGACCTCGAGCGGGGCGGATTTGGAGATGCCGATGGTCGAGCAGCCATAGGCGAGGCCGTCGGTCCGGGCGTTGCCGCCGTAGCCGCCGCCGGTGATGTGGTACATGACGTAGCTGCGGTTTTTGGCCGGATCGAAGCCGCCCAGCGCGAAGTTGCCCGAGGTGCCGGCGGGGGCGGCGGTGACCCGGTCGGGGGCGGCCTGGACCAGGGCCGCGAAGACGGCCTCGGCGATGCGCTGCGAGACCTCGGCGGCACAGCCGGAGACGGGGCGCGGGTAGCGGGCGTAAAGGAAGGTGCCGTCGGGGTCGATGATGTGCAGGGGCTCGAACAGGCCGGCGTTGATCGGCACCTCGGGCCAGATGTGCTTGATGGCGAGAAAGATCGAGCTTCGGGTGGTGGCGATGACCGAGTTCATCGGGCCCTGGCAGGGGGCCGAGCTTGCCCCGAGGTCGAAGGTGAGCGTGTCGTCCTGCTTGGTGACGGTGAGCCGGATAGCGAGCGGCTCGTCGACGACACCGTCGCTGTCGACCCAGGCGGTGCTCTGGTAGCAGCCGTCGGGGAGCTCCTCGATCTTGGCGCGCATCTGCCTGGCGGCGGCAGTGCGCAGCTGGGCGATCGCCGTCGCCACGGTGTCCTCGCCGTAGCGGTCGAGCAGGGCGGTGAGGCGGCGTGCACCGACCTCGAGGGCTGCGGCCTGGGCCTTGATGTCGCCGATGCGCTGGTCGGCGACGCGGATGTTCGACATGACGATGGCGTAGATCTCGGCGTCCATGCGGCCGCGCTTGAAGAGCTTGACCGGCGGCAGGCGCAGGCCCTCCTGCTCGATCTCGGTGGCACTCGCCGAGAAGCCGCCGGGCACGGCACCGCCGATGTCGGGCCAGTGGCCGGTATTGGCGAGCCAGCACCAGTGGCGGCCCTGGTAGAAGAAGGGCTTGATGAAGCGGACATCCATGAGGTGGGTGCCGCCGAGATAGGGGTCGTTGACGATGTAGACGTCCTCGGGCTCGGGTGCGGCGGTCGCACCCGAGGCGATTTTCTCGATCACGGCGCGCACGCTGTCCTGCATGGTGCCGACGAAGATCGGCAGGCCGAGCTCGCCCTGGGCGATCAAGGCGCCGTCGTCACGAGCGTAGAGGCCGTCCGAGCGGTCGTTGGCCTCGGCGATGACCGGCGAGAAGGCGGCCCGGCTGAAGGCGATGTCCATCTCGTTGCAGACCTGGATCAGGCCGGATTGAATGACCGTGAGGGTGACGGCGTCGAGGGTCATGGGCGCTGCTCCGGCGTGCTCGGGTGCGGTAGTGTACGGGCGGCGGGATCGGTGGGCCAACGAGATCTGTGACATGCACGGCGCACCGGGCGACGGCCGGCCAACTCGATTTGCGACATGATGGGCTCATGGCGCGTGGCCCTGGCGCCCGGCGCAACATCGTAGCCACCAACCCGATTTGCGACATGCCGGGAGCGATGCCGCGCAAGTCGCTGCCTGGTCGAGGGCCAACCCGAAATGTGACATGCGGGACGTCGGCGTTGTCGGGGTATGCTTGCGGACGGGGATCGGGATCGCCGGGCCAACGAGATCTGCGACATGCACGGACCAGCGGGCCATGGTCGGTCAGCACGATCTGCGAGATGATGCGCACACGGCGCTGGCCCGCGGACCCTGGCCCCGGCGCCGCATCGTTGCGGCCAACCGGATCTGCGACATAGCGGGAGCGTTGACGCTCGAGTCGCTGACTGGCCACGGGCCAACCCGAAATGTGACATGGACGGCGCCGGTGGCTTCGAGTGCGGCCCCGCGTCAGGCCGGTTGGTGCTTCGAGGTGCTGCTGTCGACAGCAGGGCTGCGCGCGAGCGGCGTGGTCACGCTCGTGTCGTGCCTGCGGCATCGCGGGCAGGTGCGAACGGAGCGATGGCGCCATTTCCGAGGGCTGTGATCGCCGCTCGGCGGCTGACGGATTCTTCAAAGCCGCCAATGGGTTGCCAAGAAAGTGCCACTGCGGCATCTCAGCTCCGGACATCGATCACCAGGTTGCCGAGGTGGTCGACGAAGGCCTCGTCGCCGGGCCCGACGACGGTCGTCGCGTCCAGTTGCTGGACGATCGCCGGCCCCGCAAACCCGGTGCCGAGCGGCAAGCGGGCGCGGTCGAACACGGGCGTCAGGTGAAAGCCACCCCCGAACCAGACCTCGCGCTGGTCGATCAGCGCGTCGGCGAGGGCTGTGCCCCGCGGGTCGGCCGCAATCAGGGCTTCGGGTGCCAAGGCCGGGCGATGGCCGATGAGCGTGCTGATCAGATTGACGAGCACGGTGCCGATCTCCGGCAAGCGAACCGCAAAGCGCGCGAAATAGGCCTCGGCGAAGCGGTGTTGCAATGCCTCGACGGGCCAGTTGCCCGCGACGATCTCGGCCGACGGCAGCTCGACGCGGATCAGGTGGGTCTGGCCGCGAAACTGCATGTCGGCGGCAAGGCAAAAGGTCTCGCCCTCGATCGGCGTGGTCTCGCGGGCCAGGGCGGCGCGACCTTCCGCCAGGTGCTCGAGCGCCACCGCACGGAGCTCTGCCATGTCGAGCGCGTCGAGCGGCCGGTTGATGGTCCGCACGAAATCGTGACGGGCATCGGCGACGAGGCAGCCGAGCGCATTGGTGACGCCGGGTCGGGGCGGCACCAGGACCTTCGGGATGCCGAGCTCGCGAGCGAGTGCCGTGGCATGCAGCGGGCCGGCACCGCCGAAGGCGAGAAGCGCGAAGTCGCGCGGATCGTGCCCTCGGGCAACCGAGGTCATGCGGATGGCGCCGGCCATCTTGTCGTTGGCAATGCGCAGGATCGCGGCGGCGGCAGCGGCCGGCGAGAGATCGAGCGGCTTGCCGATGGTGTCCGCCATGATGGCCTCGATGTCGGCTCGCGACACCGGTCGTTCGACCGCGGTGAGACGATCGGCGGGCAGCCGGCCGAGCAGCAGGTTGGCGTCGGTGATGGTAGGCCTGGAGCCGCCACGGCCGTAGGCGATCGGCCCCGGATCGGCACCGGCACTCTCCGGCCCGACGCGCAGCAGCCCGGCCTCGTCAATTCGCGCGATCGAGCCGCCGCCGGCACCGAGGGTGTTGACGTCGACCATCGGGACGTGGACCGGCATGCCGTAGTCGAGCTCGAGCTCGGCGCTGACGCTCGGCACCCCGTTGAGGATGAGTGCTACATCCGAGCTGGTGCCGCCCATGTCGTAGGTGATGACGTTGGCAAAGCCGGCATGGCGTGCCGTCCAGGCCGCGGCGATTACCCCGGCTGCAGGCCCGGACATCACCGTCTTGACGGCGTCCTCGACCACCATGTCGGCAGGCAACGTGCCGCCATTGCCCTGGACGATCAAGAGGTCGTGCCGATAGCCGCCATCGCGCAGTCGGCCAACGAGCTTTGCGACATAACGGTCGAGCACGGGCTGGACGGCGGCGTTGACGGCAGCCGTGCAGCCTCGCTCGTACTCGCGATATTCAGAGAGGACCTGGTGGCCGGTCGTCACGAAACGATTGGGCCAGACGCCACGGACCGCAGCTTCCGCGAGCAGCTCGTGGGCCGGGTTGGCATAAGCGTGAAGAAAGTGGATGACCAAAGCCTCACATCCAGCTTCGCGCAAGAGGTTGGCCTTCTCGCGGACTTCTTCCGGATCGAGGGGGACCAGAACCTCCCCTTCGGCACTCACACGCTCGTTGACCTCGAGGCGAAAGGGGCGTTCGATCAGCGGCTCGAAGACGCCGGTCATGCCGTAGGGCCGGGGTCGCGTGCGCCGGCCGAGCTCGAGCACGTCGCGGAAACCTCTGGTCGTGATCAGGCCGACCTTGGCGATCTTGCGCTCGAGAAAAGCATTGGTCGTGGTGGTCGTGCCGTGGACGAGTGTGGCGATGGCATCCAGTGCCAAACCCGACTCGTCGAGGGCCGACATGACCCCACTTGCCTGGTTGGTCGGTGTCGTCGGCGTTTTGACGATGCGGATAGCACCTGCCTCGTCAACGGCCATGAGGTCGGTGAAGGTGCCCCCGACATCCACCCCGACGCGGATCATTGCCGCCACCGGTTCGTCGAGCACACGAGCCTGCGATAGCGCGCATGTCTGCATTGCGGGTTGATCCGTCCTTCGGCCGTTGCAGCGCTCGGCGCCGTTAACCTTATGGCAACCTTTTTGCGGGACACTGTGGCGGTCTTGGAACGATCCAGAGGTGGGACATGTCTGGCCGAACGCGTGCCGACAAGCGAATGGCGGACGATCCTGGTGGTTCTGCTCGCCCTCGTTCGAAAGCAGGCGATGCTGCCCAGACCATGCCTTCCGACAATCCGCGCAAGAGCCAGCTCCTGGCCCTGCTCGAGGTGCATCGCCACGAGGTGAAGAACTGCCCAGGTTGCGGCGGTGCCTCGCTCTACCGCTGGGGAGCAAACCGGCGCAAGCTGCAACGCCTGAGCTGCCGAGGTTGTGGCCGCTCCTTCTCCGCAGCCACCGGCACCCCGTTGGCTCATGTCCATTCGCTCGAGAAGCTGCGTGACGTGGCGGTCGACATGCTCGGCAAGACGCCGCGTTCGTGCCGCACGCTCGCCGCCGTCCTCGGCGTCGACAGGATGACGGTTTGGCGCTGGCGACGGCTGATTGCTGCGATCTGGGCGCAGCACATCCAGCCGCCGGGAAACAATCAAGCCGCTACGGAACGGACGGTCCTGCGCGAATCCCGCAAGGCATCGCGCGAGTGGGTCGACCATCACCGGGATCCGGCTCGCCATCCGGCGCCGGACCGACTGCGCTGGATCGACTACCGGCTGCTCGACCTGCCGCTGCCCGAGCCGATGTCGCGCTACCGTGTGACCGTGCGGCTGACGACGGACACAAAGGCGATCGCCGGAGTGATGTACCCGGCAGCCTGCCATCAGCACGATGCGGCCTCGCGCCCGGCGCGCGCCCACTGCGGGACAGACGCATTCGGGATGGATGTCTTGAACGATCAGAGGCGCGCAGGCGGCGTCAGGGCGAGAACCAGCCCTGCCGGCATTGGGGGTCAAGCGGCGACCGCCGGCAGCTCTCCGAGCGAAAGCTTCAGACACTTCGTCGCCCCCTTCCGCGGTCCAGCCACCCGGCATCTGCAAACCTATACTGCGTGGTTCGCGGCACGGATTTACCGGCCGATTCAGCAGCAGGGATTAATGCTCCGAACGGCTTGAGTTTTCCTGACGGGGACGATCGATCGCGATCGTGTCTTTCAGTGCGCTGCGGCCCAGGCTGCGACGATCGCGCCAAGAGCATGCGACGGCCTCCTGTGGGAGGGGGTTGGCCCAGCAACGACCGGCACGTCTCGAGCAGCCAATCAGCCGGGCAGCGCCGGATCGCGCGAGGTCGACAAAGCAAGGGCGGGCGCGACGGCAGTTCTGACTCGCATGCTCCACGGGTTTGCAGCTCGGCGGTGCCATATGCGGCCTTCTGCCTCCGATCGCTTTCCAAGGGTCGTGGGGCGTCGAGCACTCGCAAACACCTGCCCGAGGCCATCCGGCAGTGCGCCACAACCGGCGGGTACATCGAGCAGTCGCGCCGAGCGGAACCGAGTGCCGAGCGATCGAGAGCAGAGCGGGACTGCCAAGAGGGCGCTGTATGCGACGAGAGCGGTGCCGCCGTCTTGCAACTTTGGTCCAACAGCTCAGCCTCGAGAATCAGCGCGCCCGCGTGCCTGACATGGCAGTCGCGTTTCTGCAAGGATGCGGAAAATCGCGACAACGTGCGGGGGCGGGCTGGCGATTGTATCAACTTCGAAACCTGCCCCAATTGTTGATCGCCATGCCGCCTGACACGTGTTGCCATCCAAGCGATTTCGGCCAGTGCTACCGAGTTCTGATCCGTCCACGGCAAGCATAGGGCCGCGAGACATCGAGAAGCCACTGATCCCGGTGGCGGCGCACAGCCGATGGTCAGCGTCTTCGGCCAGAAGGCTGCCACCGTGACGGCCTCGTCTCGCGCAGTCCGGCGATCATCAACACGATTTCGCGACATGAATGACGGGTGGCTTCCAGCCCTTGCTCGCGACCCAAATCTGGGCCGAAGCCCAGGTCTGCTTGCTTGCCCCGAGGACGACAGTGCGGACGTCCAATGCACGCCTGAGACTGACAGACAAAAGTTCCAGTACCCGGGCGGACCACTCGCTTGGCACTGTCTCGGAGGGGCGCGTCGCCGCCGCTTGCCGGCTCCATGCGCCCTAGCCTCGACCTTTGCTGGGCGACGGTCACCGGTCGGCCGTGTCTCGCTGATCACCAACCTGCCAGCACTCGAGACGTCATGCCACGCCAACCCTCGATCAAGACATGGACCATCCGCGCCCTCCCAACAGCATGAGGCGTTCCGGCGGGGGACGATCAGCCGAGTAGCAGCCCAGACGGCCCTCTTGTGGCCAAGCAGCGCTCGACGATCGCCGGTCAGCGGTCCAAGTCTCGCGACATTCCCAGCGCGTTGTCGTCGGAATGCTCGCAGCCACTCGCCCGGCACGAACGCGGTCCTCGCGACGGCTGGCGTCAGGGCACCAACACGATTTTGCGACATGCGCGAGAGCGGGAGCATGGTTGTCAGACGCTGAGGTGGGCGCGACGGATGTCGACGTCGTCGAGGAGGCGCTGCATCGGGCCGGAAAAGCGGATGTGGCCGGATTCGATGACATAGGCGCGATCGGCGACGGCTCCGGCAAAGCGCAGATTCTGCTCGGAGAGGAGAACCGACAGGCCCTCGCGCTTCAGTCTGCCGACCGCCTCGGCCATCTGCTCGACGATAACGGGTGCCAGGCCCTCCGACGGCTCGTCGAGCAGAACCAGGCGCGGATTGCCCATCAGGGTGCGCGCGATCGCCAACATCTGCTGCTCACCACCACTGGTCTGGCCGGCCGCGCGATGGCGCAGCTCCTTGAGGTTCGGAAAGATCTCGAACAGCGCCTCGGGCGTCCACGAGGGTGCTCCCTGGCGTGGCGGCTGGCGGCCCACCTCCAGGTTTTCCAGGATCGTGAGATCCCCGAACACGCGTCGCTCCTCGGGCACGTAGCCGATGCCGAGCCGGGCGATGCTGTGGGTCGGCAGGCGGATGATCTCCCGGCCGTCATAGCGGACGCTGCCGTGGCGCCGCACCTGAATGCCCATGACCGTCTTGATCAGGGTGGACTTGCCGGCGCCGTTGCGGCCGACGAGCGCCACCACCTCACCGTCGGCGAGCGTGAGATCCAGATCGAACAGGATCTCCGCCTTGAGATAGGCTGCCCTCACGCCGGCGAGCTCGAGCAGCGGCTTCATGCGTCCGCCGGATCGAGGGAGCTGCCGAGATAGACGGTGCGAACCTCCGGGTCGGCGCGGACCGCCTCGGGTGCCCCTTCGGCGATCAGGCTGCCGCGATGCATCACCATGATCCGATCGGCATGGCCGAAGACGACGTCCATGTCGTGCTCGGTGAACAGCACGCCGACATCATCGGCCTTGGCAATCTCGGCCGTGAGCTCCATCAGCGCCACTCGTTCGGCCGGCGCCATGCCGGCGGTGGGCTCGTCCATCAAGAGGAGCCTGGGCTGGTTCGCGAGGGCGATGGCGAGCTCGACCCGCTTGAGATCGCCATAGGCCAAGAGACCGCAAGCCCGCTCGGCGAGCCCGCCGATGCCGACCCGCCACAACAGCGCCTCGGCCGCATCGGCATCGGCGTTGCGCGCCCGGCTGAAGACGTCCAACAACCGGCGGCGATGCGACAGGAGGGCGAGCTGGACGTTCTCGCGAACGGTGAAGGACGGCAGGATCTGGGTGATCTGAAAGGTTCGACCCACGCCTTTGCGCCAGATCCGGCGCGGCGGCCAGCCGGTGACGTCCTCGCCCAGCACCCGGATCCGCCCGGTATCGGCCGAAAGCTGGCCCATCAGCATATTGAAGCAGGTGCTCTTGCCGGCACCGTTCGGCCCGATCAGCGCCACGAGCTCACCCGGTGCCACGGCAAAGCTCATCCCGCGCACCGCCTGCACCCCGCCGAAGCTCTTGTTGAGCCCTTCGGCCTCCAGGACGCTGCCGTGGCTCACGAGGAGAGCTCCGAGCGAATACCGACGAGGCGACCGAAGCGCTGCTTGATGAAGCCGGCAATGCCTTGCGGGAAGAGCAGGACGATGCCGATCACCGCCAGGCCCAGGAGCAGGCGCCACATCTCCAGCCGCAGCAATGTATCCTTCAGCCAGGTCAGCGCTGCGGCACCGGCGAGCGGGCCGGAGAGGTGCTGCACCCCGCCGAAAAAGACCATGATGATGCCGTCGAAGGAGCGGACGATGGCCATCTCGTTGGGGAAGACGCTGCCCTTGGAATAGGCGTAGAGCCCGCCGGCTAGCCCGGCGAAGGCGCCCGAGAGGGTGAAGGCGGCCCATTGCTGGCGGCGGACGTCGATGCCGATCGCCTCGGCGCGAAGCGGGCTGTCGCGGCCGGCGCGAAGCGCGTAGCCGAAGGGCGAGGCGAGACCGTGGCGAAGGGCCAGAATGCCGGCGGTGCAGCAGGCAAGGACGAGGTAGTAGTACTCGGTGCGCCCGGCGACCCAGGCGGCGCGGCGGATGCCGAGGATGCCGTCGTCGCCGCCGGTCACTGCGCCCCATTGGAAGACGACGGACCAGGCGATCTGGGCGAAGGCGAGCGTCAGCATGGCGAAGTAGACACCGGAGAGCCGCACACAGAACCAGCCGATGGCGATGGCGAGGAGAGCCGCCGCCGGTGGGGCGAGGAGAAGGTTCAGCTCCATCGGTGCCCCGGCATATTTGACGAGCAGGGCCGCGGCATAGGCGCCGCCACCGAAGAAGGCGGCGTGGCCGAAGCTGACGAGGCCGCCCGGGCCGATGATCGCGTGCAGTGCCGTGGCGAAGAGGGCGAGGATGAGGATGTCGATCAAGAGTACGAGGCCGTAGGTGCCGAGATAAAGCGGGGCCAGCGCCAGGCCGAGGACGAGAAGGAGGGCCAGCGCCTTGAAGGCCCAGCCCGTGGGTCTGAGCGGATCGTCGAGCATTTGCCGGCCGTGGCCGAGGAGTTCCGGCCGGCCGAGCAGGCCGAAGGGGCGGACGACGAGGACGACGGCCATGACGAGGAACATCATGACGAGGGTCGACTGCGGGATGAGCAGCACGCCCCAGGCCTGGAGCTGGCCGATCAGCACGGCGGCGAGGAAGGCGCCGGTGATGCTGCCCATGCCCCCGACGACGACGACGACGAAGGCGCCGGCGAGGACGGTGAAGTCCATCAACAGGTTGGCGCCACCCTTCGGCAGCTGCAAAGCGCCACCGAGGCCGGCGAGAAAGGAGCCGAGGAAGAAGACGCCGGTGAAGAGCCAGGCCTGGTTCACGCCGAGAGCACCCACCATCTCGCGATCGGCGGTGGCGGCCCTGACCAGGATGCCGAAGCGGGTCTTGTTCAAGAGCAGCCACAGGAGACCGAGGACGATGGGGCCAGCAGCGATCAGCACGAGGTCGTAGCGGGGCAATGGCTGTCCCATGATCATGACCGCACCCCTGAGGTCGGGTGCCCTGGGGCCGAGCTTGTCCTCGGGCCCCCAGCCCCAGAGTGCGAGGTCCTGGATGACCAGGATGACGCCGAAGGTGGCGACCAGCTGGAAGAGCTCCGGCGAGCGGTAGATGCGCCGGAGAATGGTCACCTCGACCAAGGCACCGATGCCGCCGACGATGATGGCGGCGCACAGCAGGGCCGACCAGAAGGAGACATGGCCGCGGCCGAACCACTCGCCGAAAAGGGCGACGAGCGTCAGGCCGAAATAGGCGCCGAGCATGTAGAACGAGCCGTGCGCAAAGTTGACGACCCGGGTGACACCGAAGATCAGCGAGAGGCCGGCGGCGACCAGAAAGAGGCTGGCGGCGCTGGAAAGGCCGGTCAGGACCTGGACGAGGAAGAAACCCAAGGCCGTCTCATCCGCGCCTGGGCGCGGGCGCGGGCGCGCGGCCGGGCATCGTGCCGTTATGTCGCGAAATCGCGTTGGCGCGCTCCGCTTCGACCCTCCGGCCGGAGCCGAGCGACGCGAGCTCTGACACGTCCGGGGGCCGCGTGATTGCTGCCATCCTTGACGCCAACGAGATCTGTGACATGCGGGCGGCCAACGAGAGATGCGACATGCCGGGGCGGCGGCACTGGACCGGATGGCAGCGAACGGGGGTCAGCGGAGTCGACAGTGGCGCAATCGGCATGCCGGCCGGGCTCAGTCGGAGGCCGGGCGCAGGCGGGCCACCATGTCCTCGGGCGGCAGGTAGTCGGCGCCGTCGGCGTAGTACCAGTCGCGCATCGTGCCGCGCCCGTCGACGACCGCGGTATAGCCGACCCAGGCCCCGAGCGTCGCCTGGTGATCGATCGCCCGAAACTCCAGCGTGCCCTGCGGCGTATCGAAGGTGATCGTCCGCATCGCCTCGATCAGCGCCTCGACCTCGGTCGACCCGCCGGTGGCTTCGAGCGCCGCACCGAGGGCGACGATCGCATTGTAGCCGACGATCGACCCGATCCGTGGATAGTCATCGAAGCGGTCCTGGTAGGCCTCGAGCCACGCGATATAGGCGGGATCGTCGATGATGTCCCAGGGATAGCCCGTGACCAGCCAGTCCTCGGGCGCTTCGTCCTCCAAGGGGTCGATGTATTCCGGCTCGCCGGTCAAGAGACTGGCAACGAAGGTGTTCTCGAAGAGGCCTCGGTCGTGGCCTTCCCGGACGAAGCGGGCGAGGTCGGCGCCAAAGGTGACGTTGAAGATGGCTTCCGGCTCGGCCGCCGCCAGGGCCTGCACCTCGGCCCCGGCATCGATGTTGAAGAGCGCTGGCCACTGCTCGCCGACCCATTCGATGTCCGGCCGCTGCTCGCTCATGATCGCCTTGAAGGCGGCGACCGCTTCCTGGCCGTAGGCGTAGTTGGGGGCGATCGTGGCCCAGCGGGTGGCCGGGTTGTCGACCGCGAGCTCGGCCAGCATCGCCGCCTGCATGTAGGTCGAGGGCCTGAGCCGGAACGTGTAGCGGTTGCCGCTCTGCAGCGTGACGGCATCGGCCAGGGGCTCGGCCGCCAGATAGAGGATCTGGTTCTGCTCGGCGAAGGAGGCGACGGCGAGGCCGATATTCGAGAGCGTGGTGCCGGTGATGATCTCGACCCCCTCGCGCGTCACCAGCTCCTCGGCGACGCGGATCGCCTCGCCCGGCTCGCCGGCATCGTCGCGGCTGATCAGCTCGAGCATCTTGCCGCCGATGCCGCCCGCCTCGTTGATCTCGGCGATCGCCATCTCCATGCCGCGCTTGGCGTGCTCCGTGTGCTGGGCCATGCGCGTATAGGAGTTGATGTCGCCGATCTTGATGGTCTCGGCGGCAAGACCGCTCGTTGCGAGGCTCGTGGCCCCGATGAGGGCTGTGGCAAGCACGCTCGCCAGGGGCAGGCCGATCAGGTAGCGCCGTGTGCTCATCCCGGGTTTCCTCGTCAGGTTATGTCGTCATTTCGAGTTGGTCGTTCAGCGCTGCGCTCAGCGGGCAATCATGTCGTTATTTAGGGTTGGTGGCTGGGTCGAGTCGCTCATTCTGCGGCAACGAGCGTGCGCTCGGCCTCGATCAGCCGCTCCACCGTCTTGCGCATCAGCACCGCTCCCTTGTCGATGGCGAGCCTGAGCGGCCGCTGACGGCCGTCGAGCTTGGCCTCCTCGCGCTGGATGGCTTCGAGGATCGCCTTGTCCTCGTCGAAGGCGAGCGCGAACTGCTCGTTCATGCGCGCCTTGGTGGCATCGTCCGTGGCGAAGTTGTCGACATGCAGCCAGTAGTCGATCGAGCGGCTCTCGTCGACCGGACAGATGAAGTGGCAGGCGAAGATCCGGATGGCACCCTGGTGCAGCCGGCCCTCGCGGGCGCCGGTGCCGGTATCCGCCCCGCCGAAGTCGATCACGGCGATCGAGGGGGCGTGGTAGTTGTAGATCTGCCAGCGGTCGATATTGCCCTTGAAGCTGCCGAATTTCTTGAACAGGGGAATCGGCTCGGCATCGATCGTCCAGCGGGTGGTGACGATGAGCTCACCCCTCACCTCGGTCTCGATCGGCACGTCCTCGTGCGCGGCATTGCCGAGGGTCGAGAGATGGACGAAGGCGACATGCGCCGGATCGCAGAGATTGTCGGCTAAGGCCAGATAGTTGGCCTCGACCTCGAGCGCCTCGCCCGCGACGGCGTGCCAGCCCGGCTCATGGTACTCTGCAAGATCGAAGAGCCGGTCGCGGCTGGCGCGGGCGGGATCGCCCATCCAGACCCACACCAGGCCCATGGTGACCTCGACCGGAAAAGCCCGGACCCGCGCCGAGGGTGGGATCGAGCTCTGGCCGGGGATGCGCACGCAGGATCCGTCGGCGGCGAAGGTCATGCCGTGGTAGCCGCACTGGACGTTGCCGTTCTTGAGGCAGCCCAGCGAGAGTGGCAGGAAGCGGTGCGGGCAGCGGTCGAGCAGGGCCGCGAAGCGACCATCCGGCTGCTGCCAGACAACGAGATCCTCGCCGAGGATGCGCCGCGTGTGCAGGCCGTCGCCCATCCGGCTCGCGAAGCCTGCCGGATACCAGGAATTGCGCACGAAGCTCAAGGCCTGCCCTCCCCTATCTGAGGCCGTCCTCGCCCTTGATGTCCTCTGCCTTCAGCCCGCCCATGCGGTCGTGCGGCCGGCCGCCCGTGGTCATGGCGAGGCAGAAGACGATCTCGTTCGCCCGCGGGGCATCCTGGACCCGGACCTCGATGGCGCTGAAGTGGCCTCGGACATAGGCCGCGTTGATGTGGTGCAGTGGCACGTCGAGGGCGGTGCCGATCGCCCCCAGCTTCTTGGTCGACGGCACGATCGCCTTGGCATCGCCCAGGAGCTCGCGCATGGCGTAGCCGCCCGGCACGTGCCAGAGGGCACCCTGCTCGAGCTCGCCATTCGCACCGACGATCGAGCCCTTGCCATACGATTCGATGCGGCGCGGATCGCCGCCCAGGGCCTGGATCAGCTTCTTCGCCATCGCGAGGCCGAGGGGCTTCAAGGCGGCCATGGCCTCGGCGAACTCGGCCTCGGACGCGAACCGGCCGGCGAAGGGATTGGCAAAGACCGCTGCCACGCTGCCGCGCAGGAGGGGACGCTCGAGCCGCGGTCCGCCGTCGTGGTAAATCTCCTCGACGGTGACCTGTGTTTTTCTCAGCTCGAACATGCGATCTCCTCCCAGGCTCGTCCGACCACCCGCGCTTTGCCTTGCAGCACCAGCATCGCACCCTTGATCAGGCCGCGCTCGACCAGTTCACCCGCGTACCCTGCCCCGTTTTCCAGGGCTTCGGCAACCGCTTCCTGCGGCAATGGGCCGACAGCCGTCGTGACCAGGCGCTCGCCGAGGTCGCTGTCGGGGTCGAGATCGACCGCCGGGGCGCGGCTGACGGCCCGATCGTCGATATCGACAGCGTTGGCGATCAAGGTTGCTGCGGCATCGGCCCGGGCGGCGGTTGCGGCGAGCACGGTTGCCGCATCGGCGATGCCGAGTGAGAAGCTCCGGCCGGCCCAGCCGCTCGTGGCGATGCCGCCGATGCCCTGGCTGTGGCGGAGGCGGATGGAAGCGGCGAGCAGCGGGCGCTGCAGCTCTGGCACGACGCCGACCTCGAGCGTTTGGCCCCGGGTGAGATGGACCGCGATGTCGCCGCGATTGTTGACATAGGCCCGCTCGATCCCGGGGGTTTCGCGAATGGCCACGATGACGGTGTCGGCGACGGCCCCAGCGACAGCGGCCATCGGCGTGACGAAGCGGTCGGCAAGCGGTGCGGTCGCCGCGTGCATCAGCAAGGCCGGCGGTGGCAGACCCGCTGGTTCCCCGACCGGCTGGCGCAGCCGCGCCAACACGGAAACGAGACATGTGAGAAGCCCGTCGAACCGGCGTTCCGCCGCCCGATAGGCCCGCTCAACGGCGACGGGCGGGCCCATGGCACCGATCACGAGGTCGATGGGTCCCTCCGCCAGATGCAGGCGGTTGCCGGCGAGCCGCTGCACGCGCGGGCCGCCGATCGCCGGTGCCGCCCCGCTCATGCCGGCGCTGCCGCGGCAGGGCGCGGCCGTCGGACATCGCGCGGGATGCAGTCCGCCAACCCCGTATCGCGACATGCCGCCGCTGACAGGGACGGCCTGGTGCGGGTCACCAACCCGGTATTGCGACATCGAGCGACGGTCGCGGGGTGCTGCGATCCGGCCACCAACCCGATATCGCGACATGCCGCAGCTGGCGTGAGCGGCGATGCGCAAAGCACCAACCCCAAATCGCGACATGCGGCGTTCCGGCGGGCACGGCGGGGCGGTGATCCTGCGACCAACTCAAGATCACGACATGCCGCAGCTGGTGGCAGCGGCAGTGCGCCTGACACCAACCCGAGATCGCGACATGCGACGGTAGTCGCGAAGCGGGGCGACTCTGCAGCCAATTCGATTTCGCGAAATGCGACCGTGTCCCCGGATCGCGGCAGCTCGGCTTTCAACCCGATTTCGCGACATGCCAGAGCTGGCGGGGCCGGCGCTAGGCTGGGCACCAACCGCAAATCGCGACATGCAGCGCGTCGGTGGGCGGGGCGGGGCGGGGCGGGGTTCATCGGCCGGGCTCCGGCACGCGCCAGGGGCCTTGCTCCGGCACGCGCCAGGGGCCGCGCTCCTGCATGGGCCAGGGGCCGCGCTCCGGCATGGGCCAGGGATTGTCTGCGGGCCAGGGCTCGCGGCGCGCCGAGTGGCCAAAGGTCTCGAGCACCCGCTCGATCGGCTGGACGTAATCGTCGTGACCGCCGAGTGCCGTGTAGAGCCGGCGTGGCAGGGTGAATTCGATCGGGGCCACCAGTGCCGGGGTCGGCACGTAGCCGAAGGCGTGCTTCGGCAGGCGCAGCACGTCGACCATGACGGTGATGCCGCCACCGGGCCAGACATAGACGGGCGCACCGCCCATGGTGACCCGGGTCTCGCCCGCCTTGACCGACCGGGTCAGCAGGACCGGGTTCTCGGTGACGCCAGCCCGAAGCGAGCCGCCGGCACCGGCCATGAAGAGGACCGAGCACAAGGAGGGCTCGCAGTTCTCGCCGATCCGCTCGACCGTCAGGCGCACCGCCTCGGGCATCTCGGCCTCGTGCAGCTTCCCGTCCTCGCCGAGCACGCAATAGACCGCATCCTCGCCGGTGGTCGAGGTGATCAGCACCCGCATGCCGGGCCAGGCGACATCGCGGTCGATCGCGCGGATGACCGAGAAGGGATCGGTGATGTCGGTGCCGCCCCAGCCGAGACCCGGGCCCGCCACCTGGAAGTAGCGGCCGGGGGTCGACTTCCGGCCCTCGATCTTGATCCCCGACGGTGGCATGTCGAGACAGCGGCCGGCCTGGTGCTCGGTCAAGACGCCGGTGATGTGGTCGTCGAGGACGATCACCTCGTCGAGCTGGCCGAACCATTGCTGCGCGAAGATGCCGACGGTGGCGGAGCCACAGCCGACCCGCATGCGCTCCTCGGGCTTGCCGTTGACGATCGGCGCCTTGCCCGCCTGGACGGAGACACTCGCCCCGGCCTCGATGGCGAGTTCCACCGCCTCGCCGCTGCAGAGCTTGAGCAGCATGTCGCAGGTCGTGTTGCCGGCCTTCCTGGTGGTGCCGGTCAGATGATGCACGCCGCCCAAGGAGAGCATCTGCGAGCCGTATTCGGCGGTGGTCACGTGGCCCACCGGCTCGCCCGCCATGGTCACGAGGCTGCGCTCGGGGCCGAGATGGCGGTCCGTATCGATCTTCACCTTGCAACCGCAATAGGAAAATATGCCCTCGGAAACGACGGTGACCGTGTCGACACCCGCGTAGCTGGCGCTGACGATGAAGGGGGCGGGCTTGTAGTCGGGATAGGTCGTGCCGGCGCCGATGCCGGTGACGAAGGTCTGGACATGCGGGCCGGGATCGCCGTCCCAGTCCGCACTCGCATTGGCGCCTTCGGCGAACGGCACCATGGCACCACCCGCGTCCACCGTACGCTCGGCTAGGAGGACGGGATCGGTGCGCAGGAGCGAGCCGTTCTCGTTGGCGTAGCGGCTGCAGGCCCCGGCCCGGCCCGGGCGGATCCGGCAGAGCACGGGGCAGGCGTCGCAGCGCACGATGCCGCCTTCCTCCCTGGCCCCGAAGCGCTCGGTCATGTCGGTCATGGCCGCACCCCCGCTGCCTGGATTGCGGCATGGAGGCGATGCGGCAGGGCCGGGATCTTGGTCAGCCGCACCCCGGTCGCATCGCAGATCGCGTTCATGATGGCGGGGGCCGTCGGGATCAGCGCGTGCTCGCCCACACCCTTGGCGCCGAACGGGCCCAGGGGTTCGGCTGTCTCGATCAGGTGGATCTCGATCTCGGGCATGTCGCCCACCGTGGCGATCAGATAGTCGTGCAGGTTCTCGGTCCGGCCGGGGACGAACTCCTCGAGGAGGGCGAGGCCGAGGCCTTGCGCGATGCCGCCCATGATCTGGCCCTCGACCTGGGTGGGATTGATCGCCCGGCCGACGTCGTAGGCGGCCGCGATCGCCTCCACCTTGACGGTGCCGAGTTCGAGATCGACGGCGACCGCGGCGAGCTGTGCCCCGAAGCCATAGGTGGCATAAGGCGCCCCCTTGTTGTCGACGATCGGTGTCGCCGGCGGATCGAAGGTCGCCTGGGCCTGAAGTGCCACCTCGGGATCGGCACCGTCGACGGGCGGCAGGTCCTCGAGGTGGATGGTGCGGGCATGCTCGCCGCTGCCGATGGTGACGCTGCCAGGACCCAGGCTGATCCGCGCCTCCGGGCCGGCATTGGCGAGCCTCAGGGTCTGGGCGCGCAGCGCTTCGCCGGCGAGCTGGGTCGCCCGACCCGAGACGAAGGTCTGGCGTGAGGCCGAGGACTTGCCGCAGTCGAGGGTGAGGTCGGTATCGGCCGTCGTGCTGTCGATGGCGTCGAGCGGCACGCCCAGGGCGTCGGCCAGGACCTGCGCCATGATGGTGGTCGAGCCCTGGCCGATATCCTGCACCCCGTTGTGGAAGAGAATGCGACCGCTACGCAGCAGGCTGACCCGCTGGGTGGAGGGGTTGCTCATGCCGGTATTGCCGCAGCCGTACCAGACGCTGGCGAGGCCGACACCGCGGCGGATCGGCCCCGCCCCCCTGCCCCGCTGCCGCAGCCGCTGCCAGGTCGGCCGCAGTGCTTGCAGACACTCGACGAGGCCGACACTCTCCAGCACCTGCCCCGAGGCGGTGGCGTCGCCTGGGCGAAGGGCATTCGCGAGACGAAAGGCGAGCGGGTCATGGCCGAGCTGTCGTGCCAACTCGTCATAGGCCTGCTCGACCGCGAGCAGTGCCTGGGGCACGCCGAAGCCGCGAAAGGCGCCGCTGGGTGGTGCATTGGTCAGAATTGCCCGGGTCCTGGCGCGGATGTTGGCCACGCGGTAGGGCCCCGGCGCGTGGATCGGCACGCGCCCGGCGACGGTGGGGCCCCAGGAGGCGTAAGCGCCGGTGTCGAAGTCGCCGGTGAAGTCGAGGGCGGTGATCCGGCCATGGGCGTCGGCAGCGGCGCGGACGCGGATCGCCGCCGGGTGGCGTTTGGTGGTCGACGCCATGCTTTCGGTGCGGCTGTAGACGCAGGCGACCGGGTGGCCCAGCTGCCAGGCGGCGATGGCGACCAGCGGCTGGACCGCGACATCGAGCTTGCCGCCAAAGCCGCCGCCGCAGGCCGAGGGGCGGATGCGGACCCGTTCGGGGGCGATGCCGAGCACATTGGCGACCTCGTCGCGGTCCATGTACGGGCTCTGGGTGGAGACCGTGAGCTCCAGCCGATCACCGGCCCGAACGGCCCAGCCGGCCTCGGGCTCGAGATAGGCGTGCTCGACGAAGCTGGTCTCCAGCGCAATCTCGGCGGTGACTGCCGCCTCGTCGAGGGCACGGTCGACATCGCCGGCTTCCAGGCTGCCTTCGGTGAGGATGTTCTGCGGGCGGTCGGCGTGCAGGTCGGGGCCGTCGCCTCGTCGTGCCGCGGCGAAGCCCAGGGGCTCGAGCGGCTGCCAGCTGATCGGCAGGTCGGCATCGGCCACCCGGGCGAGACGGTCGGCGGGGCCGACCAGGGCGGCCACCGCCTCGCCGCGAAAGCGGACGTGCCCCATGGCGAGGACGGGCTGGTCCTTGCGGTCGGGGAAGATGGCGAAGCCGTTGACGCCCGGTACGTCGCGGGCGGTGAGGATGCGGATGCCGAAGCGGGCCTCGACGGTCCCGAGATCGCCCAGGACGAACCGGGCGCGGGCATGGGGCGAGCGGACGACGCGCAGCCGCCAGGCATCGGCCGGGATCGTATCGGCGCCGAACCGCTCGCTGCCGTCGACCTTGCGCCGGCCATCGAGCTTGGCGATGCGGGCGCCGACAAAAGGGCCCTCGTGGGGCGGCCTGGTTATGTCGCAGATCGGGTTGGTGGTGGCTTGCGACATGTCGCGAATCGGGTTGGCGGCACTCTCTCGCATGTCGCAGATCGGGTTGGTCGCACCCTCCGGCATGTCGCGAATCGGGTTGGTCGCCGGCGTGGTCATGTCGCAAATCGCGTTGGTGACGGCGTCGACGATCTGGCGGTAGCCGGTGCAGCGGCAGAGGACGCCGCCGAGGGCATCGGCGATGGCGTTCCGATCGGGGGTGGGATCGCGGGCGAGGAGGTCGGTCGCGGCCAGCAGCATGCCGGGGGTGCAGATGCCGCACTGGATCGCCCCAGCTGCGACGAAGGCGGCCTGCAGCCGGGCCGTTTTGGGGTCGGCTGCCAGGCCTTCGACGGTGGTGACCACACGATTTGCGACATGCGCGAGTGGCACGAGGCAGGCGCAGACCTGGCGGCCGTCGAGGAGCACGGTGCAGAGGCCGCAATCGCCGGCGTCGCAGCCGGACTTGGTGCCGAGAAGACCGAGTTCGTCGCGGAGCACGCGGCTGAGGCGGGTGGCTTCGGGCGCTGTCGCGGTGACGGTCTGGCCGTTGAGGCTGAAGCGGGTCACCTGTCCCCGTTCCTCGAGCCGCGGTGCCGTGGCCCTCATGCGGCAATCGCCAGGCTGGCGCCGCCGAGCGCCCGGCGGACCAGAACCTCGGCGGCATGGCGCCGGTAGGCGGCGCTGGCGCGAATGTCGTCGAGCGGATCAAGACCGCCGAGATCGGCGGCGGTGACGCTGGCCGCGGCCTCGGCTGGCAGCAGGTTCCGGATCCGGGCCTCGAGGCCGGCGAGGCGCTGGGCCTTGGCGGAGCAGGCACCCACAGCGATTCGCACGTCCGCAAGGCGGGCTTCGCTGTCGAGGGTCAGGGTTGCGGCCACCATGACGATCGAGATGACGAGATAGCGCCGAGCACCGAGCTTGAGAAAGACCGAGCGCGCCGCTGCTGGTGGTTTCGGCACGATGACATGGGTCAGGAGCTCAGTCGGGCCGAGGGCGGTCCGGCGATTGCCGAGGATGAAATCGCCAAGGGGCAGCTCGCGAGTCCCGGCGGCGCTGGCGAGGCGGACCCTGGCATCGAGGGCGAGGAGCGGTGGCACGCCGTCGGCGGCGGGCGAGGCGTTGCAGAGATTGCCCGCCAGCGTGCCGCGGTTCTGGATCTGTGCGCCGCCGACCTCGCGGGCGGCGGCACGAACCCCGTCGAACCAGGGCGGCAGGTCGCTCAGGGCGAGATCGGCCCAGATGACGCGAGCGCCGATCGCGAGCCGGTCACCAAAGTCGTCGATCCGCTGGAGGTCGGCGAGGCCGGCGAGGTCGAGGAGGTCGGTCCGGTCGAGGCCGGGCTCGCCCCAGGCGGTTCGGGTCGCATCGGCAGGGAAGAGGTCGGTGCCGCCGGCGAGTGGCGTGGCCCCGGTTTCGGCCAGGAGCCGAAGGGCGGTCTCGAGGTCGCGCGGCCGATGATAGGCGCCCATTCAGCTCCGCTCGGCAGAGGTGGTGTCGGCTGGTCGACGACGTCCGCACGTTCATACGTACTGGAACGAGTGGAAGCCAGCCGCTTCCGCTTGTCAACTCACTTCGAACGGGCATCTCGCCGGCCATGCGACGGGATCTTGATCCGCGGCTGGCCTGTCGTCCGCCGGCGGCAGGAGTGCCGGGCTCAGGTCGCGATCGCCGGGCGCAGGATGCGCGCCGCCCGGATGCGGAAGAGTCCCTGCAGCGCGAGGCAGGCGGCCACCATGCCGGCGGCCAGGGCGAAGGCGGCGTCCGCGGTGCCGAGGCTCTGGGAGAGCTGCCCGGCGGCGGCGGGGGCGATGAACATCGTCGCATAATAGAGGGTGTGGAAGAGGCCCATCCCGTGCGCCCGATTGCCGGGCGAGAGGACGTCGCCGGGCAGGCTCATGATCGGCCCGGCGGCAAGGCCGCCGACGAGGCCGAGGGCGACGAATAGCGGCACCATCTGCGAGGTGTGGGGGGCGACGAGCAGGAGTGCGGCGAAGGTTCCGAGCCCGAGGGCCAATACCCGATCGCGGCCGAGCCGGCCCGCGAGCAGCCCGCCGAGCGGGATCGAGAGGGCAACCATCCAAAGGGCCAGGCTCGTGGTGGAGCTGGCGGCTGCCGCACTCCAGCCGCGCTCGACCAGCATGGCCGGGCCGAAGCCGAAGATCACGCCGAGCCCGGCATTGTAGAGCGCCCAGATGCCGCCCGCGAGCAGTAAGCAGGTCAACGCCGGCCCATGCAGGCGGGCGGGCGGCGGTGCTGCTGCGGCCGGGCCTTCAGACGCTGGCCGCGGCAGGGCGAGGAGCAGGAGGAGACCAAGTAGGACGAGCCCGGCAACCGTGCCGAGGGCCGCTTCGAGGCCGAACCGGGCGGCGATCGGTGGCAGCAGGAGGAGGGCTGCGGCGATGCCGACCGGCCAGGAATTGACGAAGATGCCCATGGCAGCGGCGAGGCCCGGCCCCTGGAACCGGTCGATGACCATCTTCGACATCAGCACGTTCAAGAGGATGCCACCGATGCCGGCGACGACCCGGCCGGCGATCTGCACCTCCCACGCCGGAACCAGGGCCACCGCGAGGCCACCCGCCAGCATCAGGACCATGCCGAAGGCCACCGTCCGTTCGTCGCCGAAGCGGCGCCCGATGGCCGCACCCGGCATGGCGACCAGGACTCCAGGCGCGAAGTAGAGCCCGATGAGCAGGCCGATATCGGCAAGGCCGATGGCGAACTTGTCCATCAGGAAGGGCGACAACGCCGCCACCGCCTGGAACTGGAACGCCATGCTGAAGCGCGCGGCAAACAAGAGGGCGAGGACGGCCCATCGATTGGCCATGACCGGCTCCAGCTGAAGGATGGCCGCCCGCGCGTTACGGGCGGCCGATCGGTTGGTGCCTCAGAACGCGGCCTTCCACGCTTCGGTGTCGATGAACCAGCGCTCCTCCTTCACCTTGTCGCCGGTGAAGCGGAAGAGGACGGCGAGCTGGCTGCCGCCCGGGCACTTGTCGCTGGTCCAGTCGATGATCGAGACGACCTCGTCGCCGTCGCCGATCTGGCGCAGCCCCTGGATGGCGAAGCCGGGCGGCAGGGCGGACCCGATGCCCTCCAGCGCCTGGCGAAAGGCGGCCCTGCCGTGCAGCACATCGGCCTGGCCCGGCATGACGAAGATCATGTCGCTGGTGTAGTCGGCGACCAGGCCATCCCAGTCGCCCCGACCCACCGCCTCCCAGCCGCGCTGCACGATCTGCGCGTTGCTCACCCTCATCGTGTCGGCCATTGGCTTTGCTCCTTGGCGTTGATTGTGCGCTCATGGTAGCGCCGCGAGGCTCGCCCCGGTATCGGGCGGCTGCTGTAAAATCACTACGGCAGATGCAGTAGGCGAGCCTGGACAGGTGCAGGAGGGTGGGCATGGCGGTGCCGGAGGAGGGACGGCTGAGCCTCAGGGAGAGCGAGATCGCCCGGGCCTTTGCCGCGGGCGAGACCTATCAGGCGATCGCCGAGCGGCTGTGCCTGGCACCCTCCACGGTCCGCACGCATCTCACCACCGTCTACCGCAAGCTCGGCGTCTCCTCGAAGCTCGACCTGCACAAGTATTTCGAGGCCAGCGCCAAGCCCCTCGAGCCCGACAGCCAACCCCGGCCCGAGCGTCCCGACAAGCCCTCGATCGCGGTGCTCGCCTTCTAGAACATGTCGGGGGACCCCGACCACGACTGCTTTTCGGATGGGTTCACGCTCGAGATCATCACCGCCCTGTCCCGGTCGCCCTGGCGCTGGCCGGCCGCTTCGATCAGGCGATCGACTGGGCCGAGCGGGCGGTGCCGTCCTGGTTCTACGGCTACTTCCTCCTGGCCGCGAGCCATCTCGAGGCTGGCCGCGAGGCGAGGCGCAGGCGGTGATCACCCGCTGTCGGGAGATCCTGCCCGATGCGGCACTGCCGCTGCTCGACCGCTTCCCGCTCGCGGATCGGGCAAGGATGGACCGGCTGCGCCAGAGTCTGCGCCAAGCCGGGCTGCCGGATTGATCGGTGCCGGCAGCGCTCAGAGGCACTCGCCGCCGTCGACGACGAAGGCGTGGCCGGTCATGAAGGCGGATTTGTCGGAGGCGAGGAAGACGATGGCGTCTGCGATCTCGTCCACCGTGCCGAAGCGGCCCATCGGGATCGCGGTCTTCACGTAGGCCTCGAGCTTGTCGCGGCCGCCCATCTGGATTTCGAAGCCGCGGTTGAAGGGGGTGTCGATGAAACCCGGGCAAAGCGCGTTGCAGCGGATGTTTTCCTTCGCGTAGTCGGCCGCGATCTGCCGGGTCATGGCGAGCACCGCGTGCTTGGTGGTGCAGTAGGCCACCATCTCGCGGTCGTATTGCACGGCCGAATTGGAGGCCGTGATGATGACACTGCCGCCGCCCTGCCGGCGCATCGGGGCGATCGCCGCCTTGGCTGCGATGAAATGGGCGCGGACGTTGAGGTTCCAGGAGGCGTCCATGTCGGCGACCGAGACCTGCTCGAGCTTGCCCTCGATCTGGATGCCGGCGTGGGAGTGGAGGATGTCGAGCCGGCCGTGCCGCTCGGCGGTGGCCCCGATGGCGGCGGTGAGGGCCGCGTCGTCGGTGACGTCGAGGGTCAGGGCTTCCGCCCGATGGCCGGCCTCGCGGATGGTTTGCGCCACGGCCTCGGCGCCGCTGCCGTCACGGTCGGTGACGATGACGAACGCCCCCTCGCCTGCCAGTGCCTTGGCCCCGGCGGCACCGATCCCCGACGCGGCACCGGTGACGAAGGCGACCCGGTTTTCCAAGAGCATGGAAGCTCTCCCTTGTCAGTGGCGCTGGCCCTGCCGGAGCACGAGTTGGGCAGTGATCAGGAGGACCAGCGAGGCCGCCATGACGGCCGTGCCGATCACGTTGATCTCGGGCGTGACGCCGCGGCGGATCGAGGAGAAGACGTAGATCGGCAGGGTGGTCTCGGAGCCCGCGACGAAAAAGGCGATGATGAAATCGTCGAAGCTGAAGGTGAAGCTCAAGAGAAAGCCCGCGAGGATGGCAGGGGCGATCAGTGGCAGGGTGACCTGGCGGAAGGTGCCCATGGGTGTCGCGTAGAGGTCGGCCGAGGCCTCGGCGAGTGCCAGGTCGAGGGTGGCAAGGCGGGTGCGGACGATGATGATGACGAGCGCCATGGTGAACATGGTGTGGGCGGCGATCAGCGACATGATCCCCATCGAGAAGACGGGCGGGCTCTGGCCCTCGGGCCAGATGGCAGCCAGCCAGGGGTTGAGCTGGTCGAAGAGGGTGACGAGTGCAATGAGGGTGGCGATGCCGATGACGATGCCCGGGATCATGACGGCGATGTAGATGATGGCATCGAAGAGCGCGCGAAGGGGCCCGCGAATGCCCTGCAGGCCGACGGCGGCGAGGGTGCCGAGGAAGCTCGCGAGTGTCGCCGAGACGAAGGCCACGGTCAGGCTCGTCCAGAGTGCATCCATGACGAAGGGGTTGTTGAAGGTGCGGCCGTACCAGCGGAGCGAGAAGCCCTCGAACTGGCTCGCGTGTCGGCCGGCGTTGAAGCTGAAAAGCGCAATGATGCCGATCGGCACGTAGAGGAAGAGGTAGACAGAGATGGCGTAGAGCCGCATCGCCCGGCGCTCACATGATCGGAATGTCGCGCCGGCCGGTGCTCAGCCGGCCGATCAGGCGCATGTAGAGGGTGACGGTCACCAGCATGATGGCGATGAGTGCTACGGCCACGGCCGAGCCGAAGGCCCAGTTGCGCGACTGGAGGAAGAGATCGACCAGCGCATTGCCGACGAAGAAGACCTTGCCGCCGCCGAGCAGGGCCGGGATCAGGAATTCGCCCATGAGCAGGATGAAGACCAGCATGCAGCCGGTGGCGATGCCGGGGAGCGAGAGCGGCAGGGTGACCTGTCGGAAGGTGGCCATTGGCCTCGCCCCGAGGTCGGCCGAGGCTTCGAGCAGGCGCTTGTCGAGCCGCTCGAGGCTGACATAGATCGGAAAGACCATGAGCGGCAGGTAGCCGTAGACGATGCCGATCAGGACCGCCCAGGGGGTGTAGATCAGCCGCACGCCCTCGATGCCGATGGCCTCCAGCAGTGCCGGGAGGCCCTGGCCACCGAGGATGAAGATCCAGGCGTAGCTCCTGATCAGGATGCTGGTCCAGAATGGGACGATGACGAGCACGAGGAGCATGGTCCGCCATCTGGGGTCGGTGCGCACGGCGAGCTGATAGGCCAAGGGGTAGGCGATCAGGAGGGCCGCCAATGTGCCCAATGGCGCCAGGGTCAGGGTGTTCTGGAACGCCGTCAGCCGCGCCGGCAGATTGGCGTACTGCTCGAAGGTGAAGGCCGGGACCCAGCCACCGGCCGGCGCCCGCTCGCCGAAACTGAAGACGAGGACGACGGCGAGCGGCAGCACCAGCATGACCAGGAACCACGCGGCAGCGGGGGCGACGAGCAGCCAGTTGCGCTCCCGCGTCGTCATCTGGCCGTCGCCCCCGCGAGCCGCCTCAGGCGGACTTGAACCGGGCCAGGAGCTCCGCCCGGTTCGGGTCGGTCAGGGTCGCTGCAGCCCCGAACTCGAGTGCGTCCAGGAGCTCCTGGGCCGGGTAGAGGATCGGGTCCTCGAGGATCTCGGGCGGCAGCAGCGCGTTGGTCCGGCTGTCGGCCACGGGATAGCCGTGCGCCAGCACCTCGCGCGCGTTGACCTCGGGGTCGAGCAGGAAGTCGATCAGCGCGTAGGCCGCGTCGCGGTGCGGCGCACCCTTCGGGATGGCGTAGTAGTCGCTCCAGATCTCGCCGCCCTCGCGGCCCAGCACGAAGGCGATCTCGGGCATGTCGGTGTTCAGCTGCTTGCCGTCGCCGGTCCAGCACATGGTGAGCCAGGCGTCGCCGCTGCGCATGGCGGGCTGGTAGTCCGAGGAGATGGCAAAAAGATGCGGCTTGACGTCGATCAGGAGGCGTTCGGCATCGGCGAGCTCGGCCGGGTCCACCGAGTTGAACGAGTAGCCGAAATATTTGAGCGCGTTGCCGATGGTCGTCAGCTGGTAGTCGTGCACCATGGTCCGCCCGGAGAAGTCGTCCATGGTCCGGTCGAAGAAGTCCTTCCAGCTGACGAGTGCGGTGCCGCCGTCGTGCGAGGTGTTCACGGCAAAGCCGGTGGTGCCCCAGTTCTTCGGCACGGCATAGAGCGTGCCGTCGACCGTGCCGGCATCGGCGAAGCGGGGGTCGAAGGCGCTGGCGTCGTAGTTGGGGAGCTTGGCCGTATCGAGCGGCTCGATCAGGTCCTCGGAAACGTAGGTGGTGATGGTGTAGTTGGTCGGCACGAAGACGTCCCAGCCACTGCCGCCGGCCTGCAGCTTGGCCAGCATCTCCTCGTTCGAGCCGAAGACGTTGACCTGGGTGAAGGCGCCGGTCTCTTCGGCGAAGATCTCGAAGTTCTCAGGATCGTGGTAGTTCGGCCAGGTCGCGAGCACGACGCGATCGCCGATATCGCCTTGTGCCCAGGCCCGCCTGGGCCGCAGGCCGGGCATGGCGGCACCGAGCACGGCCGTGGCGGCACCGAGGCCGGTCACGCCCAAAAAGTGCCGGCGGCTGACCGAGCCTTTCTGCCAGCGGCGGAGCTCCGCCATGAACACCTGTTTGGTGATGCTGCCGTTCTTGGTCATCGGGTGGTCTCCCTTGGTTATGGGTCAGTCGCGTTCGAGGACGAGGGCGGACTCCCGGCTCCAGCTGATGAAGGCGTGGTCGCCCACGGCAAAGCCCGGTGCGCCGTGCTCGGCCTGGTGGGGGGCCAGCACGATGATCGGGCCGAGCTCCGGGTGGCGGACGAGATATTCGGTGTGCTCGCCGAGGAAAATCCGGTTCTGGACGGTGACCGCCAGGCTCTGGGGCTCGGCGGCGCGGGCGAGCCTGATCTGCTCCGGGCGGATGCTGAGGCAACCGTCGCGGCCGGCGCCCAGCCCCGGGCCGGTGCGGCCTTCGAGCCGCATGCCGGAGGCGAGCACGAGGCTCGCCCGGCCGTCGCTGATGGCGGCGATGCGGCCGTCGAAGAAGTTCGAGGTGCCGACGAAGTCGGCGACGTAGCGGGTTTGCGGCTGATCGTAGAGGTCCTGCGGTGTTCCGGTCTGGACGATTCTCCCTGTCCGCATCACGCAGATCCGGTCGCTGAGCGAGAGCGCTTCCTCCTGGTCGTGGGTGACGAGCACGAAGGTGATGCCGAGCTGGCGCTGCAGGTCCTGCAGCTCGATCTGCATTTCCTTGCGCAGCTTGCGGTCGAGGGCGGCCAAGGGCTCGTCGAGCAGCAAGAGCTTGGGCTCGTTGACGATGGCCCGGGCCAGCGCCACCCGCTGCTGCTGGCCGCCAGACATCTCGAAGACGCGGCGCCGCTCGAAGCCCGAAAGGCGGACGACCTCGAGCGCCCGGGTCACCTTCTCGTCGATCACCTTGCGCTCGAGCCGCGGCCGGCGCTGGCGCAGGCCGTAGCCGATATTGCCCGCCACATCGAGATGCGGGAAGAGGGCGTAGCTCTGGAACACCATGTTGACCGGGCGGCGATAGGGCTCGAGCTGGTTGACGACGATCCCGTCGATCAGGACCTCGCCCGATGTTGGCGTCTCGAAGCCGGCGAGCATGCGGAGGGCCGTGGTCTTGCCGCAGCCCGAGGGGCCGAGGAAGGAGAGGAACTCGCCGGGTGCTATCTCGAGGTCGAGGTCCTCGGCCGCCAGGATGTCACCGAAGGCTTTGCTGACCCCGCGCAGCTCGGCCACCGCCGGCGGGGCGTCGGCGGCAGCGACATAGTCCGTCCCGAGCGTGGCCGAGGCCATGGGCATCGTCCGGTCTCATATTGCAGCGACCCGGGCACGGAAGAAAATATGGCCCTCTTTGTAAATATGCCTTTTAAGGTAGCCATTGAGGCAGAGGGCGATCGGTCCGGGGGCTGGCATGGCCTGGTACGAAGCAGCAGGGCGGCTCGTCGAGGCGATCGGCGATGGGCACTTTCCGGCAGTCCTGGCGGACGGCTTGCGCGCGGTCGCCCCATACGAGTTCACCGTGATCTTCGGCTATGTGGGCTCGGCGACGCCGCTCGCCCTTTTCGACGATTTCCCGGAAGACCGGCGCCGGCTGCATGTCGAGGAGTACCAGGCCGGGCCCTATCTGCTCGATCCTTTCTACCTCGCCAGCCGTGACCCGTTCCAACCGGGGCTCTGGCGGCTGCGCGACATCGCCCCCGACCGCTTCTACCAGGGCGAATACTACCGCAACTACTATGCGCAGACCGGGCTCGCCGAGGAGGTGGGCTATCTGATCGAGGCCAATCGCCGGCTGCGGATCGTCGTCTCGCTGATGCGCCAGGAAAGGCGCTTCACCAATGCCGAGATGCGCGCCTTGCAGGCGATCTGGCCGATCGTCGAGGCGGCTTCGCGAAAGCACTGGCAGGACGTGGCCCTGGGCGAGACCGGCCCGGCGCCGCTGATCGAGGGGCGGATCGAGGCCGCCTTTCGCAGCATCGGCGAGGGGGTCCTGACGCCGCGCGAGCGCGAGGTGGTCGAGCTCACGCTGCGCGGCCATTCGGCGGATGCGATCGGCAGCCTGCTCGGCATCTCGCCCGGCACGGTCCGCATCCACCGGCGCAACATCTATGCGAAGCTGCGGATCAGCTCGCAGGGCGAGCTCTTCTCCGCCTTCATCACGGCGATGCTGGCGAGCGGCTTGTCGGAGGGTCGGGCGGAAGCGCGACGCACCGCCAGCTGAGCCTGCTTTTCGCCTCCACGCCGGCCGCCCGGCGGTTGCCTCGCGTTAAGCGTACCAGGTACCCTTAACGAACGGTTGACGCTGGTGCCGCCGGAGGCCGGTTGGGCTGGCTGCCGTCGCTGGGCTGTCTTCGCTGGGCTGTCTTCGCTGGGCTGTCTTCGCTGGGCTGTCTTCGCTGAGCTGTCTTCGCTGGGCTGTCCGGGCGC
>DAIRDJ010000014.1:0-45778 GCA_036796215.1 Geminicoccaceae bacterium
CGCTGATGGACGGCGGCTACCTGCACGGCGATTGCATCACCGTGACCGGCAAGACCATTGCCGAGAACCTCGCGGATGTGACCTTCAATGCGAACCAGGACGTGGTCCGGCCGACCGCGAACCCGATCACCAGCTGGGGCGGGGTCGTGGGCTTGAAGGGCTCGCTCGCCACCGAGGGGGCGATGGTCAAGGTGGCCGGGCTGCCGAGGCTGCAGTTCAAGGGGCCGGCCCGCGTCTTCGACTGCGAGGAGCACGCCATGGCCGCGGTCCAGGCCGGCAAGTACGAGCCGGGCGACGTCATCGTCATCCGCTACGAGGGCCCCAAGGGCGGGCCCGGGATGCGCGAGATGCTGGGGGTGACCTCGGCGATCTATGGCCAGGGCATGGGTGACAAGGTAGCACTGATCACCGACGGCCGCTTTTCCGGTGCGACCCGTGGCTTCTGCATCGGTCATGTCGGGCCCGAGGCCGCGGTCGGGGGGCCGATCGGCCTCCTGGAGAACGGCGACATCATCGCCATCGACGCCGCCGCGGGTACCCTCGACGTCGAGCTCGCTGCCGCCACGCTCGAGGCCCGTCGCAAGGCCTGGCAGCCGCGGCAGACCGACTACGGCTCGGGTGCCTTGTGGAAATACGCGCAGACCGTGGGCTCGGCCGAGAAGGGGGCGGTCACCCATCCGGGGGCCAAGGCCGAACGGCACGTCTACGCCGATCTTTGAGCCGCAGCGCTAACACTTGGTGAAGCCCTGGCCGCCCGGTCGTATGCCGGGCGGCCGACGCGGCTGGCGTGGCGGGACCCGGCATGGCTAGTAGAGGCGGCCACCCGAGCGTGCCGGAACCGTCGCATGTTGCCCAGTCCCTACACGATCCCCGACCGCCGCCTGCCGCTCGTTGCAGCCCTTGGCGAGAGTGTCGCGTGTGTGATGGCCTTCCCGCTGGCGGCTGTCGTCGTCGGCCCGGCGATGCTGGAGGGCGAGGCGATCCGGGCGGCCCTGCCGAACCTGCCGATTGCGCTGATCCTGCTCAACGCCCTCTTGATCCTGCTCGACCCCCCGGAGCCGCCGGTCTGGAACGTGGCGCGAGCGATCGGCGCCGGCGTTTGGCGGGCGACGCTCCTCTTTATCGGTCTGCTCTGGACCCTGGTGCTCAGCGGTCAGGGTGGCGCCGTGCCGCTCGGGCTCTTCGTTATCGCCTGGGGCTGTCTGGTCGCGGCAAGTGCTGGTCTGCGCACCGCCCGGCTGCTCACGGCGCGGCGCATCCCGGTCTGAGCTTTACCTTCCGCGGCCGGGCTCCTAGATCACGTCGGCAGATGGACGGACGACGCGGCGCGGGAGGCTGGCGATGGAGTGGTTCACCGAGACGTTGCATCCGGGCTGGCGGCAGCAGATCAAGGTCTCGAAGGTCCTCTTTCACGACCAGACCGAGCACCAGGACCTGATTCTGTTCGAAAGCCCGCAATGGGGTCGGGTGCTGGCCTTGGACGGTGTCGTGCAGACCACGACCGGCGACGAGTTCGCCTATCACGAGATGCTGGTCCACCCGGCAATCCTCGCCCATGGCCGGGTGCGCAGTGTGTGCATCGTCGGCGGCGGCGACGGCGGCACGTTGCGCGAGGTGGTCAAGCACGCCACGGTCCAGCGGATCGTCAAGGCCGAGCTCGATCCCGGTGTGATCGAGTTCTGCAAGACCTATCTGCCAACGTTGAGCGACGGCGCCTTCGACGATCCCAGACTCGAGGTCAGCTTCGGCGATGCGGCCACGTTCATGGCCAGGGTCGGCGAGCGCTTCGACGTCATCCTGGTCGATTCGACCGACCCGATCGGCCCGGGTGCAGCACTTTTTACCGAACCCTTCTACCGCGACTGCAAGCGCCGGCTGAACGACGGCGGCATTCTCGTGACCCAGGCCGGCAACCCGGCCATGGCCGCCCAGGAGCTGGCCGATGTGATGGCCCGGCAGCGGGCGGCGGGGTTTGCCGATGTCGACTTCCTCTTGACCGTGGTGCCGACCTATGTCGGCGGCTTCATGGCCCTGGGCTGGGCCTCGGACGACAGCACGCGACGGCGGGTCCGCATCGACATGCTGCGCTCGCGGCCGATTCCCGAGGGCTTGCGCTACTACACGCCCGAGGTGCACGTCGCCGCCTTCGCCCATCCGGTCTGGGTCGATAGTGTGGCGACCGGTGTGGCGGACATCGCCTGACGAGGCCCGGTTCGTCGCGAGCAAACCGGCAAATCGCCATCCTGTCGATGTAGTCATACTCGGATGCATTCCCGCGGGAAGTGATCAGGCTTGTTGCCGCCCGCGATTATGGTTAATTTCGGGCTCATAAATCATGGGCGACGAACCCGTGATGGCCGTCCAGATCGCAACAACGGCTGAGCCCAATGAGCACGAAGAAATCGACGGCGGCAGCCGAGGTCGAGCCGGTCGCCGAAACAGACGTCACGGCGGCTGCCTTTGAGGCGGCCGCTGGCGCCAACATGGCCGACGACGGGGAGACTCTCTTGACCCTCGAGCTTGACGACCTCGTGAGTGACAGCAACGGCGAGATCGTGCTCTTCAACGACTCGCATCTGCCGTCGCTTGCCGTCCGCGCCGCCACCCCGCCGATCGAATCGGGTGCCCTGGGCAGCCATGTCACAGCCGCCGGTGACGATGTCACGGGCTACCGCTACGTCGCCTTCGACAACGGCACCAGGCTGATCTTCCAGGATTCGGTCGACCTCGTGATCCTCGGTGCCAATGGCGAGGTCCACGTCTGAGCGGCTGCTGCCGGGGTCATCGCCCGATCCGGCCGGCTAGTCGGTGCGACTGAAGGCTTTTCGCTCGGCATCGCTCATCGTCTCCAAAAGACGCTCCATGGCGTGATCGGCGCTCTCGCCCTCTTCTGGCACGAACAGGCGCAGCCGCTCGGCGAGCCAGAGCGCCACCCGGGTGTTGCCCTCGGCGATCTCCTCCTCGAGCCGGGCGCGCACCATTTCCTCGAGCGGTCGCGAGGGCAGTCGTGCGGTGCCGCCATTGCAGACGATTTCGGCCGCGTACTGTGCCACGAGGGCGCGAAAGAGCGTGCAGCCGGTCTGTTTGCGCCGCAGCTGGCTGCGCGAGCAGCCGACCGCCGCCATGATCTCGCGTGGCGGCGCACCGCTCGCCACCAACCAGGCGGCCTTGCTCCAATCGATGGCCATCAGGCGTTCCCGACCATGGCGGATGCGTCCCCCGAGACGTCGAACATCGAAAGCCAGCATATCGGAAAATTTTCCTAATTTCAACCTGCTTGTGGGCATTTTCAACCTATGGTAGAAAACAGGCATGGAGAACCGAAATCCAGCCAATTGCGATCCGACCGCCGAGATTGCCCGCCTGCGCGCCGCCCTGGCCGCGGCCGAGCAGCGGCTCGACGAGCGAGGCCGTTTTCTCGCCGTCATGAGCCACGAGCTGCGCGAGCCGATGAACGGTGTCCTCGGCATGGCGAGGCTGTTGCGCGACACCCCGCTCGATGCCGAGCAGCGGGGCTATGTCGACGCCGTGATCGGCTCCGCCGAGGCATTGATCACGCTGGTCAACGACATCCTCGATCTCTCGCGCATCGATGCCGGGCGCTTCGAGCTCAATCCGGTCGATTTCGCGCTGCGGCCGTTCTTCGAGCGCCTCGCCGCGCTGTTCGCCCGTCGAGCGGCCGCCAAGGGCATCGGCTTCGTCCTCGAGCTCGCGCCGGATCTGCCGGAGGTCGGGCGCGGCGATCCGGGGCGGCTCCGGCAGATCGTGACCAATCTCGTGACCAACGGGATCAAGTTCACGAGCATCGGCGAGGTCCGCCTGTCGGTGCGCCCTGCCGAGGCGAGCGAGAACGGCAGGCTGGGTCTCGACATTCGGGTCGCCGATACCGGCATCGGCATTCCGCCAGAGAGCCGCAAGCGGCTCTTCAGCCCCTTCGGCCAGGCCGATTCCTCGACCGCACGCTTGTATGGCGGGAGTGGCCTCGGGCTGATGATCGCCCAGCGCCTCGCCGGCCTGATGCATGGCCGGATCGCTCTCGACGACAGTGTCGCCGAGGGGACCGTCTTTCTTGTCCAGCTCGACCTCGAGCCGCCGCAGGAAGCGTCCCAGCGCCGGACCCGGGCGGCGATTGCCGGCTGCCGGCTGCTGATCGCCGATGCCCAGCCGCGCTCGGCGCAGATCATGGCGGACCTCGGCCGGCTCTGGGGGCTCGAGGTCAGGGTGACGGCGAGCTCGGCCGAGGCCCAGGCCGTGCTGCAGGAAAGTGCCGATCGAGGCGCCCCCTTCGACTTCGCCATCATCGACAGGGCGCTGCCCGACCAGCGCGGCGACGCGCTCGGGCCGCGGATCCGGGCGATTCCGGCCTTGGCCGCCATCAAGCTCGTCCTCCTGGTCGCCGCCGGCGTGCGCGGCGACGCTGCGGCCGTCCAGTCCATGGGCTTTGATGCCTATCTGCAGAAGCCGGTGACCGCGAGCACGCTGCTCGACGGGCTGCAGCAGCTGCACGGTACTGCCGCCGCGGGCGAGCTCTTGACCGTGCACAGCGTTGGCGAGCGGCGCAGCCGGCCGCTGCGTCTCCTGATCGCCGACGACAACCCGGTCAATTGCCGCCTCGCCGGTATCATGCTGGAGCGCGCCGGGCACAGTGTGGCGACGGTGGCGAATGGCGCCGAGGCGGTCGAGCAGGTGCAGGCCCAGCCCTTCGATGCGGTGCTCATGGACGTGCAAATGCCGGTGATGGGCGGGCTCGAAGCCACGCGTCGGATCCGTGCCCTTGCCGACCCGGCGCTGGCCCGCCTGCCGATCATCGCGATCACCGCGAATGCCATGCAGGGCGACGATCGGGATTGCTATGCCGCCGGGATGACGGGCTACGTCACCAAGCCCATCGACCGGGCCGCCCTGCTCGAGACCCTCGAGCGCCTGACCGCCTGACCAGCCGCGCGGTCAGACCCCGCGGCTGCGCTGGGCGAAACCCCTGAGCCGGCGCTTGGCGGTCTCGAAGGCCGTGGTCATCGCCCGCTGCAGATCGGCCACCGGCTCGCGGGTCACGATCAGCTCGCGACCGGGCAAGGCGAGCTCTATTCGAACGGCATAGGTCTTGCCCTTGGCCTGGTTGCGATGTGGGCTGTCGATCACCACCCGGGCCCCGGTCAGCCGGCCATAGAGCTCCTCGAGCTTGGCCACGCGCGAGCGGATATCGGCCTCGAGCGCATCGCTGTGGGGCAGGTTGTGAAAGGTGATCTGCAGCGGTTTGTCCATCGTTCGTCCTCGCATCGCAGAGCCGGCGCCGCGAGTGCCGCACGCCGGCCGGCTGGCCCGCCGGGCCCATCGACAGGCTGGAAGTGTTGTGGAAACCTTCCGGTTGGTCAACCGTGGGATGAGCAAAAGTGGGATTCATCGCTTGATACGAGAAGTTTTATCCATATAATCGCGTCCCAGTTGATATTGACCGTCCGCGATACGGAGACGACAGCATGCGCTGGCGAGCGAGCGATGCGATCGGTCGAGGTGCTTGCCTCGCCTTGTTGACGAGCGGCCTGGTCGCGGCCACGTCCGAGGCGCAGACCGAGACCGGCCAGCTCACCGTGACTGCCACGGTCCTCTCCAGCTGTGCGCTCGAGGGCGGCACCCTCGATTTCGGCACCTACATCTCCGGCCAGAGCGAAGCTCTCGATGCCACCGGCAGGATCAGCTACGTCAATTGCAGTGGCAGGCTCACCTTCGAGCTCGATGGCGGTTCGACCGGCAATGTCGGCAGCCGCCGGATGAACGGGCCCGACGCCACACTGTCCTATCAGATCTACCGGTCGGCTGCCCGCAGTTCGGTCTGGGGCACGGGGGGCGATGCCTTCGTGTTGCCGCTGCCCGAGGGGTCGAACCCGGCAAGCGGCGATCTCGTCGTCTACGGCCGGATCCCCGGCGGCCAGTCCGTGCCGGGCGGCAGCTATACCGACATCGTCAATATCACCCTCACATTTTGAGACAGTCGATGCGTTCGCATGCCCGCACTCGCGCCGTCGCCCTGGCCATGCTCTGTTGCGGCTGGGCCGGAGAGGCCTTTGCGACCTCGCTGAGTGTGGCGCCGACCCGGGTCCAGCTGACCCCGACGGCGCGCAGTGGCTCGATCATTCTCGAGAATACCGGTGACCAGGTGACCACCGTCCAGGTCGAGACCTTCGCCTGGACCCGCGGCCACTCGGTCGAGGCCCTGGAGCCGACCCGGGGCCTCCTGGCGGTGCCCGCCGTCTTCGTCCTGCCGGCGGGCGAGCGCCAGGTGATCCGGGTCGCCACGCGGGAGGCAGCGCCGGGCGATGTCGAGTCCGCCTATCGCCTGTTGATCACCGAGGTGCCGACCGAGACACCGGACACCGCCACCGGCATCCGTTTCGCGCTTCGCCTCAGCCTGCCGGTCTTCATCACCCCACCCCGGGCCAAGGCGGAAGCCAGCTGGTCGTTGCGGCGCGGCGCCGGCGGTCGGACGCTCGATGTGCAGAACAGCGGCAACGCGCATCTCCACGTCCGCAGCCTGACGGTCAAGGACAAGGCCACGGGCCGCCTCCTGGCCGAACTCGAGCAGCCGAGCTACGTGCTCGCCGGGGCCAGTCACAGTTGGCCCGATCTCATCCCCGCGACGGCGGGTGCCGTGGTGGTCGACGCCCAGACCAATCTCGGTGGCCTGACCCTTGACCTCGAGGGCTGAACGGCTCGCCGGCCTGGTCGGCCGTGGCCTGGCTCTGGGGCTGGGCACGACCGCGCTGACGACGACGGGTGCCGCCCTGGCCCAGCCGCTCGGCGGGCCCGCGATCACCGGCCCGACCGCAGCCGAAGCTGCCGCCGAGGCGACGGCCGATGCCGCAGCGCTTGCCGCCGAGCGCCGGCGCGCCCGGCTGCTCGAGGCGCTGGCCGATCTGCAGGCGCCGCCGCCGAGCGCGGCCACCAGCGTGCGCCGGGCGGCGCCCGAGCAGGTCCCAGACCCAATCCCGGCCCAAGTCCCGGCCCAAGTCCCGGCGCCGGTCGAAGGCGCGAAACCAGAGAGTGCGCTCGACCTCGCCACGCCGGCACCACCGGTCCAGCCGGTGCCACCGGCCATCGAGGCTGTGGCGAGCGAGCCGGTGGTCCAGGGCCCGCCGGGGCCGGCCGCGCCGAGCGAACCCCGCAATCCAGCCCCCGAGCTCGCGGCAGAGCCGCCCGCTGCCGCCGAGCTCCCGGCGATCGCAGAGGCTGCCGAGCCTGTCGACCCGGTGCCTGCACCGAGTGCCGTGACCCTACCGGACGCACCCGTGCCGCTGGTGGCGGCACCGCTGATCGAGGCGCCCGAGCCTTTGGCGCTCGAGGACGAGGAGGAGGTCGAGCCCGAAGCCGGGATCACCTTCCGCCGCGATCCTCTGGAGCTGCCGCTTCTGGATTCGCGCCGCTGGATCGAGTGGGTGCTCTCGGTCAATCTCAACGGCAGCGAGCTCGACCAGGGGGTGCTGTTCATCGAGGAGCCACGCTCCGGCCGGCTCGCGGTCGAGCTCTCGGTCGCCCAGGCCTGGCGCTTGCGGATCGACCCGGACGCGCTGCTCTCCTTCGAGGGCGTGCCGTTCCTGCCGCTCGATTCGATCGAGGGGCTCGATAGCTCGCTCGACCAGTTCGCCCTGGTGCTCACCCTCGACATCCCGCCAGAGGCCTTCGAGATGGCGAGGATCGACGTCGAGGAGCGCACCGCCTTCAGTCCGACCCCCGGCACCGGGGCGTTTTTCGACTACGACGTGCTACTGACCGGCGGGGGAGGGGTCTCCGATCGGGTCGATGGCCTGTTCGAGACCGGGATCTTCGCCGCCGGCAATGTGCTGCTGACCAATTTCCGTCTGGAGGACGCCGGCGGCGACCCCGAATTGCAGCGGTTGGAGACGACCCTTACCCGCGACTTCCCGGACCGCCGGGCGAGCTTCCGGCTCGGCGACAGTCTGACACAAGGTGGCTCCTTCGCCCAGGGGGTGCGCTTCGGCGGCATTCAGTATGCCACCAATTTCGAGACCGACCCTGCCTTCGTCACCTTTCCGTTGCCGAGCATCGGCGGTCTTGCCGAACAGGATTCGGTGGTCGACGTGATCGTCGACAATTTGACCCGGGCGACCGAGGCCGTGAGGCCAGGGCCGTTCACCATCGACAACCTGCCGGTCGTCACCGGTGGCGGCGAGGTTCAGCTTCGGGTCACCGACCTGCTCGGTCGCGAGCGGCTGGTCACCCAATCCTATTATGTCAGCTCCCGGTTGCTTAAGGAGGGGCTGAATGAGTTTTCCTACGAGGTTGGCGCCAAGCGCAACCGCTTCGGCGAGAAGAGCTTCGACTATGGCGACCTCCTCGCCACGGCGACCCATCGCTACGGCTTCACCGACGGCATCACCGGCGAGCTGCATGCCGAGGCCGAGACCGATCGGGTGAGCCTGGTCGGCGGTGGCGCCCTGCTGCTCGGCCCCTTCGGCCTCTTGACCGGCGGCGTCGGTGGCAGCTTCGACGACGACGAGGGCAGCGGCGCGGTCGGGCAGGCGGATTACGAGTATATCGGACGCCGCTTCAACATCGGCGCCCGCAGCCGCTACACCTCCAGCGATTTCCGCCAGGCCGCCGGTGATGACGGCCGCTTCAAGCGGGTCGATCAATTCAATATCGGCTACGATGCCCTTGATTTCGGCCGCTTCGGCCTGCTCCTGCTCAATCAGGTGCGCAGCGACGACGAGGACCAGCGCTCGGCGACCGCGAGCTACAGCCTGCCGATCGGCCCGGGCGCCCTCGTCGTCAACGCCGCCCGAACGATCGAGCCCGATCGCGATTTTGCCGTGACCGCCGCCTACGCCGTCTCGCTCGGACCGCAGACCAGCGTCACCGCCACCGGCCGCGCCAGCAACAACAGCAATCGCGCCCGGCTGCAATACAACCGCAGCCGCGGCGCCTCCGAACTCGGCCTCGACTACCGGGTGGCGACCGAGATCGGTGAGGACAATCGGCCGATCGATGCGCGGGTCGGCTACCAGACGAGCTATTTCGGCACCGATCTCGACGTCGAGCGGTTTTCCGGCGACAACCGGTTTCGCCTGGGCGTCAACGGCAGTGCCGCCATGGTCGACGGCAATTTCGGCGTCAGCCGGCGGATCGGCCGGTCCTTCGGCCTGGTCGATCTGCCGGGCTTCCCCAATGTCCGGGTCTTTCTCGACAATCGCGAGGCCGGCACCACCGATGCCGCGGGCCGGCTAATGCTGCCCAATCTGCGGCCCTACGAGCCCAACCGGGTGCGCCTCGCGGTCGAGGATCTGCCGCTCTCGGCCGATCTCGTCACCGCCGAGACGGCGGCCGTGCCCTATGGGCGAAGCGGCATGACCATCGACTTCGGCATCACCTCGGTCGAGCGCGCCACCGTGAGGTTGCTCGATGGTTCGGGCAAAGGACTGCCCGCCGGCCTGATCCTGCTCACCGACACCGGCGACCTCGAGGCCATGGTCGGCCGTGACGGCTTCGCGCAGCTCACCGGTGCCCTCGACGAGCGGCGCTATCTTGCGGGCGAGCGCGATGGCCGCCGCTTCGTCTGTGCCCTGTCGGCCGCCCCGGATGATGACCCGCTGCCGCATCTCGGAGACGTGCGATGCGCCGATTGACCCGTCTAGTCCCGCTTGTGGCGGCTGTCTCGCTGCTCGTGGCCAGTGCGAGCGCCATGGCCGCCTGCCAGATCGACACCCGTCCGGTCGCCTTCGGCGTGGTCGACGTCACGCGCGACAAGGATGCCAACGGCGAGATCACGCTGGACTGCACGATCGCCACCGAGATCGAGGTGGGAATCACCGGCAACACCGTACCCGGACAGCGTTTCATGACGGGACCGAGTGGCGGTCGGCTGACCTACGAGCTCTATCCCGACGCGACCCGCGCGCTACCCTGGGGCGACGGTGCGGGCAACAGCACGACCCGGCGCCTGACCGCTGACGGCGAAGGGACCACGCGGCTGACCATCTATGGCATCGTGCCCAAGCAGGACTCGGTGCCGCCGGGTGCCTATAGTGATGCGTTGACCGTGCAAGTCAGCTTCTGACCAGTGACCCTCGTTGGTTAAGCAACGCTAACACACTCGTCGTCGAGTTGTGTTATAGCACCGAGGGTCCGAGGTGCAGGACGGCGCCCGGCGAAGAGGAGTGGGTGCTATGGTTGAGCGGGTGGCGCGCGGTCGCATCACGGTGCCGGCGGCAGCGGCCCTGACCGTGATGGCAGCCGGCATGATCAAGGCCGGGCCGGCCGATGCGGCCGGTCGGGACACGACCATGCAGATCCGCGTGCAAGTGGTCGAGCGGTGCCGGATTCGCCTCGCACCCTCGGGAACACTCGACCAGTGGTGCGGTGCCGGCGGTGCTGCGAGCCAGGCACCCGTCTCCGTGGACCTTTCGACCCTGGTCGAGCGACTGGCCCGTCCACCGATGACGACGCCAACCCGACCGGTCGAGCCGCGCCCGATCACGTCTTTAGGTCAGCGTCCGGAGTTCGGCCGGACCACGACAATCGCATCGCAAATGCGCGGTGGCACCACGACACCGCCGTCGACGTCGCGTCGCACTCTCCCGATCGAGGGCGCAGCGACACCCGTCACCCGAACGGCACCCCCGACTCCGCCCGGGACCTGGCAAACGGTAGGCTTCGACGCCGCCAACCGCCGCGCCGCCGGCGTCGTCGAGGGGATCACCGAGCGTGTTCGCCTGATCACGGTGGCCTATTGAGCGACCGTCGGCCGCTTGATCGAAAGCCCGGTTGCCAGCATAACCTCGGGTAGGGTTATCGAGCGCGAATGACGAAGGTGGATTGAGGATGGCTGTGGCTTTGCGGCTGACGATCTCTGGCTCGACCCGCTGGGCGGCGCGCATCCCGGCATTGTTCCTCACTCTCGTTCTCGTGACCGGCTCGCTGGTTCCCGCGACCGTCCGGGCCGAGGTCGCGTTCGCCGACTGGCTCGAGGATTTCCGCCGCGAGGCGCGCGCCGCCGGGATCAGCCAGGCGACGCTGGATCGGGCTCTTGCCGACGTCGGCCCGATCCCGCGGGTGATCGAGCTCGACCGGCGGCAGCCCGAAGGGCGGATGACCTTCGTCGAGTATCGCGAGCGGGTGATCAGCAACGCTCGGATCCAGAAGGGCCGCCGCCTCCTGCAGGAGCATCGCGCGCTGCTCTCCGGGATCGAGGACCAGTACGGTGTGCCGGCCGAAGTCATCGTCGCCCTCTGGGGGATCGAATCGAGTTTCGGCGAGAACACCGGTGGTTTTCCGGTGGTGGCCTCGCTCGCGACCCTGGCGCATGAGGGCCGGCGGGCCGAGTTCTTCAAGGGCGAACTCCTGGCAGCGCTGAAGATCATCGATGCCGGCGACATCACGCCCGACGCGATGAACGGCTCCTGGGCCGGGGCGATGGGCCAGTCGCAGTTCATGCCCTCGACCTTTCTCGGCTACGCAGTCGACGGTGACGGCGACGGCAAGCGGGACATCTGGGGCACCCAGGCCGATGTTTTCGCGTCGATGGCCAATTATCTGAGCCGAATGGGGTGGGATCGCGAGTATATCTGGGGGCGCGAGGTGCGAACGCTCAACGGTGTTGCGACCAATGGCCTCGACGAGCGGCGGCCGCTCGCCGGCTGGCAGGCTGCCGGCGTGCGGCGGACGGATGGCGGCGATCTGCCGGCGGTGGCGATCGAGGCCTCGCTTTTGCGAATGGACGAAGGCCGGGGGCCGAGCTACCTCGTCTACGACAACTTTCGGGTGCTCATGCGCTGGAACCGCTCGACCTATTTCGCGACGAGCGTCGGCCTGCTCGCCAATGCGATTCGGGCCTGATGCGGGTGTCTCGATCCGTCCTCGCCGTGGCCCTCTTGGCGCTCGTGCTCGCTGCCTGCTCGGGCCTGCCGCGGGTGCCGGACGACCCGGCGCGCACCGCTCCGCATGGCACCTACAAACTGGGTGCCCCCTACCAGATCAATGGAATCTGGTATTATCCGGAATACGACCCGCGCTACGAGGCAGAGGGTATCGCCTCGTGGTATGGTCAGCAGTTCCACGGCCGACCGACCGCCAACGGCGAAATCTTCGACATGCGGCAGATCAGTGCGGCGCATCCGACCCTGCCGATGCCGAGCCTGGTCGAGGTCACCAATCTCGAGAACGGCCGATCGATGAAGCTCAGGGTGAACGATCGTGGCCCCTTCCACGACAATCGCTTGATCGACCTGTCGCAGGCTGCCGCCCGCGAGCTCGGCTTCGAAGGCAAGGGGCTTGCCCGGGTTCGTGTCCGCTTTGTCTCGCTGCTGCCGGCCAACGGCGCGCCGCCCGTCGCCGGCACGACAACGCGCCCGACGACGGTGGTGGCCGCGGCACCGGTGCTCGCAGCTGCAGCCGCACCCCCGCCGGCAGCGCAGCGCACCGCCGCGGCCGCGCGTGCCGACGGCTGTGCGGCCGACAGCCACTTCATCCAGGTCGCCGCCTTCGCCGAACGGGACAATGCCCGCCGCCTCGCCGGCGAACTTACCCGGCTCGGCCGGGTCGAGGTCGTCAATGCCACCGCTCCCCCGACCCGGGTCCGCCTCGGCCCCTATGGCAGCCGGCAGGATGCCTTCGGCAAGCTCGCTCAGGTGCACGGCCTGGGCTATCGGGACGCCATGGTGATCAGTTGCTCGTAAGGTCGAATGTCGGCCGGCCGCGCCCGTCTTGGAGGATGCCCAGCTCGATGTCCCATCCGTTCCCGCGTCTTCTGGCTCTTGCCGTACTCTCGTGTCTCGTTGCGACCTCGGCGATCGCACAGACCTTCGAGACCGCGGCCCGGGCCGCTATCCTGATCGATCATCGCAGTGGTGACGTCCTTTTCCAGAAGAATCCGGACGAGGCTATCCCGCCGGCTTCGATGAGCAAGCTGATGACGGCACTCGTCGCCTTCGAGGAGCTCGAGGCCGGCAATCTCACCCTCGATCAGATGATTCCGGTGAGCGAGCGGGCCTGGCGGATGGGCGGCTCGCGCATGTTCATCGAGGTGGGTACCCGGGTCTCTGTCCACGACCTCTTGCAGGGCATCATCGTGCAGAGCGGCAACGATGCCTGCGTCGCCATCGCCGAGGCGCTGTCCGGCAGCGAGGAAGCCTTCGCCGACCGGCTCACCCGCCGCGGCATCGAGATCGGCCTCACCAACAGCACGCTGAAGAACGCCACCGGCTGGCCGGATCCCGCGCATCTGATGAGCGTACGCGACCTTTCGACCATCGCCCGCCAGATCATCAGCCGCTTCCCGCAGCATTACCAGTACTATTCGCAGCTCGAGTTCGAATATAACGACATCAACCAGCACAACCGCAATCCCTTGCTGCAGGCCGGCATCCCTGGCGTCGACGGGATGAAGACCGGCTACACCAGCGAAGCCGGCTATGGTCTCGTGGCCTCGGCCGAGCGCAATGGCCGCCGGCTGATCCTGGTGGTCGCCGGGCTCGACGGCATCGGCCAGCGGCGGAACGAGGCCGAGCGCCTGCTCGAGTTCGGCTTTCGCCATTTCGAGGAGTATCGCCTGTTCGAGCCCGACGCGGTCGTCGTCGAGGCGCCGGTTTGGCAGGGGGCCGAGCCCACCGTACCGCTGGTCGCGGGCGAGGTCGTCGGCATCACGCTCACCCGCGAGGCCAGGGACACGCTCAAGGTCAAGGTGGTCTATGACAGTCCGGTGGCGGCGCCCATCGGGGCCGGCCAGGTGATCGGCCATGTCGAGATGACCGCGGACGGCATGCCGACCCGGATGATGCCGCTGCAGGCCGCCCGAGCCGTCGAGCGTGCCGGTGTGGTCGGCCGGATGACCGGAACGCTCAACTATCTGATCTTTGGAGCGCCCGGCTGAGCGCGTCACGCGGCATCTTCGTCACCTTCGAGGGCGGCGAGGGCGCGGGCAAGTCGACCCAGCTGCGCGCGCTCGCCGGCTGGCTCGAGGCCCGGGGCATCTCTGTGGTCGCAACCCGCGAGCCCGGCGGCACGGCTGGTGCCGAGGCGATCCGCAACCTGGTCCTGGATGGGCCCGTGGATGCGTGGAGTGGTGGCGTCGAAGCCATCTTGATGACCGCCGCCCGCCTCGACCATGTCGAGCGCCTGATCGCCCCTTCGCTCGCCGCGGGGAACTGGGTGCTCAGCGACCGCTTCGCCGACAGTACCCGCGTCTATCAGGGGATCGCCGGCGGCATCGGCCTCGAGCGGATCGATGCCCTGCACGATATCTTTTTCGATGCCTGCCGCCCCGATCTCACCATCCTCTTGGACCTTTCCGTCGAGGCCGGGCTCGCCAGGCGCGCCGCGGCGGGTGGCGGCAGCCGTTTCGAGGCCAAGGGTATCGCGTTCCACGAGCGTGTCCGCCAGGGCTTCCTGGCGCTGGCCGAGGCGGAGCCCGCGCGCTTTCTCGTGGTCGATGCCGAACAGTCGACCGACCGCGTCGCCCGAATGATCGAATCCGCTGTCCGCGAGCGCTTGGCCGCGCGTCTCGACCTCGGCTGAGGTGGTCGATTGCCGGCGCCACGCGAGAACCCTCAACTCTTCGGCCATGCCGCGGCCGAGGCGGTCTTCGCGCGTGCCGGCCGCAGCGGCAGGCTGCCGCATGCCTGGCTGGTCACCGGGCCGCCCGGGATCGGCAAGGCTACCCTGGCCTACCGTCTGGCCCGAACCGTGGTCGAGGGCGAGGCCGGGCGAGGTTCGGCCAACGATCCCCAGTCCCCGCTCTTTCGCCGGGTGGCGCATGGCAGCGAGCCCGATCTTTTCGTCCTGGAATGCACGCCCCATCCGAAGACCGGCCGGATGCGCCGGGAGATCACGGTCGACCAGGTACGCGCCGTCACGGCCGGCCTGCACGAGACCGCCGTCGGCCATGGCGGTCGGGCGGTCGTGGTCGACGCCGCGGACGAGCTCAACAGCGAGGCCGCCAACGCGTTCTTGAAGCTGCTCGAGGAGCCACCGCAGGCCGTGGTCCTCTTTCTCGTCTGCCAGGCACCGGGCCGCATCCCGAGGACCCTGGTCTCCCGCTGCGTCAAGCTGGCGCTGCAGCCGCTCGACGATGCCGCCCTCGGCACGGCCTTGGCGGCGGCCGGGCTCGGCGCGGATCCGGCACCTGCACTGGTGACCCTGGCGCGCGGTGCGCCCGGTCGCTTTCAGCGGCTCGTGGCCGCAGGCTATCTCGACCAGTACGTCGCAGTTGTTGCGGCACTTGCCGTAGCCGACCGCGAGCGCCACCGGTTGATCGAGGTCGCCGATCGTCTGGCCGCCTTTGCGGCGGCGAACGGTGCCGATCTCGCAACGGATCTTTTGGCCACCATCGTCCGCCGCGGCGCCGAGCAGGCGACCCGAGGCGGCCTCGCAACCCCGCTCGGCAAGGCCGAGCCGCAAGAGCTCGCTCGCCTCACCAACCGCCAGCCGCTTGATCGCTGGCTGGCCTTGTGGGACAAGCTGCAGCGCCTGCCGTTCGAGCTCGATCAGCTGAATGTCGACCCCCGCCAAGCCTTCTTCCTCACCCTCGCCGCCATGGCAGGCGAACGGGCGGGCCTCGGGACGGGCTGAGGGGCGCGCGGCCGGGCGGCGTTGATCCTGCGGCTGGAGACGGATATGGCAGCCGGAGCTGCATACTACATCACGACCCCGATCTATTATGTGAACGACTCCCCTCATATCGGCCACGCCTACACCACCCTCGCCTGCGACGCGCTCGCCCGCTTCATGCGCCTCGACGGCCGCGACGTGCGCTTTTTGACCGGCACCGACGAGCACGGCCAGAAGGTCGAGAAGGCCGCGCGCGACAAGGGCATGGACCCGCAGGCCTTCACCGACGAGGTCTCGACCCGGTTTCGCGACCTCGCGGCCGCCATGAACTTCAGCCACGACGACTTCATCCGCACCACCGAAGATCGTCACAAGAAGGCCGTCCAGCACCTCTGGCAGAAGCTAATCGACGCCGGCGAGATCTGTCTCGGTGCCTATGCCGGCTGGTACTCGGTCCGCGACGAGGCGTTTTATGCCGAAAGCGAGATCCAGGACGGCAAGGCACCTTCGGGTGCCCCGGTCGAATGGGTCGAGGAGCCCTCCTATTTCTTTCGCCTCTCCGCCTGGCAGGACCGGCTCCTCGCCTTCTACGAGGCGAACCCAGACTGCATCCTGCCCGAGACCCGCCGGAACGAGGTGGTGAGCTTCGTGCGTGGCGGGCTCAACGACCTCTCGGTCAGCCGCACCACCTTCAACTGGGGTGTGCCGGTCCCGGGTGATCCCGACCATGTGATGTATGTCTGGCTCGATGCGCTCACCAACTATATCTCGGCCCTGGGCTACCCCGACGACCCGGACGGCCTGTATCAGAAGTTCTGGCCCTGCGACGTCCACATGGTCGGCAAGGACATCCTGCGTTTTCACGCCGTCTATTGGCCGGCGTTTTTGATGGCTGCCGGCCTCGAGCCGCCCCGCCGTGTCTTCGCGCATGGCTGGTGGACCAACGAGGGGCAGAAGATCTCGAAGTCCGTCGGCAACGTCATCGACCCGCACGCGCTCGTCGCTCGCTACGGCCTCGATCAGACTCGCTATTTCCTCCTGCGCGAGGTGCCGTTCGGCAATGACGGCGATTTCAGTCATGCGGCGATGCTGCGGCGGATGAACAGCGATCTCGCCAACGACTACGGCAATCTCTGCCAGCGCGTGCTCTCGATGATCGCCAAGAACTGTGGCGCCATGGTTCCCGAGCCCGGCCCGCACGAGCCCGTCGACGAAGCACTTCTCGAAAAGGCGGAAACCACCCTCGGCACCTGCCGTCGGCTGATGGAGCGTCAGGCCCTGCATGCCGCACTCGAGGCCATCTGGCAGGTGATCGGGGACGCCAACCGCTATGTCGACACGGCTGCCCCATGGGCCTTGCGCAAGACCGACCCCGCCCGGATGGCGACCGTGCTCTGGACCTTGGCCGAGACCATCCGCCGCGTGGCGCTGCTGACCCAGCCCTTCATGCCCGAGAGCTCGGCCCGCATCCTCGACCAGCTCGCCGTGGCCGATGACCGGCGCAGCTTTGCTGCCATCTCCGACCGGCTCGTCCCCGGCACGCCGCTGCCCAAGCCAGAGGGCGTCTTCCCCCGCCTCGTCGAGGAGACCGCGGATGGCTGAAGGCTTCACGTTCGTCGACAGCCCCGGCTTCGTCGACAGTCATTGCCACCTCGACTATCCAGGTCTCGAGGCCGAGGTCGACGAGGTGGTCGCCCGCGCGGACGCTGCCGGTGTGCGCACCATCCTCACCATCGCCACTCGTCTCTCCAGCTTCGAGCGGGTGCTGACGCTCGCCTGCCGCTTCGCCAACGTCTGGGTCGCCACGGGCGTCCACCCGCATCAGGCGGTCGAGGAGGAGGGTTGCCTGGAGCCTGCCCCCTTCGTCGCCAATGCGGGCCACGCCAAGGTGGTGGCCATCGGCGAGTGCGGCCTCGACTATTTCTACGACAAGAGCCCCCGCGACATTCAGGCCGCGAGCTTTCGCGCCCAGCTCGCGGCCGCCCGCCGGACGAACCTTCCCTTCATCGTCCACACCCGCGACGCCGACGCCGACACGGCGGCCATCCTCGAAGAGGCGGCAGGGCAGGGGCCGCTTGCCGGCGTCATCCACTGCTACAGCACCTCGCCCGAACTCGGCTGGAAGGCGGTCGAGCTCGGTCTTCATCTCGGCCTCGGCGGTATCCTCACCTTCAAGCGCTCGGACGAGCTGCGGGCGACCGTGCGCGAGTTGCCGCGAGACCGTATCCTGCTCGAGACCGACGCCCCCTTCCTCGCACCCCAGGCGTTTCGCGGCAAACGCAACGAGCCCGCCTATATTCCGTACATAGCGCAGACCCTGGCCGAGCTCTGGCAAACCGATACCGAGACCGTGGCAAGAGTAACGACCGGCAACTTCTTCGGCCTCTTCAGCAAGGCCACCCCAGCCTGATGCGGGTTACCGTCCTCGGCTGCGGCACCTCGTCCGGCGTCCCGCTGATCGGCTGCCGCTGCCCCGTCTGCCGCTCCGACGACCCGCGCAACAAGCGCCTGCGCTGCTCGATCCTGCTCGAAGCCGATGGGCTGATGATCCTCTTCGACACCGGCCCAGACCTCCGGCAGCAATGCCTCAGCGCCGGCATCGACCGTCTCGATGCGGTCGTCTTCACCCACGCGCACGCCGACCATCTGCATGGCCTCGACGACATCCGCTCGATCAACAATCTGATCGGCCGGCCGCTCCCGGCCCACGCCCACCACGATGTCCTCGCCCGGATCGAGGAGCGTTTTCCCTACGCCTTTGCCGGCGGCCAGGACGGCATCGGCGGCTTTTGGCGGCCGGAGCTCTTGCCCCGACCCTTCAGCGGCCGGGAATCCTTCCGCATCGGTCCGGTCGAGCTTCGGCCCTTGCGCCACGGTCATGGCCGCAGCCATGTCTGGGGCTTCAGGGTCGGCGCTTTCGCCTATTCCACCGACGCCGACGATCTCGACGACGCCTATCTCGAGGCGCTCCAGGGCATCGACGTCTGGATCGTCGATGCGCTCCGCGACGACCCGCACCCCAGCCACTCGCATTTGGTCAAGACGCTGGGCTGGATCGAGCGGGTCAAGCCACGGCTCGCCTACCTCACCCACATGAACCACGAAGTCGACTACGCCACCTGGAAGAAGAAGCTGCCGTCGACCATCGAGCCCGCCCATGACGGGCTGGTGATCCAACTGGATTAGGCGTCAAGCCCAGCCTTGCACGAGATCAGTCGAGCGATTGGCTATTCCGGGCGGCAGATTTCGCCATCGATGATGGCCTTGCCAGTGCGCCAGGCGAGCCCGACGATCACCACCGCGAGCAGGGCTGCCAGGGCGAGGCCGATCAGGCGATGCGCGTTCGAGCCCACCACCTCGGCGAACAGCAGCGAGGCCACGGCGAGGGCCGCGAGCGGGAAGGACAGCGCCCACCAGGGAAGGGCGAACGGCAGCCGCCTGAAGCGCGGCAGCTGGGTGGCGACGATGGCCGCGAAGACGTAACCGGAATTGAGCAGAATACGTGCGAAAGCAACGACGTCGCCGCCGAGCTTAATGGAGGCGATGAAGGCGACCGACGGTGGTGCAATCAGAATGACCAGGGTCGGATAGAGCCGCTCGGGCAACGGGTCGTCGAAGACCAGCCGGTTCATCACCAGGGTCAAGAGGACGATCCACAAGACGGGACCGGCCGAGAAGAACAGCCAGGAAAGCTCGACGAAGCCGAGCCCGGCGCCGGCGACAGGTACAAGGACATTGCCGACGGCCGGGATGAACCAGGCCGGGCTGAGCTGGGCATGGAGAAAGGCGCGGGTGCCGATCCAGTTGGCGATGACGCTCAAGGTGAGGACGGCCTGGACGACGAAGGCCACGAGCCAGATCAGGCGTGCCGCCTCGGGCGCGTGCGGCAGCAAGGCGGTCGCGATCAGCAGAAGCGAGATGGAGAATGCCGGGAAGAACGCGAGTCTCACCGGATGCGCCCATTCGGCGCGCACGGCGTCGGGATGACGCAGCATTTTCAGGGCGTAGAGCAGCACTATGGCGAGAAAGGCCGCGATCCCGAATGCCAGGGCAACAGCTGAGCCCCATCCCTTCAGGCCGAGCGTCTGCTCCGCCGAATGCAGGGCGAGGGTAAAGCCGAGCAGGCCCATGACGACCGAGAAAAAGCCTACGGGAAACTCGGCGAGACGAGCGTGCGTGGCGGGCTGATGCAGATCGGCGTGCATGACGAGGATCCAGCTGGGAGCGGCAGGGCATCATGATAATCGGCGGCCGAGTCTGCCCTGTTTGATGCAGGTCGACGGCGGCGGCTGTGTCTCCACGGGTTTCGTCGGCCGTCGCTTATCGTCGCCGCCGCGGCTACGGGCGGGACCGGCTGCCGCATGCCGGATCGTGCTACGGGCAGCCTACGGTATCGCCGGTCTATCCGGTTGCTGTGGCCTCGAGGAGCATGCCGAGAACGTCGATGGCCTCCGAGAGTGCGCGATGCGCTGTGTCCTGATCGACGGTCTGGTCCCTCGACCAGTTGAGCGACACGGCGCCATAGAGGCGGCCGTCTGGATAGAGGACGGGGCAAGCGCCGAGCGCGGTGACGGCCTGGCCGCGCAGCTCCGCCATCCGTGCCCGATCGTCGAGATCGGTGACATAGCGGAAAAAGCAGTCACCGGCGGCAAGCGTCGCTTCCTCGAATTCGGCGTCGTTCCACGGCAAGTTCTGCAGGTGGCTTTTCAGTGCCGGCTCGCCGTCGGACAGGACCTCGTGCGTAGTGTCGATCACGGTCCGGCCGTTCTGGCCCTGCTGCAGGCGCATCAGGATGGCGAGGTCACCCGCGGCCTCGAGCCGCGCATGGCGCAGGGCCTGGACAACGAGACGATCGCGCGCCTCGGGGTCGCTCGGCGCTCTGGTGACGGCCAGATCGCCTGTCGGTTCTGGGGCGCGAACGACGACGTCCACGCTGATCCGGATGGGTTCCTCCGACGGCACGATGTAGACGTTTGCATCGCAAGCGCCGAGCGCCAGCAAGAATGCCAGCGAGGCCGACCGGCGCGCCCGCCACCTCGCGGGCCGTTCTGGCGGTGCGGCCTCGAGAGGGGTGAAACCAGGGGTCAAAGGGCGATGTCCGTTCTTGTCGCGGAAGGGAATTGTGCCCGGCGTGCTGGCCGCCATCAATCGGAAATCAGCGGCCCCGGAACAGAGCTCCCGTCTCGAGCCGGGCGCCTCGCCGCCGCCCCGACCGACGCTCGCTGGGCCGACCGCTCCCGTCCAGACGCCTTCTCGTCGCCAGCGGCGGACAGGGCCGTCCCTGGCTGGTTCAGCCGCTGCCGCCCGCCCAGCCGCGCTCCACAGGTTATCCTGACGGACTGCCGCGGCGGAGCCGATCCAGTGTCCGCTCGAGCATGGCAACGAGACTGTCGCGGTCGTCCGGACCGAGCTTGGTGAGGTCGAGGTCGAGCTTCAGGCTCGGATGATCCTCGCGGATGCGGGAGGCTGCAACCCCCTCCAAAGGCTGCTCGCCCTCGACCAGGAAGGTCGCAACGGGATGGCCGAAGCCTCGCAATGCCACGTTGCCCCGCGGCGTGCAGCGGATCGCGTGCTTGACCAGCGCCTGGGTCTCGTAGGAGACGACGATACCGCCCGGCGGGGCCTCGTGCTCCAGCCGGGAGGCGAGGTTCACTGGACCGCCGACGATCGTGTAGTCCATCCGGTCATCGCTGCCGAAATTGCCGACTGTGCAATATCCCGTATGGATGCCGATCCGACAGGTGAGCGGCGTCTCGATCCCCTGGTCGCGCCACAAGACGGCGAGCTCGCTCATTCGCCGTTGCATGGCGATCGCCATCCTGACACAGGCGAGGGCGTCCGCCTCGACGCCGCGGCTCTCGGGATCGCCGAAGAAGATCATGACGGCGTCGCCGATATATTTGTCGATCGTGGCCCCGTGCTCAAGGGCCAGCTTCGCCATCTCGGTCAGGTACTGGTTGAGCAGCGCGGTGAGATCCTCGGATTCGAGCTTGTCGGTGAGCTCGGTGAAGCCGGCGAGATCGGAGAAGAAGACGGTCAGCTTCTTGCGCCGGCTCGCCAGCACCACTTCCTGCTTGCCCGAGAAGATCGAGGCGTAGAGCTGCGGCGAGAGATACTTGGCGAGCTTGCTGGACAACAGCTCGAGCTCGCGATTCGTCGCCTCCACCTCGCGGGCTGCGGCCCGGGCGCGCTCGGCCATGGCGTTGAGCTCGCGCTCGTTGCGGTCGGCGAGGCGAACCAGCCGCCGGGTCGTTCGGCAGAGCTTGCGATAGCCGTCGAGGAGCCGGCCATAGGCCTCGCGGTCGCGCTTCGTCTTGAACCGGCCGTCGGCGAGCAACCGGTCGCCTTCGGCGAGCAGCGCATCCTCCTCGGCGAAGAGCTCGTCACCGCTCATCGTCACCTCTATTCGGGACGTGGTGCCGCCGTCCCTCTCACTCGGACGTCAAGGGCTCCAGCTTGACGCTGGCGTGCTCAAGGTCCTCGGCGAACTCCTGGCCGAGCTCCAGCATGGTGTCGTCCTCGGGATCGTAGCGCCAGTGCACAGCCACCTCGGCCCCCTTGGCCGCGGCGGCATCCAGCTTTTCCAGCAGCATCATGATCGCCTTGGCACTGCTGCTGTTGAAATAGAGAAGCTCGAGCTCGAAGCGGCAGGCGCCGGTGCCGAGGTCGGCGAGGTAGCTCTCGAGTGCTCTGAACACTGGTGCGAAGAAGGCGCCCACGTCCTCGGGGTACGACTCGCCGGCAAGCCGCAACCGTGCCTCGCTGAAGGCGAAGGCCACCTCGGGCGTGCGCTCGGTGGCGGGGATGTGCAGATCGTCCATCGGCTGTCGCTCCTCCCCTCGGATCTCGGCCCTCGGATCTCGGCCCGCAGACCTCGGCTCTCAAATCTCGGCTTCGAGCGCGAAGAAGGCGAAGCGCTCGTCGATCGGGGCGAAATCGAAAACGATGGGTGCCGATGCGCGCCGCGCGATCTCGACGAAGCCCACGCCCGCCCCCTTGCTGAATTCATCGGGCCCGGCCTTGAGCTGCTCCTTGTAGAGGGCCTTAAGCGCTGCCTTGTCGGCGCCGGCGATCTGCTCGAGCCTCGGGCGCAAGCGCGCCACGTCCTCGGTGTGCACGAGATTGCCGGTCTTGACGGTGAAGCCCCGCTCGTTGCGGCCGATGGTCAGGATACCGTAGCGGATCTCGTGCACCCGCGCAGCCACAGCCTTGGCGCCGGCCGCTATTTCCTTCTCGGCCGAGTAGCGGATGATGTTCTGCATCTGCTCGACGAAAACGGCGAAGACGTTGCGGGTCGTCTTCGTGTCCATGTCCTCGATCGCGAGCTTCTGCTTCAAGGCTTCGCCGACCCCGGTGAGCACGGGCTCGGTGACGTAGCCGCAATAGGCGAGGATGATGCCGGCATCGCGCAGACCCGCCCGGAGCTCGAAGAGGTTCTGTGCCAGCATCGACCGTTCTCCTCGGCAGCGCCCTGGTCGTCACCATGTAAACCATAGCACAGCCGCAGCAGGCGCAAAGTCTCGTCACGCCGGACCCGGCTCGACGGCGAGCATGGTGAGATCGTCGCGGCGAATCTCGCCTGCCGCGTGCCGGTCGACGGCGGCGAGCACGGCTGCCAGCACGGCTTCCAGCTCTTGGCCGCTGGCGTCGACGAGAATCTGCGTCAGCCGGCGGTGGCCGAATGCCCGCCGCCGGGCCCCGCCGATCTGATCGGTGACGCCATCAGTGACGATGAAGAAGCGGAGCCCGGGCTCCAGCGGCAGCGAGGTCGCGGCGAACCGATGGTCCGGCGGCGAATCGGCATAGCCGAGGCTGATCCGATCGCCCCTCAGCCGCGTCACCTTGCCCCGGCGCTCGAGCAGCAGCGGCAGGCGGGCGCCGGCGAAGACGGCCTCGCCGCGCTTGCTGTCGATTTGCAGGATCGCGGCATCGAGCCCGTCATTGTTGACCGGTCCGAGGTCGAGGTCACCGGCCGGCGTGACGGCCTCCTGCCGCAGCGTGCGGCGCATCAGGCGATTCAGGTCGCCCAGGATTTGCGCCGGCCCGGGATCCGCGGTCTCGGCGATCACGCGCTCGAGGCTGGCGATCGCGAGCATCGTCAGAAGGGCCCCCGGCACGCCGTGGCCGGTGCAATCGAAGACGGCGAGGGTCGTTTTCGGCCCGGGTGGCGAAATCCAGAAGATATCGCCGCCGACGCCGTCGCGCGGCTGCCAGATGGCGGCTGCATCGGCAAAGGGCTCCGCCAGGCGCTCGGCGGACGGCAAGAGGGCCCGCTGGATCCGGCTGGCATAGGTGACGCTGTCGAGGATGGACGCGTGCGCGTCGCGCACCTCGGCGACCCTCTGAACCTCGAGCTCCAGCATCTTGTTGTAGCTGTGGATCACCCGTCCGATCTCGTCGCCCGACGCATAGTCGACCCACTCGGCGCGCTCGTGCTGCTTGAAGGCCTCGATGGCACCCAAGAGACGCGACAACGGCCGGTTGATGATCCAAAAGAAGGTGACGAGTGCCGGCAGGATGATGGCGAGCCCGCCGATCAGTGCCAGTCCCCCGAGCACGAGGAACTCGCGGCGCAGCGCCTCGAGCACCCGGCCCTGGTCGTAGCGGACGATGATCGTGGCCGTGTCGTCGCCCGGCCAGGCGATCCGGACCGTCTCGCCCTGTTCTCGGATCCGGGCGCAACCGATCGCCGGCCAGGAAGCGACGACCGTGCCGTCGGCGGCTTCGACATCGGCGCAGATGATGTAGTGAAAGGCGGCGAAGACGCTCAGCAGATCCTGCGCCGGTCGGGTCTGGCCGGCGGCGACGTGGCCGGCGATCGGCCGGACGATGCGATTGCCGATGGTCGCGATCTCGGCAGCGGCGGTGCCGATCACCTGGCTCTGACGGTACTGGTAGAAGGCGCCGAGCACGAGTGTGTTCGCCAGCACGCCGATGCCGAGCGTGGCGGCAACGAACTTGAGAAAGAGATGGCGGCGAAACGGCCCGGCGACGCTCTCGAGCAGGCGAACACGGAAGCCGCGCTTCACTGGCCGCCTTGCTCGACAAGCGCCATGAGAGCTGCCCGGTCGCCGAGGATCGTCTGCACGACGCGATAGGAGTCACCGACCTTGCGGACGAGGAAGTCCGCAGTCAGCCGCTCGCCGTCATCGTCGATGAACTCCGAGCAGACGAAGAACTCGTCACCGGCCTGGACCACCATGGGGTGGACATTGGCGGTGTAGACGGTGCGCAGCGTCTGGGTACCGCTATCCAGATAGGTATAGACGCCGCCTGGTGCGATCGTATCCAGATGCACGAGCATCGCGGTCTGCAACTCGACTTGAAGCTCGGTCGATACGTCCGCAATTGCACCGGTCGCGGGCAGGACCAGGCCGGCGACAAGGGCCAAGGTCGTAAGACGCAGTCTTTGCATATCGGCATACTCCCTTGGCGGCCGGACCCGCGGTGGCGAGACCAGTCCGACCGTTTGCCTCGAGGACGAGAAGCGCCAGTGGCAGCCACGCCAACACCCTGCGCCGCTTTGGCCGAGCGCACAAGTGTTTGGGCAAGGGCACTCGGTGTGCTTGCGGCCCGGCCGCTCGGTGTCGATCCATGGCTGCCCGGATTTTTTGGCGCTTTGCTGGTGAGATCGACCAGCGCGCTCTTGCCGATGCGTCGCCGCGGCGATCGGCCAACACACCCGCCACGGCATCGCTGCCGTCGGTTCAGGACGTCATGAACCGTTCCCAACGGTCGCGAACACCGCCGCTTGCGATGGCCGAACGGGGGATGGGCCCGTCTCGGCTTCGCCACCTTCACCACCCAGGCGGTCGCAGAGCAGGTGAAGAAGGGGGGTAAGCGTTGCAGTGTTGAGCGAATAGGTCACGGTCTTCGCCCGTCGCTCGGCCTGGATCAGGCCACCTTCGCGCAGAATGCCCAGCTGCTGCGACAGTGAGGGCTGGCGGATGCCGAGCGTCGCCTCGATCTCGGCCACCGTCCGTTCGCCCTGGGCGAGGAGGCCTACGATCTGCAGTCGATTGCTGTTGGCCAGAAGCTTCAGCCAGCCGGCCAGCTGCTCCGCTTCGTCGGTGGTCAGGCGGGCCGTCTCAGTCATCAGGGCGCTCCACCCGCCGGTAGTACCAGTCGACGACGCCCTGGCCTTCGAGCTGCTCCTCGACATCGCGGATCGTCACGGGCGTGGGTGCTATCGCCGCCTCGCCCGGCTGCCAGTCGGCCGGCGTCAACACGTTCTCGGCATCAGTGAAGCGCAGTGCCGCGACCAGTCGCAGGATCTCTTCCACGCTGCGCCCGGTGGTCATCGGGTACCAATTGAGGGCGCGGATGATGCCCGTGGGATCGATGACGAAATTGGCGCGGACCGTCGCACTGGTGGCAGCACCTGCCGGCAGCATGCCGTAGGCCCGGGCGATCACCATCGACGGGTCCTCGACGATCGGAAACGGCACGCGAACGCCGAAGCGATCGCGGATGTTGGCGAGCCAGGCGAGATGGCTGAACAGGCTGTCGACGGAGAGGGCCAAGAGATCGCAGCCCAGCGCCTGGAACCGGTCATGGGCGCGCGCCATGGCGATGAACTCGCTGGTGCAGACCGGCGTGAAGTCGGCGGGGTGCGAGAAGAAGACCAGCCAGCGACCGCGATAGGACTGCAGCGAGCGTTCGCCCATGGTGGTGCGGGCAGTGAACGGTGGCGCCGGCTCGCCGAGGATCGGCATGCGCGAGGGCTGGGCGTGAGGGTCATCGGTCATCGTGCGCTTTCGCCGTTGATTAATGTTTTCATAAATTATATATCAGTGTCTCACAAGTAGGATCACCGCAGTCGCCCGCACCGCCCAGCGCCAGCGCGAGCTGCTCGCCGACCCAAGGGAGCCAGCCATGAACGCCATCGCCAAGCCCGCTTTGCCCGAGACCAACCTCAGCGTGAAGCCCGAAGTGACGGCCTTCTTCGACGACGAGACCAACACCATCAGCTACGTCGTCAAGGATCCGGCATCGACGGCCTGCGCCATCGTCGATTCGGTCATGGACATCGACTACGCCGCCGGGCGCATCGCCTACGATCATGCCGATACGATGATCGCCTTCGTCAAGGAGCACGGGCTGACCTGCGACTGGCTGATCGAAACCCATGTCCACGCCGACCATCTCTCGGCCGCGCCGTACATCCAGGGCAAGCTCGGCGGCAAGCTCGGCATCGGCGAGAACATCACCGTCGTACAGGAGACTTTCGGCAAGGTCTTCAACGAGGGCACGGAGTTCCAGCGCGACGGCTCGCAGTTCGACCGGTTGTTCAAGGACGGTGACACCTACACGATCGGCACCATGCGGGCGTTTGTCATCCACACGCCCGGCCACACCCCGGCCTGCATGACCCACATCATCGGCGATGCGGCCTTCGTCGGCGACACGCTCTTCATGCCCGATGGCGGCACGGCCAGGGCCGATTTCCCGGGCGGCGATGCCCGTGCCCTCTACCGTTCGACCAAGCGCATTCTCGAGCTGCCGGGCGAGATGCGGCTCTTCATGTGCCACGACTACGGGCCCAATGGCCGCGAGATCCGCTGGGAGACGACGGTCGCCGAGGAGCGTGAGCACAACATCCACGTCAAGGACGGCACCAGCGAGGGCGCGTTCGTAGCGATGCGCGAGGCCAGGGACGCCACCCTCGCCATGCCACGGCTGATCATCCCGTCCCTGCAGGTCAACATGAAGGCGGGCCGGCTGCCGGAGCCCGATGCGGGCGGCAAGCGGTTCCTCAAAGTGCCGCTCAACACGCTTTGACAACATCAAGCAACGCCTCGGCAGGGCGGGCGTCATTTCTGACATCAAGGAGCTTACGCCGCATCTTGCCGTCAGCGGCCAGATCACGGCGAGCGATCTTGCGGCCATCAAGCAAGCCGGCTTTCGCAGCCTGATCGTCAACCCATCCCGGGCCCCACTACGGCACCGCGGTTCTTGGTTCAGGTTCTCGGCCTGCGGCCAAGCGTATGAAATGGCTTGCAAATATTTCGGATGAGCGAAGCGAGATCGGGGTTGACGCCGGTCGTCGCACGAGCGCAAACCTCGGCTCCCTGTTGCGTCACGTTTGGAGAGCTCGATGCGCCGGATTTGTCTCGCCATGACTGCCCTGGCACTTGTCCTCGGGCCGTTGCCACCATCGGCTGCCGGTGCCGACGAGATCCGCGAACAGCTGGACCTCGCCATCGAGCTCTATGAGGAGGGCGACTACGCGGGCACCACCACCGAGCTGCAATTCGCGATCGGCGAGATCCAGGCGCTGCTCGGTGGCGCCTTTGCCGAGACCTTCCCGCCGGCTCCGGCAGGCTGGACCGCAGGCGAGCCCAATCAGGAAGCCGCCGCCGGCTTCATGGGCGGCGGCACGATGGTCAACCGGACCTACAGCGAGGACGGCGGCTCCAGCACGATGGAGGCCCAGTTGATCATCGACAACCCGATGATCCAGGGCATGGCCGCCCTCTTCAGCAATCCGGCGATGCTTGCCGCCAACCCGGACATGCAGCGGGTGCGCATGGGCCGCGAGAACGCCGTCCTGGAGTTCGACGACGCGGCCGGCAGCGGCGAGATCACCTTTTTGGCCGGCGGTGGTCGGGCGATGCTGAAGATCGAGGGCCGCAACCTCGCCTCGGGCGACCTCCTGATCGACCTGCTCAAGGCCTGGGACATGGAGGGCCTGCGCGCCGCCGGCGGTCTTTGAGCGGAGCGGGCAACAGCGGCCAGCGCCAGCGCCGGTCGTGCTGAGTGATCCTGCGTTTTATGCCGTCGCCATCCCGGCCGTCCTGATCTTCGGCATCTCCAAAGGCGGTTTCGGCGGCGGTCTCGGGATCGCTGCGGTACCGCTCATGGCGCTCGCCGTTTCGCCCGCGGTCGCTGCCGGCATCCTCCTGCCGCTCTTGATGCTGATGGATGCGATCGATGTTTGGGCCTACCGTCGTGCGTTCGACCGGCGCATCATCCAGGCGATGCTGCCGGGTGCCCTTGCCGGTATCGCCGTTGCGAGCCTCGCCCTTCACTACTTCGATGACGACCTGATCCGCGTGCTCTTGGGCCTGATCGCCACCGGCTTTGCCGCCGACTATTTCCTGCGCAGCAAGGGCGATGCCCCAGCACGGCCGCACGAACCCAGGCGCGCCGCCTTTTGGGGCAGCCTGTCCGGTTTCACCAGCACCGTTGCCCAATCCGGCGGCCCTCCCGCCAACATCTATCTTTTGCCGCTCAAGCTCGACAAGACGATCTTCGTGGGCTCGATGATCGTGCTCGTCACCCTGATCAATGCGGCCAAGGTCGTGCGCTACATGCTGCTTGGCCTGTTCAGCCCGACCAATCTCTGGGCCTCGCTCGTCCTCGCACCCGTAGCCGCCCTCGGCATGCTCGCCGGCATCTGGCTGCACGACAAGGTCAACCAGGTGCAGTTCTACCGCCTTTGCTACGTCTTTGTGCTGCTCACCGGCCTCAAACTGATCCACGACGGATTGCTTTGAGACATGAATAAGAAAACGGGGAGACAGAACCTCCCCGTGCCCTCCGTTTTTTTGGGCCATTGACGCCCCAGGTGTGGTGCTAACTGTCCATTCCACTCGGGTAAAAGTAGCGGTGGGGCGCGGGGAGGATCATCCTCCCCGCATTACTTTTTGCTCGGGAATCCGAAGCGTCAGGGGAAGAGCGAGTCGATCGACGATTGCTGCAGGCCGCTGCCGGCGGTGGCGGGGCCGTTGAGCAGGGCCTGATCGGCGCAGCTCGGGGTGGTCTTTGGCGGTGGCGCAGCAGTGAAGTGGTCGCGGCCGACAAGCTCGATGATCGCGAGCAGGCGCTCGTCGATGTCGCGCAGCAAGCTCATCACCCGGGTGATCCGCTGGCCGGTGAGGTCCTGGAAGTTGCAGGCCTCATAGATGCTGGTGACGGCGTCGATCACGGTGGCCCGGCCAGCCCCGCCGGACCGGGCTTCGGCGGTGGCGTCGACAGTCGCCTCGATCGTCTCGGCGGCGGTGAGGATCTGCTCGGTCGCGAACTCCGTGGCCGCGACGATCGTCCCCAACTCGTCAACCGCCGAGTGGACCCGGCCGTTTTCCATCATGGGATGGCGGATCGTCGCCACCTCGCGCATGGTGTGCTGGATCTTGTTGCTCAGATCCTGCAGTTCGGCTCGAAGCTGGGCGATGGTTTCGTCTTCACCAGGCATCGCCGCTCCTCCGAAAAGTCGGCCCGCAAGAGGGGGGCCGGCGCATGCGATCGGCCACTTAGGCCTTTGTGCACGCTAGAGGCTAGCCGACAAATCTGAAGATTGGCTTAACGAGCCTGACGAATTGGGCGCAACCCGCGGCCGGCGGCTCAGGCAAAGCGCCTGAGCACGTGGCCCGCGAGATAGAGCGAGCCGCAGATCAGGGCGACGCTCGGACCGCTCGTCGTGCTGGCGATCGCGGCGATGGCGTCCTCGGTGCTCTGGGCTGTGGTGGCGGCGATGCCGTGTGCTGCCGCTGCCTCGACGATCGCCGCTGGAGGACGGCCAAGGGGCTCGTCCGGGACGGGCACCGCATAGAGCCGGCGCACGCGGCCGCGCATCGGTGCCAGGAACTTGCCCGTGTCCTTGGTCTCCAGCATGCCGACCACGAGATCGACCGGGCGGCCGCGGCCGATGTCGACGAGGCTCGCGGCCAAGGCCACGCCTGCGGCCGGGTTGTGCCCGCCATCGAGCCAGATCTCGAGCGGCGCCGAGCCTGCGACGGGAAAGCCTGCGGTCGGCAAACGCTGCAGCCGGCCGGCCCATTCGGCGTTTTCGATGCCGCGGGCGATCGCTGTCGGATCGAGCCCGAGGGTGAGGCCGGCAAGGGCTGCGAGGGCCGCGTTTTGGATCTGATGCGCACCGGCGAGACCAGGGCGTGGCAGAGCGAGGTGCTGCCCCTTGGTCACCAAGGCAAAGCCCTCGGGCGCCTCGGCGATCGACCAATCGTGGCCACAGGCCCGCAAAGGCGCACCAACACTCGCCGCCTTGGCGCGCAGCACGGCAAGAGCCTCGGGTTCCTGCGGGCCGACCAGAACCGGCACGCCGGGCTTGATGATCCCGGCCTTCTCGCCGGCGATCGCGGCGAGCGTGTCGCCGAGATAGCTTTCGTGGTCCATCGAGACGGGGCTGATCAGCGTCAGCGCCGGGCGGTCGACGACGTTGGTCGCGTCCAGGCGGCCGCCGAGCCCGGTCTCGAGCAGCAGCCAGTCCGCCGGCGTGCGGGCGAAGGCCAGAAACGCTGCCGCTGTGGTGATCTCGAAGAAGGTAATGCGATCGGCCTCGTTCGCCCGCTCGCACGTGTCCAGCACCTCGGCGAGCAAGCCTTCCTCGATTGGCCGGCCGCGGAGCAGGATGCGCTCGTTGAAGTGGACGAGATGCGGCGAGATGTAACGATGCGCCCGTTGGCCCGCGGCGGTCAGCATCGCGTCCAGCATGGCCAGCGTCGAGCCCTTGCCGTTGGTGCCCGCGATGTGGACCACGGGCGGCACCTGTCGCTCCGGATGACCCAGCCGCTCGAGCAGCCGCAGCAGGCGGCCGAGCGAGAGATCGATGCTCTTGGGATGGAGCGTCTGCAGCCGCGCCAGGATGAGGTCGCTGCTGAACTCGGTCACCGGGACCTCGTCGCCTTGCTCAATGTACTCACCATTCCGTCGCCTAGTCGTCGGCTGCCGCCGGCATGGCCTCGGCCGGCGCTTCGTCAGTATTGGCCGCGGCCTCGGCCGGCAGGGTCTCGACTGGTGCTGCGGTGACCAGCGGCTCGCGCAGGAGGCTGAGCACGCGGGCGAGCATCGGCCGCAGCTCGAAGCGGTGCACCACCATGTCGACCATGCCGTGCTCGAGCAGGTATTCGGCCTTCTGGAAGCCCTCGGGCAGCGTCTCGCGGATGGTCTGCTCGATCACCCGTGCGCCGGCGAAGCCGATGACCGCCCCGGGCTCGGCGATGTGGATGTCGCCCAGCATCGCAAAGGACGCCGTGACCCCACCGGTCGTGGGGTCGGTCAGGATGACGATATAGGGCAGCCCCGCCTCCTTCACCTCCTCGACGGCGATCGTGGTGCGCGCCATCTGCATGAGCGACACGGTGCCCTCCTGCATCCGCGCCCCGCCCGATGCCGTGACGACGATGAAGGCTGCCTCCTGCAGGACGGCGAGTCGGGCCGCGGTGACGAAGGCCTCGCCGAGCCCGGCACCCATCGAGCCCGCCATGAAATCGAAGTTCATGACGGCGATCACGGCCGGCAGGCCACCCACCTTGCCGTGCGCGGCTTCGAGCGCATCCTGGGTCTTGGTCCTTGCCTGCGCCTCCTTCAGACGGTCGGTGTAGCGCTTGGAATCCCTGAATTTCAGGGGATCGACCGGGGCCTTGGGCAGCTCGATCCGGGTCCAGCTGCCCTCGTCGAAGAGGCTCCGGAAGCGATACTCGCGCCCGACCCGCATGTGGTGGCTGCAGTGCGGGCAGACACGCTGGTTGGCCTCCAGATCGCGGTGGAAGATCATCCGCTCGCAGGTCGGGCATTGATGCCAGAGGTTTTCCGGCACCTCGGTCTTGCCGGTCGAGCGCACGAGTGCCTGAAAGCGCGGGCGGACGTAGCTCGTGAGCCAGTTCATCGGCTGATCCCCTCCGTTCAGGCCGCGCGGGCGGTGCGGACCGCCTGGGCGAGGCCTCTGACCTTGGCGTGGACGGCAGCAGGCAGGCCACTCGTGTCGCCTTTCGCCAAGTGCCTTGCGACCTCGTCGACGAGGGCCGAGCCCACCACCGCTGCGTCGGCCAGTCGCGCGATCCCGGCCGCCTGCTCGGGCTCGCGGATGCCGAAGCCGACGGCAACCGGCAGGTCGGTGTGCCGACGCAACCGCTCGACCGCGGCGCCTACCATGTCCGCCACGGGTGCGGCAGCGCCGGTGATCCCGGTGATCGACACATAGTAGATGAAGCCCGAGGTGTTGCCGAGCACCTTGGGCAGCCGCTTGTCGTCGGTCGTCGGCGTGGCGAGGCGGATGAAGTTGAGGCCCTCGGCGAGGGCCGGCAGGCAGAGCTCGGCATCCTCCTCCGGCGGCAGGTCGACGACGATCAGGCCGTCGACGCCGGCCGCAACGGCAGCTCTGAGAAAGCGTTCCGGGCCGAACTTGTGGATCGGGTTGTAGTAGCCCATCAGCACGATGGGGGTCTCGGTGTCGTGCTCGCGGAACCGCGTGATGTGGTCGAGGAGACGGTGCAAGGTCATGCCGGCAGCAAGTGCCCTGAGGTTGCCCGCCTGGATCGAGGGGCCGTCGGCCATGGGATCGGAGAACGGCATCCCGACCTCGATGACATCGGCCCCGGCCGCAGGCAGGCCCTCGAGGATCGTCTGGAAGGTCGAGGGATCGGGATCACCGCCACACATGAAGGTGACGAGGCCGGCCCGCCCCTCCTCCCGCAAGGCCTGAAAACGCCGATCGAGCCGCGACGCGGTCATCGGTCCTGCTCCGAAATAGTCAAGGCGATCAAAGTGTTACGCCCATGTGCTGAGCCACGGTGCCGATATCCTTGTCGCCCCGGCCGCAGAGATTCATGATGATGATCTGGTCCTTGCCCATCAGCGGCGCCTGCCGGGTCACCTCGGCGAGCGCGTGGCTCGGCTCGAGCGCCGGGAGGATGCCCTCGAGCTTCGCACAGAGCCCGAACGCGTCGAGCGCGTCCCGGTCGGTCGCCGTGGCGATCTCGATCCGCCCCATGTCCTTGAGCCAGGAATGCTCCGGCCCGATGCCCGGATAGTCGAGCCCCGCCGAGATCGAGTGCGGCTCTATGATCTGCCCGTCATCGTCCTGCATGAGGTAGCTGCGCATGCCGTGCAGGACACCGGGCTCGCCCGCCGTCATGGCCGCCGCGTGCCGCCCCGTCTCGATCCCGTCGCCTGCCGCCTCCACGGCGACGATCCTAACCTCGGGATCGTCGAGGAAGGGATGGAAGAGGCCCATGGCGTTCGACCCGCCGCCCACCGCCGCGACCAGAAGATCGGGCAGCCGGCCCTCCTTCTCCTGGATCTGCGCCTTGGCCTCGGTACCGATGATGCTCTGGAAATCGCGCACCAGCGCCGGGTAGGGGTGGGGACCTGCGACCGAGCCGATGATGTAGAACGTGTCCTCGACATTGGTGACCCAATCCCGAAGAGCCTCGTTCATCGCATCCTTCAAGGTCCGCGAGCCCGAGGTCACCGGCACCACCTTCGCACCCAGTAGCCGCATGCGAAAGACGTTGGGTGCCTGCCGCTCGATGTCGCGCTCGCCCATATAGATGACGCACTCGAGCCCGAAGCGCGCGGCCACCGTCGCCGTCGCCACGCCATGCTGGCCCGCACCCGTCTCGGCGATGATCCGCTTCTTACCCATGCGGGTCGCGAGCAGGATCTGGCCGACGCAGTTGTTGATCTTGTGCGCACCCGTATGGTTGAGCTCGTCACGTTTGAAATAGACCTTGGCCCCGCCGAGATGGTCGGTCAGTCGCTGTGCGAGATAGAGCGGCGAGGGTCTGCCGACATAGTCCTTGAACCAGCTGTCGAGCTCGGCCTGGAACCCCGGATCCTGCTTGGCCGCGACCCAGGCCTCTTCGAGTTCCAGGATATTCGGCATTAATGTTTCGGCCACGAAACGGCCGCCATAGATGCCGAAATGCCCGTCCTCGTCGGGGCCCGCCCGAAAGCTGTTGGGCCGTTGGGTCTGGATGCTGGCGGTTGCCATGAAGTCCTCGTTCAAACACTGAGAGCTTGGATGTCGCGGGCCCGGTCGAGCAGCCGGGTGATCCGTTTCGGGTCCTTGATGCCGGCTGCCGTCTCCAGCCTGGAGGAGACATCGACCGCCCGGGCGCCGGTGAGCAGGACCGCCTCCGGCAGATTGGCCTCATCCAGCCCGCCGGCAAGGAGCCAGGGCAGATCAATCCGCTGTCCGGCCAGAAGTCGCCAATCGAAGGCGAGGCCGTTGCCGCCCGGGATGGCACCCGGGACCTTTGGTGGCTTCGCATCGAAAAGCAGCATGTCGGCTACGTCGCGATAGACGGCATGGCCGGCGACGTCGTCTGCGTCGGCCACCGAAAGGGCCTTGATCACCCGCCGCCCGGTCAGCGCCTTGACCGCGGCCACCCGCTCGGGCGTTTCCTTGCCGTGCAGCTGGATCAAATCGAGCGGGGCTTCGGCCAGCACCGCATCGAGCCAGGCATCGTCCGGATCGACGAACACGCCGACCGCCTCGGCTGTGCCTGGCCGGCCTCGCACCAGCGCACCCGCGGTCTCGGGTGTGAGCGAGCGTGGCGACGGCGGAAAGAAGACGAAACCGAGCCAGCGTGCACCACCCCTGATCGCCGCGTCCCGATCGACCGGCCGGGTCAGCCCGCAGATCTTGACATCCACCCGCATCAGGCGCCCTCGAGACCGAGCGCAATGGCGCGGGCCGCCGCGACCGGATCGGCAGCCGCCGTGATCGGCCGGCCGATGACCAGCCGATCGGCTCCTGCCGCCATGGTCTCCACCGGGTCGAGCGTGCGCTTTTGATCATCGCCCCCCGCCTTCGGCCGCACACCCGGCACCAAGAGCTTTGGGCCGCTGCCAAACGTCTCGCGCATCGCCGCCACCTCCAAGGGTGAGCAGACGATGCCGTGACACCCGGCCCGCAAGGCGAGCTCTCCGAGCCTGAGGGCCTGCTCGGTCGCCGTGCCCACCTGGCCCGTGGCCTCCAGATCCCCCTGGTCCAGGCTCGTCAGCACCGTCACGGCGAGAACCCAGGGCCGGGCCTCGCTGTCGTCGGCGATTGCCACGGCGGTGCGCATCATCTCGAGCCCGCCCATGGCGTGCAGCGTCACCATCTGAACCGGCAGTGCCACCACCCCGCGCATCGCCCCCGCCACGGTATTCGGGATGTCGTGCAGCTTGGCATCGAGGAAGATCGGCAGGCCGAGCCGCCCCATCCGCCGGATTCCCTCCGGACCCCGGGCGAAGAAGAACTCCAGCCCGAGCTTGATGCCGCCGACATAAGGGGCGAGCGCGCGCGCCAAGCCCTCCGCCCCCTCGAGATCGGGGCGATCGACGGCGACGAAAACGGGGTTCGCGAACGACAAGGCGGGCGTTTCCTGGAGCACCTCGAAAGCGTTGCGGGCTTATAGCAGCAAGCGGAGACCGGCACCAAGCGATGCCGAAGCCAAGCTGGCTGGTGGAGGCGAGCCCGGATTGCCGCAGGCCATGGCGCGCTGGGTTCTGTCGCGACCGCCGACGCTCCGCTCGATCATGCCACCTGCCGCCCGAAGCCCCGGTGAGGAAGGACCCGCTGGAAGTCGACCCTAGGCCCCGGAGGCCACCTTCTCGATCGCGAGATAGCAGTGGGCGTAGTCCATCGCATGGCCGGTGGGGTCGGCCGCCACCCTGTCCGCGTAGCGCTGGTAGAAGGCATCGACCAGGGCTGCACGCTCATCGGCCGGGCGGGCAGGGTCGAGGGCATTGGCGAACACCGTCTCGCTCCAGGAGCGCAGGGTGGGGATATAGGAGACGGCGAAGTCGCGCGCCGACATGGTCCCGCCGCTGGCCGCGAAGGCCGCCCGGTAGGGGCATCTGGTGATGCCGGCATACGCCGAGATCAGCCTGAGGCCCGCCTGGTGCACCGCTGACGCCGGGTCCAAGAGCGGCGCCGAAAACTCTTCCTTGGTCCGGTAGAACTGGGCGAAGCTCGCATTGACGTACTCGTCACGGCTGATCAGCCCTGCATCGGCCATGGCCCGCCAGTGCCGATCGAAGGTGTCGAACATGTTGACGCCATCGGTGAACCCGAGACAGCGGCCGGTCTCGTCCTTGCCGAAATTCATGAAGACCAGCCGGCCACCGGGCCTGAGCTCCTTCGCCCGGGCCAAAAGGATCGCTTCCCTGTCCCTGGCCGCCCGGTCGGCATAGGCTGCCAGCACGGCACCCGAGGCCCCCACCATGTGAACGCGATCCGGGATCTCCATGGGCTTTTCGGAGATGTAGTGCATGGCGGTGGTCGAGAAGCCGATATCGAGTGTCGCATCGGGGATCAGCTGGCGATGAAAGCCGACGCCGCAGGCATGGGCGAACACGCCCGGCATCTCGGCGAGATAGCTGTGCTCAAGGTCGCCCGAGAGGTCGAGCGGGTTCTTGAAGAGCTGCGAATAGTCGTTGCTCGGCAGGTCCGTGTAGGTGACCAGTACCCGGCGGTCCGGAAAACGGGTGCGCAGCGCCTCGATGGTGGCGTGGATCGCGGCCCTCGAGGTGCCGCCATCGGCGCAACCGAAATCCGCGATCTGCAAGGGGTGTCCGGGTGGTGGTTCGGGGATGGCGGCCGCTGCCTCCAACAGCATCGGCGAGGCCCGGTCGATGACGTCCTTGGCGCCGCGCGTGCTCTTCGAGTAGTAGCCGCCGCCCTTCATCGCGACCGTGGCCGCCGTCCTGCCGATTGCCGTCATCCCGTTCTGTCGCTCCCCGCTGCTGCTTCCCGGATGGCCGTGACCTTGCGCCTATCCGATCACCCCGGCGGCCGGCAAGCGGTCGGGGAAAGGGTATGCGCCGGGCTGGTTGCAGCGTGCCAGCCAAGTGGCGGCTGATTTCAGCGGCGGCGGAGGGCACCCCGCGCGAGCCCGCCATCGCCGAGGGCGAGCAGGCCGAGCGTCAGCAGCGTGGCGTGGAACACGACCGAGGTCGCAACCAGGACGGCGAGCTCGAGGACCAGGACGGTGGCGGCCGCGAGCAGCGCACAAGCAGCGCAATAGGCGAGAAGGCGCCGGGTGCCGACGGCCGAGCCCGCCCGCCACCAGACCAGGGAAGTGATGCCGAGCGCGATCATCGCCTTGATCATGCCCATGCCGCGCAAGACGAAAGCGAGCTCCGGATCGGCGAGCAACGCGGGTCGCGGTTGGCCGAGCAAGGCCGCGGCGGCCACGGCCGAGAGCACGACGAGCAGCAGCACGGTCCGCCGCCCCTGAGCCGTGCCGAGGCTCAGCCACGGGCTGGCGCTGCGCCCGGTCCGGGAGTCGGAATCGCGAAAATCGGTCGTCGCCATCGACGCCTCCAAGACCTGCCTCTTCACCCTCGTTCCCTGCGAGAGGTAGCACGATCTGCCTTGCCGGGGCAGCCGGGACGTGAAGGGTGGGTTGCGCCATTCGGGGATTGCAAAGAGCCGCCGTCGCTGTCCGATCGGGAGACGCCTCGGTTCCGGCCCGGCTTGACGTCAGTCCCAGGCGATGCAACAGCGACGCCATGGCCATGCTCGCCCTGCCCGGTGACCCGAATGCTCTGCCGATCGCGGCCGTCTGCTTCGACGCCTACGGCACCTTGCTCGATGTGCACTCGGCCGTCGCCCAGGTGATGGCGGCACGGGCGGCGAGCGGCAGCGATGCGCTGACCGCCGATCGCGCCCAGGCGCTCTCGACCCTCTGGCGGGACAAGCAGCTCGCCTATACCTGGCTGCGCAACAGCATGCGCTGCCATGCCGATTTCGCCACCGTCACCGCCGATGCCCTCGACCACGCCATGGCAGCGTTCGCGCTCGATGCGGATCAGGCCTTGCGCACAGCCCTGCTCGACGCCTACCGGCGGCTCGCCCCCTATCCCGAGGTTCCGGCTGCGCTGGACCGGCTTCGGGCGATTCGGTTGCCGCTTGCCGTGCTCTCGAACGGCACACCGGAGATGCTCGAGTGGGGGCTCGCGAGCGCCGGCATCAGCGCCTTTCTCGATGCCGTCATCTCGGTCGAGGCACTCGGCGTGTTCAAGCCCGTACCCGAGGTCTATGCCCTGGCCACCCGCCACTTCGGTGTCCCGGCCCGGCAGATCCTCTTCATCTCGGCCAATGGCTGGGACGTGCACGGTGCTGCGGGCTTCGGCTGCACGGTGATCCACCTGAACCGCCAGGGGGCCGCCGCCGAACGCCTGCCCGGCAGGCCGGCGCACCAGCTCGGTGATCTCGCCCCGCTGCCCGATCTCTTCGTCGGCAACGCGCCATGAGCACGGCGGTGTCAGCGACGTCCGGCGCTCGGACGTGGATTGCGGCACGACGGGCGAGGCGCGAAGGGCTTCGGCTCGCCACCGTCGCCGGTCGGGGGCCCTGCCGGAAGAGCCCGCCCGTGCCTATAGATGCCGTGGCAACCGTGCTTTTGGTCGTCACGAGGGTCGCAACGACAGACGACACGCGCGAGGCAAGACGCCCGCCGCCGGCTCTTGCTCACCATGAGCGCCGTCCGATCAGCCCGCGTCAGCAAAAGGTTGCCGCATGACCGCTGCCGTCGCCGGCCCGACCGATGGGGCAGCTCTGCACGAGATCATCGGCATCGAGGATATCGAGGCTGCGGCGGCGCGGCTCGCCGGCGTCGCCCGACGCACGCCGCTGCTCGCGAGCGAGGCACTCGATGCGCAGGTCGGCGGCCGCCTCCTGATCAAGCCCGAGCCCTTGCAGCGAACCGGCTCCTTCAAGTTCCGCGGTGCCTACAACACCATCGCCCAGCTGCCGCCCGGCCCCGTCGTCGCCTATTCCTCCGGCAATCACGCCCAGGGCGTGGCCCTCGCCGCCAGGCTGCTCGGCCGTGACGCCACGATCATCATGCCGGCCGACGCTCCTGCGATCAAAAAAGCGAACACCGAGCGGCTGGGCGCAACGCTCGTCCTCTACGATCGCCATGCCGAGGATCGCGAGGCCATCGGCCGCGAGATCGCCGAGCGGACAGGGGCCCAGCTGGTCAAGCCTTATAACGATCCGCGGATCATGGCAGGGCAGGGGACCGTGGGGCTCGAGATGGCGCTCGATGCCCGGGCACTCGGCATCGTGCCGGATGCGGCCATCGTCTGCTGCGGTGGCGGTGGGCTGATCGCCGGCACGGCGACGGCGCTTCGTCACCATTTCCCAAAGATCGCCGTTTACAGTGCCGAGCCAGCGGGCTTCGATGACACGGCCCGGTCGCTGCGCTCGGGCAAGCGGGAGACAAACACCCCTGGTGCCACGTCGATCTGCGACGCGCTTTTGGCACCCATGCCGGGCGAACTGACCTTTGCCGTCAATCGGTGGCTGCTGGCAGGCGGGCTCGCGGTCGACGATCGGGCGGTGCTCGAGGCGATGCGCCAGGCGTTTCTTGAGCTCAAAGTGGTCGTCGAGCCGGGCGGGGCGATCGCACTCGCCGCTGCCCTGGTCGGTGCCCTCGACTGCCGCGGCAAGACGGTGCTCGTCGTGCTTTCGGGCGGCAATGTCGATCCCGCCCGGTTCATCGAGGCACTGCAGACGGAGTGCCCGCCGACCGCTCGCCCGTGAGCCGATGCCGGTCAGCGTCGGCGCCGGGACCGGCGCCGCTGTGCCCGGCCATGCGCGGCGCTGGCCCGCCGGTCAGCCCAGCAGCTTGCCGCCGATGAAGAAGATGCCGGCCCAGAGTGCCAGCGAGGTCGTGACGATGAACAGTGTGGCCACCGGCGCCGGCCAACGCTCGCTTTCCTGGCCAGCGGTATCGGCGGCGGGCGGGGCCACCATGATCAGTCCGGCGGGTTGAGCATGTCTCTGCACGGGCCAGTCTCCGCTCTCGGCTGCAGGCGTCGCCCGAAAGACCGGCGACCCGCGGATCATGCACCCCAGACTCCTAAAAAAGCGTTAAAGCCCGAACGATCCGCACGGCCTGCTGCGGCCTGCGGCAAGTCCGTGCGATGAGCGCCTTCATCGACATCGTCCTGCCGGTTTTCGCGCTGATCGGCATCGGCTATGCGGCTGCCCGCCTCGGGTTCTTCGACGAGACGGCGACACGCGCGCTCAGCCGTTTCGTCTTCCAGTTCGCCCTGCCGGTGATGCTCTTCTCGAGCCTGGCGGCGCAAGGCCGGCCGGCAGAGTTCGACGCCCGTTATCTCCTGGCCTACTTCCTCGGCGTCGCGGTCAGTGCCGGCAGTGCCGCACTCCTTGCCCGCAGCCGCGGCCGGTCGGGTGCCGAGGTCGCGGTCGTGGCGGGCTTCTCCGCCTGCTACGGCAATGTCGTGCTGCTCGGCATTCCGCTCGTGCTCACGGCCCTGGGCGAGGCCGCAACACTGCCGCTCTTCGCGCTGGTCAGCGTGCACGGGCCGATCATGATGACGCTGGTCACCATCCTGCTCGAGCGCGGCCGGCCTGACCTGTCGCCGGCGGCACGGCTCGTCACCACGGCCAAGGGCCTCCTGACCAACCCGATCCTGATCGGCATGCTCGCCGGTCTTGCTGTCGGCGTCAGCGGGCTCGCCTTGCCGGGTCCGGTGGCCTCGACGGCAGCCCTGCTCGGCCAGGCAGCATTGCCGGCCGCACTCTTCGCCATGGGGGCATCGCTCGCGAGCTACCAGATCCGCGGTGCGCTCGGCCTCGCCCTCGGCCTGGTCGGGCTCAAGACGGTGCTGCAGCCGCTCGTCGTCTGGCTCCTGGTCGACCATGTGTTCCGCATCGCCAGCCCCTGGTCGGATACGGCGATCCTGCTCGCGGCCATGCCGACCGGCATCAACGCCTATCTCTTTGCGACCCGCTACCGAACCGGTGAAGCCGAGGCCGCGAATACCATCCTTTTGTCCACAGCCCTCTCGCTAATCTCGGTCTCGGTCATCCTGGCGCTCAGGCTTTGAGCCTTCAGGGGTGCTGCAGGCCGCCGAGAGCCGCGGGCAGGTCTGGAATGACGATCGCCGAATCGCCGCTGAAGGCAAGCGTGCGCGAGGCGAGGCCCGAGGACTGGAAGAGATCGCCCTCGATCCGGTAGTCGAGCGCGCCCGTCCGCAAGGCAAGGAGCCGGTTGATCAGCTCGCCGGTCTGCACCCGGATGACGACAGGCACCACGGCCTCACCCAACCGCGGGATCTCGAAGGCGGCATCGCTGACCCCGGTGCCGAACGGGCGGCCGTCCACCTCCATGACGAAGCGCAGGCCCTCGGCGTGGATCGGTTCCGGATTGGGGTTGGTGAAACGCAGATCGAGGCCGATCGACTGCTCGAGCAGCCCCGCCTCGGCGAAGCGCAGATCGGCGAGCTGGACCGAGAGCGGGTAGTCGACCGGGCCCCTGGGCGTGCAGGCGGCCACCGTCAGCAGCATCAGCGCCAGCCAGGATCGCCGTATCATCCCGCTCCTCGCGCTGCAGAAGCGGTCCGACAAAGGCCGAACGTCATGATTCAGATTAGGTGTAGTCGTTCGTTTCATGCTAGACTCGAACTCTTAACTAGTAGAGGGAGGAACTTCATGGCCGAGAGCAAGCGTGCGTTTCTGGACCGGATGGAACAGTCCCTCGAGGCTGTGGCCCCCCGGCTCGAGGCGGCGGGTGCCGCGGCGGCGGCGCAGGCAGCCAAGTACCGGGTGGCCATGGAGCGCGTGCAGGCGGCGCGGCGGTCGGCGGCACTCGTCAGCGATGATGAATTGCGCGCCGTCCGGATTGCGGTCGAGCGGGTGCGGGTCGAGATCGGCAGGCGCGCCGTCTGAGAGCGAGCTCAAACGAGTAGTCGCAAGCCGTCGGGCCCTGCCGCCACGTAGCCGCGGTCGGTGAGCTTGAGGTGCGGGATCACCGGCAGTGGCAGGAAGGCGAGCTGCAGCAGCGGCTCCTCGAGGGTGCAGCCGATCTTTTTCGCCTCGCCGCGCAGTTCGAGCAGCCGCTCGTCGACGAAGGCGAGATCCTGGTCGGACATCAACCCCGCCACCGGCAGCGGCAGGTCGGCCACGACCTTGCCGCCGGCGACCACCACGGCCCCGCCCTGGATAGCGATTAGATGGTTGCAGGCGATCGCCATGGCCTCGGGATCGCGGCCGACGGTAATCAGGTTGTGGCTGTCGTGGCCGATCGAGGTTGCGATCGCCCCCTCGACCCGGCCGAACCCTTTGACCCAGCCGCGGCCGATATTGCCGTTGACCCCGTGCCGCTCGAGCACACAGAGCCGGGCGATCTCCGGGTCGGCGTCCGGCACGGCCTCGAGGTGGTCGGTCAGGAGCGAGAAGGGCAGGGCACCGATCACCGGCACCTTGCGGCTGCCATCGAGGGCGAGGTCGGCAGCGAGCACCGGATCGCGGCGCACACTGCCGTAGCCGGGCGGCATCGGGTGCTCCTTGGGCTGCAGAAGGGCGTCGCCGGCGGGTCTGCCGCCGACGATGACGTCGGCGACCCGCACCTCGTCGAGATCATCCAGAATAACCAGATCGGCCCGCTTGCCCGGGGCGATCAGGCCACGATCAGGCAGCTTGAACGCCATGGCAGCGCCCAGTGTGGCTGCCCGATAGACCGCGAGCACCGGAGCACCCGCCCGGATCGCCAGGCGCATCGCATGGTCGACATGCCCTTCCTCGCGGATCTCGAGCGGATTGCGGTCGTCGGTGCAGAACGCACAGCGCATCCAGGTGGTGTCGGTCAAGAGCGGGGCGAGCGTGGTCACGTTCTTGGCGATCGAGCCCTCGCGCAGCAGGATGTGCATGCCCTTGGCGAGCTTCTCCTCGGCCTCCTCGAGATTGGTGCACTCGTGCTCGGTCGAGACTCCGACCGCCAGATAGGCGTTGAGCTCCGAGCCGCCGAGCAATGGGCTGTGGCCGTCGATATGCCGGCCAGAGAACCGCTCGAGCTTGGCCAGCATGCCGGGATCCTTGTGGATCACGCCCGGGAAGTTCATGAGCTCGGCCAGGCCCACCACGGCCGGATCGTCCATCAGGGGGGCGAGGTCGTCAGCTTCGATCCTGGCCCCGGCGGTCTCCAGCGCCGTTGCCGGGACGCAGGAGCTGAGATTGACCTTCAAGGTCATGGCGAGCTGGCGGCTCGCCTCGATGAAGTAGCGTATCCCGTCGAGACCCACGACATTGGCGATCTCGTGGGGGTCACAGATCGCCGTGGTCGTGCCGCAGGGCAAGACGCCGCGCTCGAACTCGGCCGGCACCACCATCGAGCTTTCGACATGCACGTGGCAGTCGATGAGGCCAGGGGCGACTACCCGCCCCAGGGCGTCGATCTCGCGCAGGCCCTCGTATACGGCGTGCGTGCCGACCACGACATCACCGGCGATCGCAATGTCCGTTGGCCCCTCGATCCGCCCGGTCGCAGTGTTCAAGAGCCGCGCGTTCTTGACGACGAGGTCGGCGGGCTCGCGGCCGAGGGCCTGATCGATCCGGGCGGCGAGCATCTGCTGGACGATGGACATGAAACGCGTACTCCGGGTGCTGTCCGGAGCGGTTTACCAGCCCCTCAGGCGGCCGTCATGGGCTCCGTTCGGCTCAGCGCCGACTCGGGCACGGGGCAGTCGACGCCGGTGCCTTGCAGGCCGCAATAGCCCCAGGGGTTCTTCGCCAGATATTGCTGGTGGTCGTCCTCGGCGTAGTAGAAGGGGCCGGCCGGCAGGATCTCGGTCGTGATCGGCCCGCTGCCGATGGCGACCAGGGCTTCGCCATACGCCCTGGCGGTAGCCGTGGCGAGCGTCAGCTGTGCGGAAGTGGCGGTGTAGATGCCCGAGCGATACTGGGTGCCGACATCGTTGCCCTGGCGCATGCCCTGGGTCGGATCATGGCTCTCGAAAAAGACCTTCAAGAGCTCGGCGAAGCTGACCACCGCTGGATCATAGACGACACGCACGACCTCGTTGTGCCCGGTTCTGCCCGTGCAGACCTCGTCATAGGTCGGGTTGGGCGTGACACCTCCGGCATAGCCCACGGCCGTGGTCCAAACGCCCTTTTGCTTCCAGAAGCGCCGCTCGGCGCCCCAAAAGCAGCCCATGCCGAAATAGACCTCCGCCATGCCTTCGGGGCAGGGGGCGTCCAGCGGCTGGCCGAGGACGAGGTGACGCTCGGCGATCGCGAACGGGCGGGTATCGCGCCCCGGCAGCGCCGTCTCGGTGCTCGGTAGTTCCATCGACTTCTTCTTGAACCACATGGTGCGATCCTCGCTTTGGGCGTCGCTAATGCCCGATATCGATATTCAGATGGTGCTGCAGCAGCGCCCGCAACGGCGCATGCGGCACCGGCACAAAGCCGCTTTGCCCCGGCTGGACCAGATAGAGCCAGCCACCGTCCCGGTCGCGCACCCAAAGCTCGGCCGTATAGACATCGTCGAGCGACGGGTTGGCGCGACTGAAATAGCGCTTCCAGTGATACTCGATCCGCACCGGGCGCCCAACCGTGTCGTAGCCGATCTCCAACTCGCCCTCGGCCCGGTCGAGCCGCTGCCAGAGCTGGCGCTCGACCCGTACCGGCCGCGTCGCGGTCAGGGGCTCGGGCAGTGTCCGACGATTCTGGATGTGCCACTCTGTCATGAGGGTGGAGGTAGCGAGGCCGCAGCCACGATCAACCCGTCAGCCGACCCCGAGCCCGGCCTCGCTACGCTCCAGGATCAAGGGCATGATGAGATCCTCCTCGTCGTCGAGATGGCGCTCGAGCTTGCCCTGAAAGCGCGGCAGCAACCCGCCGAGCCCTGCCGACGCTCCAGCGAGATCGGCCGCGGGCTGGTGCAGGGCGCGCAAGAGCGCGTCGCTCGCCCCCGCGAGCTCGCGAATCGCCGCATCGATCGCCCCGTGATCCGCCTCGAGCACCTCGAAGCCCCGCACCAGCCGCGTCTCGGCTGCCATGAAGACGGGGAAGTAGTCGTGGTCCTCGATCAGATGGTGGTGGTGCAACTGCTGGAGGAAAAAGCGCATGCGTGGGGCGAACCAGGGCTGGAACGCGCCGGCATCGACCTGCCCTTCGCGCAAGGCCTCGGCACCTTGGGCGAGAGCACCAGCGAGCTCGCGGAACATCGCATGCCGCTCGAGCCAGAAGCGGCAGAGGGCTCCGAGATTGGGATAGCCTAGCCAGGTCTCCCGCGGGTGCCGGTCGAGCAGCACGCAGAGATCGGCAGGCCAGCCGGTGCGGCGGTCGAGATCGAGGGTCAAGGGCGAGAGCTTTGCGGACGAACGGCAACCTCACATAGATTGGCGCTGGGCCGGCCGGCCGAAAGAGGCGACGGCAGCGGGCCCCGAGGCCCGATGCAGCGGCGGCCGGAGATGGCCCGGCGAGACCGCCGAACGCGTCACCGGATGACGCCACCTGACAATTTGTCAGATATCGGACACTGCAACCTGCCATTTTGTCAGGTCGCTCAACCGGCGACCGTCGCGGGCGCCTTGCAGCGCAATGTTTTTTTTGTCCTTGCTTTTTTTCGCTCCTTCGACGTGACAAAATGTCAAGAGAGTATCGAGCGATCAAAGGCGAAGGCTTATCCCGTTGTCCCAGGTAGTCGGGTTTCGTCGGCGTTGGCGGACTCGG